>JAGAHV010000081.1:0-42750 GCA_017626895.1 Clostridia bacterium | reverse complement strand
TGTTTTACGACACGACGACCGGGTATGCACCGGCCATCAATCTGGTTATCTATACGTTCATTGGCTATATTTCGGCCCTGATTCGCGGAGGACTGAATAATGCATTCAGAAAGATGAAGCACAAGCGTTTTCTGGAATATGCGATTATTACGTTCTCGATGACGATGGTCCGGGAATTTGTTTATATCGGGTATCTCTTTCTGGTTGGCGCTGAACAGGGCTATGTCACCTTCTTCCGCATGCTTGTCTGTGTCATACTCACGACGGTTCTGGTCATTCCCGCAGCGGCGGCCGTGGACCTTTTCAGAAGAACCAGACAGCGCCGAAAAGAAATGCGGAAGAAAGATGCTGAATTAAGGAGGATTAACATCAAGTGAAAGAACAGTATACAGGTCGTTTTATCACAGTGATGGTGATTATCCTGTTAATGTTTTCCGTTCTGATTGTGCGTCTTTTTAATCTTCAGGTAATCTCCTATGAGGACAACCTGGCCAGTGCTGAGAGAAAAAAGACCAAGACGATCAACAGTCAGGGCAACCGCGGTTCAATCATGGATTCGAATTCGCTGACCCTTGCCTATGACAAGCAGATTTACAATGTGAAGTTTTACCGGGACCCCAATTTTGTTCCAAGTGAAACCGATGCGGAAGGGAGAACGCTCTCGCAGTATCAGGTCTATACCAGCGCGATTATTGATGTCATCGATATTGTCGAGAAAAACGGCGGGAAAATGGACACGGCATTTTCAATGGTGCGTGATCCGATGACCGGTCTCTGGGTATTTACATGGAACAATAATGATTATACGCTTGCACAGCAAAACGCACGTGAGGAGATGTGGCGCAGCAACTTCTACGTGCAGAGCGTGACGAGATTTCCGCAGCAGGAACTCGTTGATACCTTATGCCGGCGTTATCGGATTCCGGAGGATATGAGCGAAGAGAAGAAGATTAAGATCCTGGCTGTCTGGGAAACCATGCAGAATAACGCCTTCCTTTCGCAGCCGATTACCATCGCTTCCAATGTTAGCTGGGAGACGGTCATTGAGATTGAGGCAAAAGCGCTGAAGCTCACCGGAATCAGCGTTTCGGTCAGCACGCAGCGGGTTTATCCGAACGGAACAATGGCCTGTCATGTCATCGGCTATATTGGAAAAATCCAGAATTACGACACCTATTATGCGCAGTACAGGGATAAGGGATACGCACTGTCTGACCTGATCGGGCTGGACGGCGTGGAAAAATCAATGGAGGACTGGCTGACGCCGTGCACCTCTCAGCGGGTCGGAAAACGTGTGGTGGAAATTGACCGTTACGGGGCGGTCAGCCGGACGCTTTCGACGACAGAGGCCACGGATGGAAACAATATCAAGCTGACCATTGATTCCAATCTGCAGCGGGTTGCCGAATCGGCTCTGGAGGAAAATATCAATTACATCCGCGATGAGCAGGAGCGGCTACTGAACAGCGATACATGGCTGGATACAAACAAAACGGTTCTCCAGGGAACCACACGGGATTTTGACTCGAATCCGATTGAACTGGCTGAAAAAGGCGCGGTTGTCATCATTGACATGCAGGGGAAAGTGCTCTCTCTGGCCAGCTATCCGCCTTTTGATCCCAATGCGTTCATTAAAGGCGGCGAATCCGCTGCATCCATTCTTCTGGATTCAAGAAATCCGCTGGTCAATTATGCCATTGGTTCACGGGATACGCCGGGCTCCATCTTCAAACTGGTAACGGCCACAGCGGGACTGACCTCCGGTGTCCTGACGATGGATGAAACCATTGATGACAAGGGCTACTTTGATGTCTATGACAAGAGCAATCCGCCGAGGTGCTGGATCAATCAGAAACAGCTGAAAAGACATGCCAACCAGACGGTGTCAGAGGGACTGACCCATTCCTGCAACTATTTCTTTTATACCGTCGGCTCGAGGCTGTATGAGAATACGGATGACCAGCTGTACAAAACAGCGGCCCTGTATGGCCTGACAACCCGGACCGGCATTGATCTTCCGGGTGAACTGCAGGGATATGTGGGCTCACAGACGTCGCTGTATGACAAAAACAAGGCGATCTCGGCAGCGGAGCAGTGTACCTGGCGTCCCTCCATCGTGTTTAATAACATCAAAAAGCATCTGATCAGCGTCGGCGATGATTACGGCATGATTTTTGATGAGGGAAAACTGAATAAATGCGTGAAGCGGCTGATGGATATGGCCGTGGATTCCAACCAGTCAGAGTGGCTGCCGCAGATCCGTACCATTCTAATGGAAGAACTGGATATGCCGCGTGAGCTGGTTTATCTGCAGATTGTCGCCGGTGATACCTATATCATGCTGAACGAAATTAAATGGGGTGGTTCAGAGGCCATCATGTGCGCCGTCGGCCAGTCCATTACCACCATTACGCCGGTTGCTGTCGCGCGGTATATTGCCGCGGTGGCAAACGGAGGATATGTGTATGATCTTCGGCTGGTGGATTCGATCATTTCGCCGGAGGGCGAGCTGATCAGCCAGAGCTCGCCGATTCTTGCCTCGCAGATTGAACACCCTGAAATTGACGCCTATTTTGCCAAGATACGCCAGGGGATGTACGGCGTTACGGAGGCAGAAGGTACGGCAACCCGGTTCTTCAGAGGAACAGATCTGGGCAAACAGATCGGCGCTAAAACGGGAACGGCAGAAAAGACGAAAGTCGACCTTGAGAATAACGCGTGGATGGTCGCCTTTGCGCCGTTTGAAAAGCCGGAAATTGCCATCGCGGTGTATATTCCGCACGGATACAGCGGATCCTATTGTTCCATTACGATTCGTGAAGTTGTTGAGTACTATCTGGATCATCGCAGCCTGGGCGGAGATGATCTGATTGCGCCGTCGAATGCGCTGGCGTATTAATTGACGGACCTGCACAGGCAAACGATGAGCGGACAGGAGAGGTTATGGGAAAGATTTGGATGATCGCCTCCGGCAGCGGAGGTTCGGGGAAATCCAGCGTTGCGGTGGGGCTGGCGCAGACAGCCGCCGGAAACGGGCGGAAAACGCTGCTTCTTGATACAGCCGGACCGTTCCGGACCTGTGATCTGTTTCTCGGGATCCAGAGCGTTGTGACGGTGGATCTGACCGATGTTCTGGTGGACCATGTACAAATCAATGCAGCGCTTTATCCGGTGCCCGGCTTTCCCGGCCTCGATTATGCCTGCACCTCCCTGATGTCCTGTGTTCCTCTGGATGATCTGTCGAGTCTGATTCTGGCGCTGCAGGGAAAGTATGATCTGATCCTTCTGGATCTTCCAACCGGTTCAAACCCGTTCAGTGTTTCGCTCATGCAGCGGGAGGACCGGATTGTCCTGGTCACACGGCCGGATCCCTTTTCCCTCAGGCCGTGTGAATCCCTTTTTCAGCAGTACCGGGCTTTGCCTGCGGAAGTCTTTCCGGTCGTCAATTTTGAGGACCATGCGCTGATACGCAAAAAAGTGCAGTATGATGCGAATACAATGAGTCTTCTCCTGGATTGCCCGGTCCTGGGACCCATCCCGCGAACATCGGATTTCTTTACCCTGAAAGCCAACGGGGAAGGCGCTGCATCCCTGTCCTGGAAAGAGCAGCGGATTTTCAGGCGGATTTACGGTGAACTTGCCTGATTTTCAAAAAAGGATGATTGCATGTTTAAACTGAAAAGAGAACATCTGGCCAGGGCACATTTTGACTGGATTCTTCTTATTTCTTCCTATGCACTGGCTTTTTATGGGGTACTGGCCATTACGATCGCCAACTATAACCCGTCGCTGGGTGCAGAGCGGTCCATGCAGGAACTGGTCATGGCGGCCAATAACGGACGTCTGCAGCTTCTCTGGGTGGTGGTGTCGATGGTCGTCGTCGCCCTGATTCAGACGGTCAGCTATGAGTTTATCGGGCGAATGTGGCCGGTCATCTATATCGTTGATATTCTTTTGCTGGGTCTGGTCCTTGGAACAAGCAAGATCAACGGCGTCAGCGGCTGGTTCCGCTTCCTGGACCGAACGTTTCAGCCCTCCGAGCTGGCCAAAATTGCGCTGATTATCACCCTGTCCAAACGTCTGACAAAGTATCCGGACCAGCCGTTTCCCAATATACGGCATTATATTCACGTGATTGTTCATTTTGCCATTCCGGCGGTGCTGATCATTGCACAGCCTGACGTGGGAACCTTCATGGTCTTCGTGGTTATTTTCGTCGTATTGATTTTCATGTGCGGGACAAAGCTGAAAGTCATTTTTGCCTGGGGCTCGCTGGCCATCGGCCTGATGATTCCGCTTGTTTTCTATCTGGCCTCAACCAACAACTTCAGATGGCTTCGCCTCGTCGCCTTCATCAATCCGGAGTCAGATCCCACCGGCAGCTCATATCAGATCGTCAATTCCAAGGTGACGATTGGTTCGGGAGGGTTTTACGGGAAAGGGGCATGGGCCGAGGGAACACTGACCCACCTGAATTACGTTCCGGAAAATCATACCGATTTTATTTTTACGGTCGTGGGGGAAACACTGGGGTTTGTCGGATCGGTGGTTTTGTTGCTTCTGTATCTGATCGTGATTATTCGAATGCTTCTGCTTGCCTATAACACGGATGACCGTTATGGACGGCTGATTATTCTGGGCGTTATGGCGATGCTTCTGTTCCACGTATATGAAAACGTGGGAATGTGCATCGGCGTTATGCCCATTACCGGAATCCCGCTGCCGTTTATCAGTTATGGTGGAACGAATCTGGTCGTGAATATGGCCGGCATTGCGCTGGTGTTAAATGTCACCAGTCATAAAAAGACACTTGATCTGCGAAGTTCCCGGAACATTGAGTAGGGGAATCAACGCGCATTCTGCAGGGAAGGATTTATAGAGCATGAACAGTGGTGCTGAGAAACTGAAACAGATGGATATCAGTCCTGAAGTGGTCGAAGCCTTTGAGTGGCTGAATTTCCACGAACTGACCTCCATTCAGGAAAAATGTATTCCGTATATGATGAAAGGGCATGATATTATTGCCATTGCACCGACGGGAACAGGGAAGACCCTCGGATTTGGCATTCCGATGCTTGAGTATATCAATGTAAACGACCCGAAGCCGCAGGAGCTGGTTCTGGCGCCTACCCGGGAACTGGCTCAGCAGATCGCAGATGATCTGACGGATCTGGCCCATTTTATCAAGGACGTGCGGATCGCGGTGATCTATGGCGGGCAGCCGTTCCGCAAACAGCTGGCGGTCCTTCAGAAGAAGCCGCAGATTATCGTGGCAACGCCCGGACGCCTTCTGGACCATATGAAGCGGCATAATATCAGCCTTCACGGGGTGCATACCGTCGTTCTCGATGAAGCGGATGAGATGCTGAAAATGGGCTTTGTGGAAGACGTGGAGAAGATCATCGGCTGTGTTTCCCCGGATCGTCAGCTGGTGATGTTCAGTGCGACGACGAATCAGGATGTCATGACCATTTCCTGGAAGTATCAGCACGAACCGGTTGAACTGGTGGTCAAGGCACTTGAAGAGGATAAACCGAAGATTACGGAATATGTCATTGATACGGATCCGAAGGACAAGTATAATCATCTCCTGTATCTGCTGGACACGGGGGATTTCAAAAGGTGCATGATTTTCTGCAATACGAAAGACATGACGCAGCGTCTGACGGACCGGCTGAAAAAACTGGGATACAACGCGGAATGCCTGCATGGCGACGTGAAACAGTCTCAGCGGGATGCCGTCATGAGAGGCTTCCGTGCGGAGAAATTCGATCTGCTTGTGGCCACTGATATTGCAGCCCGCGGCATTGATGTGGATGATGTCGATGCGGTGATCAATTACGATCTGCCGGAGAAAAAAGAGTACTATGTGCATCGGATCGGCCGGACCGGCAGGGCAAAACGTACCGGAGTCAGCTATACGTTCCTCAGTTTCCGGGAAAGTGTCCATATGGATGAAATTCTCAAATATACGGATTCGGAGCCGATCTGTCTGGTCTTTGACGACTTCGGACGCCTGTGCTATAAAGAGTCCATGAAACCTTATTTGGCCGATGCCTGAGAATTTAGGATTGTATTTCAGGATTGTTTATGGTATATTACATCTGGTCGTTTTTTAACCATGAAATGTGTGCTGATTGGGGGGACTTGAAATGAATGAAGAATTTGAGCGTCCTTATGATGATGATGAGAAGGTTGTCCTGACGGATGAAGACGGCAACGATGTAGAATTTGAATTCTGCGCGTCGATTGAGTATGAAGGAAAGGAATACGTCGTCCTTCTGCCGGATGATGAAGATGAGGTCGTTATTCTTCAGGTCGTAGAGCCTGAAGATGGGGACGATTCCGATGACGTCACATACGTGACCGTCGATGATGACAATGTCCTTGAGGCTGTTTTCGAGATTTTCCGGGAACAGGCGAAGGATGAATATGATTTTGAGGATGACTGAGCAATAAAGTCAAAGGTCCGTACATGGTACGGACCTTTTTTTTAATGATCATCACGAAGAACGGTTTTTTCAGCCGCCAGGCGCCGGTGATCCTCGGCCATGGCCGCATAATGCTTGCGCGTCGTATTGACATCCGAGTGGCCGAGAACATCCGCCACCAGATAGATGTCGCCGGTTTCACGGTACAGATTTGTTCCGAAGGTACTGCGGAGTTTATGCGGGCTGATCTTCTTTTTCAGGGGTGCGGCAATGGCGGAATACTTTTTGACCATGTTTTCCACCGCACGCTGAGAGATGCGCCGCCGCTGAATCGACAGAAAGAACGCATTTTCATGACCGGGCAGCGTTTCAATTTCCTTGCGCTCCTGATAATACGTCTTCAGCGCGTCCGCCACTTCATCGGAAAAGTACAAGATGACTTCTTTTCCGCCTTTGCGGGTCACGACAAAGGCGTTCTGTTCAAAATCAAAATCATCGATATTCAGGCCGACGCATTCACTGATACGGATGCCCGTGCCGAGAAACAGAGAAAGCAGCGCTACATCCCGTTTCGAGGTGACCCGATGGTATTTCTGATAGGTTTTCGGAAGATCCTGGCCGGTTTCGGCCACATCCAGAATACGGGCAACCTCATCAATATCCAGACGGATGATGGCCCGTTCATGGAGTTTGGGCAGCGGCACCAGCGAGGCCACGTTGCTGTCAATCAGGCCCTCTGAAAACAGGTATTTGAAAAATCCCCGAAGCGAGGCGTATTTCCGCTTGATTCCGTATTCATGATTGACGTATTCACGGCTGACCGCGCTTTCCGCGCTGGCTTCATCCACTTCGTTTTTGACGTAATAGGATAAATACCGGGCGTACTTTTCAATATCCTGTTTGGTAATCCGATTCAGATCTTCCGCGGTGAACAAACGGATTTCCTTTCCGTTGAACTTCGACAGTTCGGATGAAAGATATTCAAAGAACAGTTTGAGATCATAGGCATAACTCAAACGTGTCAGCGAACTGGTAATCTGTTCAATGGAGAGGAAATAATCGCTGCACACATCCGGGAGCTCCTTCAGAAGCTGATGGAGACGCCGGGTGCGTTCCAGCTGGGTGTCTGTATGGTAACTGTTTGGCAAATCCGATTCCTCCCATACGGAAGACTTCGTAAAACCTGAGTTTTGCGAAGTCTTCCAGAATACTCTCTGTCAGTCTTCCGGTCTGCCCCGCCGCTTGACCTGACCGGTGGCCAGCTCATCACAGCGGTTGTTCCAGCGATTGTTGGCGTGTCCTTTGACCTTGATGAATGAGACCTGATGACGGCTCATCTCATCCAGCAGTGTCAGCCACAGATCCTTGTTTTCCACCGGCGTTTTCTGCGAGGTTTTCCATCCGTTGCGCTGCCAGTTGTTAATCCATCGCTGGTTGATGGCGTTGCACAGATACGCCGAGTCCGAATGGATCTTCACAATGCAGGATTCCTTGAGACACTGCAGCGCCTTAATGGCGGCCAGCATTTCCATACGGTTATTGGTGGTTTCAGGATCATAACCGGAATATTCCCGGATATGTTCACCGTACATCAGAACACAGGCCCAGCCGCCGGGACCGGGATTTCCGGAACAGGCACCGTCCGTGTAAACTGTAATTTCTTTCATATCAACGATTTCCTTTTTTTGTTATTGCATAACCGGAGCCGGAAGGCCGGTGACCGGCCGACTCAGAACGGACTGAAAGATGCTTTGAGCCTGGGAAGTGTTCAATGGAGCATCCGGTTATCGAGTGAGACTGCGAACGTCTGATCATCTGAACGCAGTGCCATAGCCCGATGGAGCATGCGGGACTCGATCGAAACGCCACCCTTTTCCTGTCGGAATTCCCCTCTGATTTTGTTAAATTTTTAACAAAATCAGAGACGCTTCCCTTTCTCGATGGCCTTAATCAGGGCCTCCATGACAGCTGCGTGGAATCCCTGCTCGTGAAGGGCGCGGATTCCTTCGATAGTCGTCCCTCCCGGTGAGCACACACGGTCTTTCAGTGCACCCGGATGCGCCCCTGTCTTCAGGGCCATCTGTGCACTTCCGGAAAGCATTTCCGCGGTCAGCGAAAGCGCCAGCGGCTTTGGAATACCGGAGAGAACGGCCGCATCACAAAGTGCCTCGATAAACTCAAAGACAAAGGCAGGACTGCAGCCAGTCAGAGCGCCGCAGACAGAATAATAGCGGTCCTCGACAAGGGCTGTCGTCCCCACTGAATTGAAAATCTGCCGGACCACGTCCATCTGTTCAGGCGTATAACGCCCTTTTTCGTTCAGAATGGTACAGCCCGCCCCTACCGATGCCGGAACATTCGGCATGACACAGACACAGGAAACGTGCTCGGGAACGACAGACAGAAGGCGCTCCGGCGGCCAGCCGGCTGCAATGGAAATCAGCAGATGATGATCCGTCAGGGCTCCGCAGATCTCCTCCAGAACGGATTCAAGGATGTTGGGCTTGACGGCCAGAAGAAGGATATCCGCGGCCTTTGCCACGTCGATGTTTGAACGAAACACATGAACGCCCTGGCTGGCATAGCTTGTTGCATTCTCTGGATGCTTCCGGGATACATAAATATCATCGGGTATCACCAGATTCTTTTGAAGGATGCCGTTGAGAATGGCTGAGCCCATGTTCCCAAGGCCGATAAAACCGATTTTCATGAAAGACCTCCGTTTTCTTTCCGGTTAGGGATAAAAATTATAGCAGCTATTGTACCTGATAATGCCACAAAGTCAAACAGACCGGCGGTTTAAAAGCGAAAGCGACCGGAAGTTTACCTGACAAACCACAGGTCCAATTCCTGACTCTGACGTGATGCAGGAATTGGCCTATCCCTGTGCATGGATCAGGGCTTTCAGGATGGCTGCATCCTGCCGGAACTGGTCTGGCAGATCATCCCGGACAAATTCCAGAAGGAGCGCGTGCGGCTCCGTCAATGGTCCCGCGGCGTCCAGATAATACTGCCACTCTGCTGCGTTCAGGGTGGACCGGGTGTTTCCCGGCCAGGAATAGACATGGCAGTTAATGAGGCGCTGGTTTCGGTGCAGTTCACGCAGGCCGAAGACCCGCTCGGATGGTGTAAGCGCGGCAGTGGGCTGCCAGAGGCAGAAAATGTTCGGGTGGTCAATTTCCGAAAGCAGCCGAAAGGCGGACGAGTTGGTATCGGTCAGCGTGTCTTTATGCCATTCAAAGGCCAGACGAATACCCTCCCGCGCGGCCATTCCGGCCAATACCTGTGCCTCCCGGCACAGGCGCAGAAAGTCTGCGTCGCTGACGTTTCCGGAGCCCTCCGTACCTGCCCAGATTCGAACCACCGGTGCCTCAAGCGCGGCCGCGTTTCGGAGTGTGCAGCAAAAGGCTTTTTCGGGATCTGCCTGCGTGCCAAGGCGATAATAGGAGCCATAGGCGGCGATGGAGATCCCGGCACGGCGGGACCGGTTTCGCAGGTCCCTTGCGGCGGCGGGATCGTTTTCCATGAGGTGAACGTTCTCGCTCCATTCGATGGTCTCAAGGCCGGTTTCACCCATCAGTTCAAGAACTTCATCTGCGCCCAGGTGCATATCCCGGAAAGTGACGGAGACCGCACCGGGAATCCAGTATCCGGCCTGGCCCTGCTCCCCTCTCATGCTTTCACCTCACCAGAGAGAGCCCGATTTCCATGGGAAGCGCATTTCCTGTATAGGCTTCTCTCAAAACGGACTCCAGATTCTTCGGGCAGCAGAAACGATCACCCTTCTCCTCAAGAATGTCGATTCGGTCTGCGGGAATATCCTGAACGGGCAAAGACTGCGCAAGAAGAACGGCGTGCAAATGCGGCAGTCCGGTATGCGGCAGTGAGAGCGGAAGGTCACGCTGACCTCTCATACAGGCCAGAATGTCGTGCAGCTTCTGGAAACGGGGACTGCTGTCCGGACCGAAATCAAGTGGCTCCCGTCCGTCCCGGTAAACAAACCGATAGCTCAGTCCTTCCTCCCAGATGAGTGTGCCCGCCTCGAATTCCATTTCGGCGAACCGGCCCAGGTTTTCCTCTCGCATGGCGTGACAGGTCAGATAAAGAAGCGGGACATTTTCCCGGGTAAAACAGCGAAGCGCCGCAATATCATAATTCTCAAGGGCCGGGTTTGCCCGGTACAGTTCCCCTTCCACCCGGACGATATCCTCGGCCTCTGTCATGGTTTTCCCCAGCAGGTAGGTCATCATCTGAAAGGTGTGCGCACAGCCGTTCATGAAGGGACTGTCCATCACGGGTTTCCCATGGACAAAAAGATGACCGGACCAGTTGTTCCGGCTGTAATAGTTCCGGCCCCGCCGCATCCCATGGAGGCATTTGCCGCTGAGCACTGGTCCGAATGCGCCGGAGAGAATCATCTGCTTGATTTTCTGCACGGTCCGGTCATAATTGAGCTGCCAGCCCACAGACAGAATCAGATTTTTCTGAGCGGCCGCCTGTTCCAGCTGCCGGGTTTCTGCCGGGTCTGCGCACAGCGGCTTTTCACAGAGGACATTCGATCCGTGGTCAAGCGCGCAAAGGATCATCCCGGTATGCAGATGAATGGGCGAACAGATAATGACCAGATCGGCGGCATTTTGGGCATAGAACGCCTCCATTGTCGGGAATACCGGGATTTGGAACTGGGAAATGACCGGGTATTTTTCCTCGAGGTGCGGGACAACATCGACGATGCCGACCAGTGCCGCATCATAGCTGCCTGCGGTCAGTTCGGTGAGATACCGCTGACCGAAGCTCCCGACAGAGACAAGAAGAACGCGAAATTTGTCTTTTGGCATGAGAGAAACCTCCTGGGAATTACATCAGCCCGGATGGATTGATCTGACAGACCGAGGCAACGCCCTCGGTGGGAATGCCGGCAATTTCGCTCATTTTGCCGACTGCTTCCTCGCAGACAGGCTGGTCGATGATGCTCATCAGGATCTCCCAGCGGTATTTATCCTGTATTCGGTAGATGGGACATGGCATGACGCGAAGATAGACGATGTATTTCTGCAGATAAGCCCGCCGCTCAAAGAAGGTCTGAATGAGATCGAACCCGGACTGCGCGGTTACGTGGACTTTATTCTCATCCAGCGATTCATAGACGTTGCGCACGATGAGGGTAAACGGCGGATATTTGGTCTGACGGCGCCTGGCCATCTCCGCCTCAAAGAAAGCCCGGTAATCCTGACGGCTGGCCGTCTGGATGGCATAATGATCCGGTGCATAGGTCTGCAGATAAACCTCGCCTTTGTCCTCTGCGCGCCCTGCCCTGCCGGCCACCTGTGTCAGCAGCTGGAACGTCCGTTCAGCCGCCCGGTAATCCGGCAGATTCAGCATGGCATCTGCGGCCACAATGCCCACCATGGTGACATCCGGGAAATCCAGACCTTTTGCAATCATCTGCGTGCCGATGAGCACCTGGGCCTCATGACGCCTGAAACGTTCAAGGAGGATCGCGTGCGCGTCTTTCTGCTGCGTCGTGTCATTGTCCATTCGCAGCGTCGAAACGGACGGGAAGAGCTTGTGAACCTCCTCTTCCACCCGCTGCGTACCGATTCCGAAGTATTTGATATGGGTGCTGCCGCATTTTGGACAGACCTCAGGAACGGCCTGTTCCTGGCCGCAATAATGACAGCGCAGCGTATTCCCGACGCTGTGGTAGGTCATGCTGACATCACAGTGCTCACAGTGAACCACATAGCCGCAGCTGCGGCAGGAGACGAAGGTGGCAAAGCCGCGCCGGTTGACAAACAAAATGGCCTGCTTGCCCTTTTCAATGCAGTGCGTCAGCCCGGTCAGAAGCTGACCGGAGAAAACGGTCTTGTTCCCCATGCTCAGTTCCCGCCGCATGTCGATGATGTGGACATCCGGAAGCGAACGGCCGTGGACACGCTGCGGCATTTCCAGCAGGCCGTAATCCCCCCGGCCGGCCATGGCAAAGGAACGCATACTCGGGGTTGCACTGGCCAGAAGGAGAACGGCATGGCTGAGAAGACACCGCTGCCGCCCGATCACCCGTGCATCATACTGGGGCGTATGGTCTGAATTGTAACTCTGTTCATGTTCCTCATCGATGATAATCAGGCCGATATTGGAAAGCGGCGCGAAAATGGCGGACCGGGCGCCGATCACCACATGAACCTCTCCCCGCCGGATCCGCCGCCATTCATCAAAGCGTTCACCGGAGGAAAGGCGGGAGTGAAGGACGGCCGCATCCTCGCCGAAGCGGGAGCGAAACCAGGAAACCATCTGAGGCGTGAGGGCGATTTCCGGCACGAGAACGATGGCCGTTTTTCCCAGGCTGGCGGTATGACGGACGGCACGGATAAACACTTCGGTCTTTCCGGAACCGGTGACGCCGTACAGCAGGAACTGCCCTTCCCCTTTCTCAATAGCCGGCAATATTTGACGCAGCACGGAATTCTGCTGGTCAGTGAGCACCGGGTCCTTGTCGGAATGCGCCAGAAGGACTGAATAGGGCTTGCGCTGGATTTCCTGCTCATACACCTCAACGGCATGGTCCTGCTCAAGGCTGCGGATGGCATCCCTGCCGCTACCAACCTGCTGACACAGAACAGAGACGAGCATTTCCTGCCCTTCCGCCTGCCGGAGCGGGTTTAGAATGGCAAGGCGGCGCGGTGCCCGCTTATGCTTTTCAAGCGCCGCGGCAAAGGCGTCGTCGTCGGTGAGCAGCAGCCGTATGGCCTGCTGCTTTTTTTCGCGGACCCGCTGTCCGCGCATCTGTGCCGGATACATGAGCCGAAGGGCCTGACTCAGCGTGCAGAAGCTGTGGGCTTTAATGTATTGGGCCACACGGATCAGTTCAGGCAGGACGGCAGGATATTCCTCCAGCACCTCATGTACTTCTTTTATACGGCTTTCCGGAAGATCACAGGTTTCGGTCAGTTCAATCACAAGTCCCTCGACATTTTTCCTGTTTCCAAAAGGAACATGAATCCGCATTCCGACCTCCAGCGTCATGCCTTCCGGAACGCGGTAAACAAAAACCCTGTCTACATTTTCATGAACGATATCGACAATTACCTGACAGTACATTCCTTTCCTCCCGGCTCATTTGTCAGGTGCTATTATATGCCAAAAAGCCCTTTTTGAAAAGTCCGGCGAAATGCAAAAACACTCCGCCCTTGGGCGGAGTGCTGAACAGAGGCGCTTTACTGAGCAGCTTTGGCAGCGGCAAGGATTCCCTGCAGATAGCCGAGGGTATCCTGAAGTGTTGCACCGGAAACGGCGTCGACCATTTCTTCCTTGGTCTTGCCGTCGATGGCGGCTTCAAGCTCAGCAATGGTCTTGCCGGCTGCAAACGCTTCGATGACGTCATAGTTGGCGGCAATTTCCATGGTTGCCTTTGCATTGTTCTTGAGCATGGAAGAATAAAGGGCATTATTGACGCGCTTGGAAGCGAGAACCTTTCCGTCGGCATAGAGATCCGCGAAAACCGTCTCGGTGTTCGGAACGCCCTGGGCCTCATCCTTGCTCAATACCTGGAATTCATCGATATAGGCAGCAACGATCTTGTCGTCCTCTACAGCGGCAGTAATGACGGCAAAACACTTGTTTCCGTGCGCGGCAAAATCAACCTGACCCAGTTTGACCTCAGCCAGGACAGAGACAGCGGCACAGAGCAGAACCAGAGAAAGAACGAGAACAACAACCTTTTTCATGAGAAAACCTCCCATATTTTATTGGTGAAACCATGACCAGTATAAAGGGACATCACTCATGAATACAGAGAAAAAACTGTTCAGTTCGGGAAATAACAATGTTTTTCTATCCTGTTTTTGTCGGATCTTACGGCAATATGTTCTGGATGACATATTGAGGATAGGCACATTTGACGGCGTCCATGTCAACCGTCACGGCGGATAGATGCCGGGTCATCAGCTGCTGCGCGAGATCGGTATCCCCTTTTTCAAGCGCATCCAGAATGGCACGGTGATCTTTTACGATATCTGCACCTTTTCCGATGGTCAGGGCAATCTGACGGACGCGGTCAAAATGAATCTGCATCTCGGCCATCCACTGATGCGTAGTGGACATATCCGCGATTTCAAACAGTGTGGCATGGAAGAGGTTGTCAAGGCGCATGAAGGAAGCGCCGTTTTCGTCACTCTCACCCAGCACCTGATCCTGTTCATCCAGGATCTGGCGGAGTGTCTGGCACGATTCGGGTGTCAGCTTCTGGCAGACTTTTGGCAAAATGGCGGTCTCCAGTGTCTGGCGGGTAAAACGGGCTTCTTCAATTCGGTGGTAGTCGATGAAAGCAACACGGCATCCGCGCTGAGGCATGATCTCGATGATCTGTGTTCTCGTCAGATCGTGGAGCGCCTCTCTGACAGGGGTCCTGGAGATGCCAAGGAACTGGGAAAGTTCATTTTCCGAGATCATCCTTCCAGGTTCCAGGTCCATGGAAAGGATGCGTTCCCGGATAATCCGGGCTGCATAGGCTTTCTGGCTTTCTCCGGGTTTTCGTGGATCAGTCATGTTTCCTCCGAGATTTCCGGTAATGGATTTAAAAGACCTGCCATGCGGACAGGCCTTTTAAATCGGAAATTTTGTGGACGTTATGCCAGGTGGCGCTTGAGGGTTTCCCTGACCGCCCCGGGGCCTTTGATTTCTTCGGCAAACATTTTCTCAATGGTATCGCCAAGGCCGGCGGCATAGAGATCTGTGCCGAAGATGACGGAATTGGAGAGGATCTCTTTCAGATGATCGCCAATGGACTCCGGCTCTCCGAAACGGATGCCCGCGAGCTTTTCACGGAGGGTGTTAAGCATCGGATCAGAGGAAAGCGTGATGGCATTTCCCTGGTCATCGACGGCCATCAGATAGCGAAGCCAGCCGGCCAGCGCCAGAGGCAGCGCCACAAGGCTGTGAATATCGCGGCCGCTGGCCAGGTATGCCTTGATGGTCTCGCCAAAACGGATGCCCACCTTCTGGGAGGTGTCTGTCGCAATGCGCTGCGGCGTATCCGGCATAAAGGGATTGGGAAGGCGCTGGTTGACGACCTCATCAATAAACGCTTTCGGGCTGATGATTCCGGGATCGGTGACCACCGGGAGACCTTCCACATAGCCGAGGCGGCGGATGAGGGCGGTCAGATCCGGGTCCTTCATTTCATCGCAGATGAGATTATAGCCGAGAACGCATCCGTAGACAGCAAGTGCTGTATGAAGCGGGTTGAGGCAGGTGGTGACTTTCATCCGTTCGGTCTTGTTGACCGTATCCCGGTCGGTCAGGTAAACGCCGGCCTTCTCAAGGGGCGGACGTCCGTTGGGGAAACGATCCTCAATGACCAGATACTGCGGGCGCTCGGCGTTGACAAAGGGAGCCAGATACGTTCCGCGGGGCGTGACAACGGGCTCCATTCCCTCAATGCCGGCCTTGGTCAGCATCTCCTGAACAGCCGGGGCCGGACGGGGCGTAATTTTGTCGATCATGCTCCAGGGGAAGGAGACGCTGCTTTCATCGGAAAGCCAGGCGACGAAATCCGCCGTCACAAAGCCTTTTTCCTGCCACAGACGGGCAATTTCCAGAATGCTGCCGCGCAGCTTTTCGCCGTTATGGGAGCAGTTGTCCATGCTGACGACAGCGATCTTGCTCTTCCCTGCCATGAACCGCTCATAAAGGAGCGCGCAGACGATGCTCATGGCATGATGGGCACCGGAGGGGCCGTTTTCGATGTCGGCCTTGACAACCGGCGAGTAGTCCCCGTCCATTCCGCGAAGGGCATATCCCTTTTCCGTGATGGTGAAGGAAATCATCTGAAGAGAGGGATTCCGGACAATCTCAATGAGACGGGCATAGTCCGCTTTTTCGGAAGGCTGAGCCACCAGCGCCTCGGCAACGGAGGCAATGATTTCCTTGTCGATGGTGGCATCGGCATTAAGCGTCACGTTCATGGTGAGATTGTCATAGCCGCCGTAGATCAGACGGATATTATCCACATCGAACGTATCCGCGGCGATGATGCCGCGATCGGAGAGTCCCTGATTCAGCAGTTTCTGCTGAAGAGCGGCGATAAACGCACGGAAAATATTGCCGCCGCCAAAGTGAAGCCAGATCGGATTGGCCCGGGTTGCCTCGGTCATTGCGGCAACATCAAATTCAGGAAGGGCAACGCCCGCTTTTCCCCATCCCTCCCGGTCTTTGAGGGCATTCAGTGCAACTTTCATATTGGAACCTCCGCTATATTACTTTTTATGGTTCTTGACGATGGCTTCCCAGAGTCCGTTCAGATAGGTGGCACCCAAAGCGCGGTCATAAAGGCCATAGCCCGGACGGCCGACCTCATCCCAGATCATTCTGCCGTGGTCAGGACGGATATAGGCATCCGGACAGGTGTCATACACAGCCAGCATGATTTCATACATGTCCAGATCACCATCCGAGGAAAGATGCGCGCTCTCGCGGAATTTCCGGTCATTCCCCAGGTGCTTGATGTTGCGTACATGCAGACACGGAATCCGGTCCATTTCACCGAAATGCCGGATAATGGCCGGAATATCGTTGGCCACATTGCTGCCAAGGGATCCGGTGCACAGGCAGATGCCGTTGGCAGGGCTGTCCACCAGTTTGACGATCCGGTCAAAGCCTGCCTGATCGTGTGCCAGACGCGGGAGACCGAAGATCGGCCAGCCGGGATCGTCCGGATGACAGGCCATTTTAATGCCGACTTCCTCACAGGTGGGAATAATTCCCTCGAGGAAATACTTGTAGTTTTCAAGGAGCTTTTCCTGATCGACTGACTTGTACAGCTCCATCACCCGCTCAAGGTCGGCCAGACGCTCCGGCTCCCAGCCCGGCAGGCTGAAACCGTTGGAGTCGGCGGCTGTCTTGCGGACGATGTCCATCGGGGACATCTCCCCCAGCTCGGCCTCGTCGAAGTAAAGGCTGTTGGAGCCATCCTCCGGGATGATCCGTGCAAGGTCCGTGCGCAGCCAGTCAAGAACGGGCATGAAATTGTAGACAATTACCTTTACGCCATATTTGGCCAGATTCCGGATCGTGATCCGATAGTTTTCAATGTACTGATCACGGGTCGGGAGACCCAGCTTGATGTCCTCATGGACATTGACGCTCTCGATGACCTCACACTCAAGACCGGCGGCATGGACCTCATCAATATAGGCCTTGATCTCCTCCTCGGTCCATACCTCGCCTGCGGGTTTATAATCGAGGAAGCCCATCAGCCCGCTCATGCCGGGAATCTGCCGGATCTGTTTAAGGGTTACGGTATCGCTGTTGCTGCCATACCATCTGAAAGTCATTTTCATCGGTGCAAGCCCTCCTGATTGATTAATAGCTTGTATACTAGTATACAAGCTTGTGCAGCGTTTGTAAACCCTGTTTTCCTGTTTTTTGCTTCGGAAACGAAAAAAAGACAGTCTGTAGGCTGTCTGGGTTCACACTTCTACCCTTCTCTTGCTGAAAGCCGGTTCCCCGTAGACCAGATGGTCAGCCAGGAAACAGATCGGGAGAGCAACAAAAATATCAATGACGGAATGCTGCTTGAGGAACACGGTTGACATGCAGATCAGAAGACCCACGATAATAAAGGCAGCTTTCCATTTTAACGAACTGAACCGTTTGCAGTTCAGTGCCGCGGTCATGACGGCCATGGAATCAATGACATGCAGGGAAGGTGCGACATTCGTATTGGTATCAAATAAATAGAACTGGCCGATAAACCGGGTCAGCAGGTTGTCCCGTGGAAACACGGCAGGCCGGAGATTCTGGACCGTCGGAAACAGAATGAAGATAATCAGGGTGAAAGAGTTGGCGATGATGATGTATTTCATCATGCGGCGGAAATTCTCTTTGTCACAGAAAAACAGGTATGCGAGCATCCCGATCAGATAGACGAACCAGAACATGTACGGGAAAATGAACCATTCATTAAAAGGAATGAAATCATCCATCCGGCAATAGGACACGATGTAATCCTGGACATTGCGGTAGCGCTCCAGATACCCGAATATCATGCCGAACAGAGGCCAGAAAAGCAGCAGCGTCCAATACTGAGTGACCTTTTTTATACGATCCATAGTCCAGTACTGCGTTATCTTTTTACCCATATTGGAGATAATCCTTTCCTGTACCGGCAGAAAAGAACAGGGACTCCTTTCTTTTATTCTTCTCAATCAGACACGCAGAGTATACTCGTGCGGGCTGAAATTGTCAAGTTTTTGTCAAGCCTGGTCAGGGACAGGGTTTCAGCCGTTTCCGTCATCCGTCCGGACAATCTGGACATCCTCGAAGGGGACAAAGCCGGGAATGCCGTTATATAAGACGAGAAGCCAGTCATCCCGGAGGGTGCCGCAATGGATTTCAGTCCCTGCCGGTACAGTCGCAACGGTTTTCCAGTCATCACCGGGACCACTGTGCATCTGCGTATTTCGAAGCGTGCGTGCAACTCCGGAGGCGGTATAGAGCGAAAGATACAATTCATCCGAGGTGATCAGGTCTGCGTCCATGGCGATAAATGCCGAGGCATTGCGCAGACTCACGATGTAGAAATCCCCCCAGGTTCCAAGAACCGTCAGCTCGGTCTGTCTGGCCAGAGAACCGACCTGTTTGGATGAGCGGTCCGGCGCGCAGTAAGCGGGAATATTGGAGGAGAGCAGTGTGATGGTCATGGGCTGGATGACAATATAGCGGGTCAGTACCCATCCGGTATACTCTTTTCCGTCCTTCTGGCAAAGGATGCAGGTCCAGTCACCGGATCGGTCCACAACGGTGAGGAAATCGCCGTTTGAGGCAGTGGTCACCTTTCTCCCGTTGTAGGAGGGCTGATCCCGAACCGTGATGCTTTTTGTACAGACGACAGCAAAAGGTCCGGAATATTGCCGGGCCAGATAGTCCCCGCTCTGATATCCTCCGTATCCCCTGTCGGAACAGGCTGAAAACGGGACAAGAAGAAGAAACAGCAGGAAAATGATCAGATTCTTTTTCATCGACAGTCTGTCCTCCCTGAATACAGGATCCATCCGTAACCGGAAAGTGTTCGCCAGGTCCGGATAAAACAGTATAATGCAGTTCAAGTATACCACAGACTCCTGAAATTTTGAACAGATTCTGTGGGAATTGTCTTTTCACTTCCTTTATGTTATGATGACTCTGTGAAAGCTGAATTGATCCGTCTTACGGGAGGTTTTGTATTCTTATGTCAGAGAATAAACGATTTGTCATTTTAGATGGCAACAGCCTGATGCATCGGGCGTTTCATGCACTCCCTGCCCTTTCAAATGAACAGGGGGTTTTTACCAATGCCGTTTTCGGCTTTCTTTCCATGTTTATGAAAGTTGTCCAGGACTACGATCCGGAGTATCTGGCGGTTGCCTTTGACCTGAAAGGGCCGACATTCCGCCATAAGGATTTCAGCGAATATAAAGGAACCAGAAAGCCGACGGCACCTGAGCTGATCCCTCAGTTTGACCTGATTGCCGAATGCCTGGATGCCATGCATGTCAAACGGCTGACCTGTCCCAGCTTTGAAGCGGATGATATTCTGGGGACGATGGCAAGGCGGTGTGAGGAGGCGGGAATCTCTGCGTTTCTGGTCACCGGTGACCGCGATTCCATGCAGCTGGTCACCGAAAAGACCTGCGTCCTTTATACCAAACGGGGGGTAACGGAGGTCATTTGCTATACACCGGAGAAAGTGAAAGAAGACTTTGGCGTTCCCCCGCTTCGGATTCCGGATCTCAAGGGACTGATGGGCGATGCCAGTGACAACATTCCGGGCATTCCGGGAATCGGCGAAAAAACAGCGGTAAAACTGCTGCAGACATACGATTCACTTGAATCGGTGCTGGAGCATGCGGACGCGGACCTGAAGGGAAAACAGCGGGAAAAGGTTCTTGCCGGCAAGGATTCGGCGATCATGAGCAAAAAGCTTGCCACCATTACCCGGATGGTTCCGCTGGATGAGGTGTCCATTGAGGACTGCAGGCGGCAGGCGTTTTCGGACGGGATCCCCTGTCTTGAAACCCTGGGACTCAAATCCATTATCAGCCGGATTGAGAAAATGGAAGGCCGGCCGGATGGAACAGAGGCAAAAGAGACGGAGGAGGCCGCGGAACTGCCGGAATTTGGTGAGGAACAGATTCTGGGGTCAGCGGAGGCCATTAAGGCGTACCTGGCCCAGGCCGGGGATGAGGACCGAACTGCGCTGCTGCCGGCCCTGAATGAACTGTTTCTGGCACGAACGGATGGAACAAGGGCACGGATTCCGCTGATGACCTCGCTCCTGAGCATGGAGGAACTGCCCCTGGATACCGCCTATGAGGCGCTGAAGCCGCTGCTGGAAGGAGACAAAACGCTGATTCTGTACGGCGCCAAGCGTCTGATGACGGAACTGGCGGATTATGACATCAGGCTCAAGGCCCCGTTTGAGGATGATCTGATCCTCCAGTATCTCCTGGCGCCCCAGAAAGGAAAGTATGAGCAGCCGGAGGATGCAGTCCAGCTGCTCACCCGGACGCTTTCGGACCTTAAGGCGTGTTCGCAGAAAGAGATGGAAAAGCTCTACAGGGAAATCGAGCTGCCTCTCTCCCGTACGCTGTATGATATGGAGCGGGAAGGATTTCTGGTTGATACGGACACCCTGAGAGCGCTGGGAGATAAGTTCAACGGACAGATTGAGTCGCTTCGCAAGGAAATCTATGAGCTGGCCGGAACCACGGAATTCAACATCAACAGTACCCAGCAGCTGGGCAATATTCTGTTTACCAAACTGGGGCTGCCGGCTTCGAAGAAAACGAAGAGCGGCTATTCAACCAGTGCGGAGGTTCTCCAGAGCCTGGCCGACAAGCATCCTATTATCAACAAGATTTTGCTCTACCGGCAGATTTCCAAACTGAACAGCACCTATATCGACGGCCTGATGGCGCTGACGGATGCCCATGGACGAATTCACACCTGGTTTGATCAGACAACCGCCTCAACCGGCCGGATTTCCTCCAGTGAACCGAATCTGCAGAATATTCCGGTGCGCACGGACATGGGACGGGAAATTCGCCGGGCCTTTGTCGCCAAGGAAGGCTGCATTCTGGTTGACGCGGACTATTCTCAGATTGAACTGCGGCTTCTGGCCCATCTCTCCGGCGATCAGGCGATGATTGATGCCTTTAACCAGGGACAGGACATCCATGCCAGAACGGCGGCCGAGGTTTACGGAACGACGATTGACGCGGTCACCCCTGAGATGCGGTCAAGTGCCAAAGCCGTCAATTTCGGGATTGTTTACGGAATTTCCGAGTTCGGACTGGCCGATAATCTGCATATTTCCCGCTATGAGGCGAAACACTTTATCGATAAATATCTTGAACGTTATCCGGCGATTCACCGGTATATGAAAGCCTGCGTGACGCAGGGAAAGACAGCGGGTTATTCGGTCACCATGTTTGGACGGAGGCGTCCGCTGCCCGAACTTTCCTCCCCCAGTTACAATACGCGGCAGTTCGGTGAGCGGGCGGCCATGAACACACCGGTTCAGGGGACCGCTGCGGATATCATCAAAATTGCCATGAATCTGGTGCATGAGCGGCTGAATTCGGAAAAACTGAAAGCCCGTCTGATTCTGCAGGTCCATGATGAACTGATTGTTGAAACTCCACTTGATGAACAGGAAAAAGTCACCGAGCTGCTCAGAGACTGTATGGAACATGCGGTGGAGCTCTCGGTTCCGCTGATTGCGGAGATTCACAGCGGCCATTCCTGGTATGAAACGAAATGATCCGGGTCTTGTCTGAACCGTCAGCCAAAGTCCTGCCCTCAGGCAGCGGCGACCCTGGGCCGACGGACAGAGAAATTCCCGGGAAGGAGGCATGTTGATATGCGCATTGGGATAACCGGCTCCATTGCCTGCGGAAAGAGCACGGTTGCCGGTTACCTGCGTTCTCTCGGGTATCGCGTAGTGGATGCGGATGCTGTTTCCCGGGAACTGACGGCAGAAAACGGACGGGCCCTGCCCAAAGTCAGGGAGGCTTTTCCGGGCTGCTTTGAGGCCGATGGGACGCTTAACCGGAAAGCCCTGGGGGCAGTCGTGTTCAGCGATCCGGAGGCGAAAAAGCGGCTGGAAAGTATCCTGCATCCGCTGATTCTGGATGAGATCGACCGTCAGATGGCCGAGGTAAAGGATCCGCTGGTTTTTGCGGATATCCCCCTTCTGTTTGAATGCGGAATGGAAAGGCAGTTTGACGAAGTATGGACGGTCACCCTGGATCCCTCCCTTCAGATGAAACGCCTCATGGAGCGGGATCATCTGACGGAGGCGGAAGCCCGGGCACGGATTGACTCACAGATGCCGCAGAGCGAAAAGGCCGCCCGGGCAGACCGGTGCATTTCCACGGAGGGAACACCGGAGGAGTCACGGAAAATCGTGGATGAGATGCTGGCTGCGGTTCTCCCCCCGGCTGCCCGGCGGCGCCGCCGAAGGGAACCGGCAGCGCCGGCAACGCCGGCGGTGCAGGAGGAGGAAGCGGTCAAGGCGTCCCCGGTTCCCGTGACAGCTCCTGCAGAGGCATCGCCCCGGCCATTGGCCAAAGGCAGGGTCATTTCCCGGAAGGCCCGCCGGGCTCCGACACCGGTCATGGTCATCCTGATCGGGGTTTTCCTTGCGGCGGTTATTTCAGTGTCATTCTTTTCTGTCCGGGCATTTGTTCAGTATCAGGCGGAGCAGCGAAGAATTGCCGCGGAGGCGGCGGAGCGCGCACGGCATCCGCTGGTTTACGAAAACCTGATTCAGCAGTATTCGGCCAGTCAGCAGCTGGATCCGTCGCTTGTGGCGGCGGTCATTCTCTGTGAATCCAGCTTCGATCCCCATGCGGTCAGCCGTCTGGGGGCCCGGGGACTGATGCAGCTGATGGAGGATACAGCCGGATGGATTGCCCATAAGCTTGGCGAGGATACAGAGGATTACTCGTTTGACCGGCTGTTTGATCCGGAAACCAATATACGTTTTGGCACCTGGTACCTGGGCTATCTGTCCCGCCGTTATGACGGGGACGCCAAAAAGATGGTTTGTGCCTATCATGCCGGTCAGGGCAATGTGGATGCATGGCTGAAGAAACCGGAATACAGTACGGACGGCGTGACGCTGACCACTATCCCCACGCAGGATACGAGCCAGTATGCGGGGCGGGTTTTAAAGGCAAGAGAGGTCTATGAAAAGTACTATTTTGCCCCGCCGGTTCCGGAAACGCAGTCCCTGTAAAGAAAATAAATGAAAGGCGGTGTTCTATGCGCAGGGCATTTTGCACGGCAGCATTTACACTTCTGCTGATACTGATGGTTCACGCCGGCATGGCGTCGACGACCGCAATTACCTGCGGAATTGTGGCAAAATCCAATCTCGAGCTGCGTCCGCTTCAGCTGAATCAGCGGGATGCAGTGACCATTACGGATCTGGTCTATGAAGGGCTGTTTACCCTGGATGATGATTATATGCCGCAGCCGGAACTGGCTTATTCCTATGAATTTACCAATGAAGGCAGAAGGCTGATTGTTACCCTTCGAAGCGATGTGACGTTTCATAACGGGAAAAGGCTGACAAGCAGTGATGTGATCGCAACACTGGATGCCATGTATCAGCTCTCCGGCTTTGACAATGATCTGAATTCCGAGGTAGAGCTCCCAGACCGCGGGCTTTATTACTCGACGTTTTATTCGATACGGAGCTGGGAGGCGCAGGGAGATGATACCATTGTCTTCACCCTTCGCCGGACCTCATACGGAGCACTGTATGCCCTGACCTTTCCTGTCCTGCCCAGTGAGGAAGTGTTCGCGGTAATGCCCAGTGGGACAGGACCGTATCGCTATGATGCCTATGAACCCGGAATGGGCATCTGGCTGACGCTCAATCAGAGCTGGTGGAAACGGGCCCCGCAGGTCAGGAGCATCCGGGCCAATATCTACAGCAATGATGAAACGGTCATGAATGCGTTTGACCAGCGGGCCGTCGATATTGCCTTTTCCCGATCGATCAATGCCTCCCGCTATTCCGGATCTCTGAACTCATTTTCCCTGAGTGCCAGAACCCGGCAGCTGGAAGTGCTCCTGGTCAACCGCTCACAGACGCTGTTTAAGAGCGATGATAAGGGCGAGAACCTGGTTCGAAAAGCGGTTTCCTATGCCATTAACCGAAGCGAGCTGATTAACTCCATTTATCAGGGAATGGCGACGGTTGCCTATACGCCTGTTCCCACAGGAACATGGCTTACGGATGAATCGACCATTCAGGATATTTACGATCCCCTGATGGCCGCGTCCCTTCTCGACTCTGCCGGATGGAAGCTGGCCAATGACGGAAAAAGGTACAAAGACGGCAAAGCCATGCCCACGCTTCGCCTGCTGGTCTATGACGAAGTGAATTCTACGGTGCGGACGAATGCCGCAAACAAGATTCGCGAACAGCTGCAGGCGGTGGGATTCTCTGTTTCCGTGGTCACCTGGTCAAGAGATGATGTTCAGGTCAAACTTCGTTCCGGTGACTATTATCTGGCACTGGCGGCGTTCAGTTTTGATATCTGTCCGGATCCGGGATTTACGATTTCCTCGACAGGTAGCTGTAATTTTACCCGTTACAGAAGCGATGAGATGAATGAACTGGTGGCACAGCTGCGTAAGGCCTATCTTGCGGCGGACTATAAGACGGTGATGAAGGATATTCAGAACAAATTTCTGGTCGATCTCCCCTATCTGCCCCTTTACTGGCGGACGGGTGCGGTTCTTTCGCGTTCGGCATTTACCAACGCAAGAGATATCCGGGAACAGGAGCAACTGAGAGGAATTGAAGCCCTTTCTGACTGAGAAAAGAAAAGCACAGATTCGGATGAATCTGTGCTTTTTTACGATGTAAACGGAGATTGGCCGTCTCTATTCGGGGGGTTCCTCAAGATCTTCGCTCTGCGGGCGAAGGGTCATTCCGGCGGTATCCTCTACCGGGATGCTGAAGACAACAGCCCCTGCCGGCGTTCCGGGACCGGCCTGCGTCATGATGTTGTGCATCATGCTGTTCTTGCCTTCGGTCGCGGTCACGATCAGGACGATGTCCTTCTCACTTCCAAGAGAAATGCCGAGAAACTGTTCCGCTTTCTGCATGCCGGTTCCGCGGGCATGGAGCACGGTTCCGCCCCGGGCACCGGCGCTTCTGGCCGCGTCCATAATCTGTTCACTGTATCCCTGATTTCCAATTACGATCAGCAGTTCCTGCTCTGTCCCTTTCAAGGTTTTCTCTTCTCCCTTCTGATAATTCTGGCCATCGGTAAGGAACATCAGTTCCCGTTTTCCGCCGATCGAGGACAGGGGCATGACAAAGGCAACGCCAACCCCCGGTGCTTCGATATGAAAGCGCACCGACATGGCATGTTTCAGTTCGAGCCATTTTCTGCCGGTTACCACCGTAAAGCAGACGGCCTTTTCTGTCCGGTCAAGGGCCATGATCTTGAGAATCTGCTCATCGGCCGTTCCATATCCCAGGGAAATGAAATGGGTTTCGAGGCTCTTGTCCTTGTACAGATTGACAAAGTCAGGCAGACGGTCCCGTCCTGTGATGGTTGTCATGAGGTAAAGATCCGATTGATTCATATAAATCCGCACTCCTTTACCTTAGAGTTCAATGATGGCATCATTCGGCAAATCGGTAAACAGATCGGTCACAGCCGGAGCCGGTTTGCGGTGCAGCTGCCGGATTCGATACAGAATCCCCAGTGCCTGGATGGTCAGAAGGGGCGTCATGGCCACCAGAGCGACGACGCCAAAAGCGTCGGTCGCAATATCCCGGCCCATGGCCACACAAAAACCCATGGTCATGGGAAGAAGAAACGTGGCGGTCATGGGGCCGGAGGCGACGCCGCCGGAGTCAAAGGCGATGGCGGTAAAGATTCGGGGTGACAGAAAACTGAAGAGAATCGCCAGAATATATCCCGGGACCAGAATGTTCAGAATATTGATTCCGGCCATGACACGAAACATGGACAGACCCACCGAGATTCCAACGCCAAGGCACATGGAAATCTGGAGGCTCTTGCCGGAGATGGCACCATCTGTCAGATCCTCCACCTGATGCATCAGCACGTAAACGGCCGGTTCGGCTTTGACAACCAGCGTGCCGATGATGATGCCGACCGGAATGATAATCCAGGACATTTCCATCTCCCCCAGTTCCTGGCCCAGATACATGCCGGCAGGCATGAACCCAAAACTGGCGCCGGTCATGAAGAGTGTCAGGCCAAAGTAAGTATACAGGATGCCGATGGAAATATTCCGGAGGGTGGATGCATTCAGATGCAGCAGGAAGAAATTCAGAACAAAAAAAGCGACGGTAATGGGGAGAATGGAAAACAGCATTTCTTTCAGGTAGACGGGCAGCCCTAATCCGAAAAGGAGGCTGAGTTCCTGGGTATCCGATACGTTTGTGACGGCAATGGGCGACTGCGCTGCCCCATTGCCTCTGAAGACCATGCTCAGGATCAGAACGGCCAGTACCGGACCGATGGAGCACAGGGCGATCAGGCCGAAAGAGTCATCGGAGGCGTTCTTGTCGCTTCGGATGGCGGCAATGCCGACGCCGAAGCTCATGATAAACGGAACCGTCATGGGGCCGGTGGTGACGCCGCCTGAGTCAAAGGCAATGGCGCGGAAGTTTTCAGGCGCCAGGAACACAATGCCGAGCAATAAGGTGTACAAAACGACCAGCAGCAGATGCAGAGAAATTCGATAGAGAATGCGGACGAGGGAAAGAACGAGAAACAGACCGACACCAATGCCGACGGAAAAGATCAGGATAAGGTTTGGAACTGCCTGAACCTGTTCGGCAAGCACCTGAAGATCCGGTTCTGAGACGGTAATCAGGACGCCGAGGGCAAAACCTAGAATCAGGATGAGCCGAAGGTTTTTTGTACGGGTAACTTTTGAGCCGATGTAAGACCCCATAGGCTCCATGGCCACCTCGGATCCGACGGAAAACAGCATCATGCCGACGACCAGCAGTGATGAGCCGAAAAGAAAGGCAAGCATGGTTCCGCTTGGAATCGGTGAGACCGTCAGGCTGAGAAACGAGACCATCAGAACAATAGGCAGGACGGCAGCAAGTGCTTCATATAGCTTGTGATGAAGCTTGGTCATCAATTGCATAGAACTACAACCACTTTCTAATTCTTTTCCCGGCAGCTCAGACTGCAGAGGGACAACGCACGATTTTCGTTATAAAAAGGGTGTTTTCAGAAAGTACTGAAAACGCCCTGTTTGGTTTATTTAATCTTGATCAGTCTTCCGTTTGTATCCTTGACAAATACAGCGGTGCCGGACCACCGGTTGATCAGTTCATCAGCGGTGATTAATTCCGCTTTGTAAAGCGCAAGGAGGCGCTTGTTGTTGTTTGGCTTCGGTTTCAGCTTTCTGTATTCACTGGGATTATCCCGGCAGTATTCCTTGAATTCCTGATAGGTCATTCCCTCGAAAAACTCAATATAGAGTTTGGGAATATAGCCTTTTCCCTTGGCGGTACTGCAGTAATAGGTATCCCCGTTTTCGCCCAGAATGGTTACCGGCGCATCGTGAATGAGCCGGCCATAGCTCGGATAAACGCTCTCCGGTTTGACGCGGACATTGACTTTTTCACCAATGCACCGGCCATAAACAGGATACTGCTGCTCAGCACAGGCAGCAAAAATGATGAAACAGGAAACCAGTACGGCAATAAGAACGGCATACTTTTTCATCAACACGACACCTCTCAATTCAATGGTTTTGAAACAGTTCAGGATGGATGACGAAAAAACATCAGGACAGTTCATTGATCAGATTCAGAAGCTCCTCGTTGGCGCTCTGGCGGCCATGCATGGCTTCGTGAATCGGCGCGTTGATCAGTTCACCCTTGCGAATTCCAACCGCGAGTCCGGCCTGATCATCCCGGAGGAGATGAACGGCATAGGCCCCGAGACGGGAAGCGAGAATCCGGTCTGCGGCTGTCGGACTGCCGCCGCGCTGGGTATAGCCCAGAACCGTGGCTCTCGTTTCATGCCCGGAAAGCGCTTCGATCATCATGGCAATCTGAGAGGAGGAAAGGTGGCGGGTCGATACATCGGAAAGCGATTCATATTTGGAACAGATGGCATTGACATCGCTCTTGAGCGAATGAACAGCACCCTCTGCGAAAACCATGATCATGGAACGCTTCCCTTTCATGACGCCCCAGCGTACCTGATCGGCCAGTTCTTCGACTGTCCAGGGCTTTTCGGGAATGATGACGACCTCTGCACCGCAGGCAAGAGCGGTATTAACGGCAATATCGCCGCAGTTGCGGCCCATGACGGTAATGATGGATGCCCGCTCATGGGAGTCGGAGGTTTCACGAATACGGTTGACGCAGTCGCAGGCGGTATTCAGTGCGGTATCAAAACCAATCGTTGCCTCGGTGTAATCCAGGTCATTGTCGATGGTTCCCGGAATGCCGATGACCGGAAAACCGAGTTCAGCCAGGGCATTTGCGCCGTGAAAAGTTCCGTCGCCGCCGATGCAGACAAGCCCTTCCACACCCAAAAGCCGCAGGTTGGAAACGGCTTTTTCCTGATATTCCCTGTTCTTGAATTCAAGACAGCGTGCGGTCATCAGAAAAGTTCCGCCTCTGTGTATTTTATCCGAAACACTCCTGGCGGTCATCATCTGAAAATCATCTGTCTGTGTACTGCTCCGCATCAGAACACCGTTGTAACCGCGCTTGAATCCGACAACAGACATGTCATTCTGAAGGGCAGAACGAACGACAGCCCGTACGGTTGCGTTCATGCCCGGTGCATCTCCTCCGGAAGTAAGGACACCAATTCGTTTCAATTCAATCCGCTCCTTTTCGGGTTTTATACTGGTTAGCAGAGGCAGCTTTGCCGCGGCAAAGGAGAACATCCTCCCTGTGCGGCAGGGCCGCTCCGCTGGGTGAAAACAGGTCGAAAAGTAAAACAATAGCTAGCCACATTATACAAAAAGGCCCGTTTTATTTCAACCTGTCGGGAATAAAAATTCTTCATGAGAGAGGATTCAGTGCCGCATGAGAGCGGCCTGAAGGCGGATGATTCCCTGAAAAATCAGGGCAAGAACGGCCAGATAGGAAAACAGTACGAAAGCAGACACATCTCCTGCAGGCTGACAGTTGAGAAACAGCTGAATCAGGAGACCGGCGATGAACCATCTCTGGGGTTTTGAACGGGGATAACGGAGAATGCCGAAGGAACAAAGCAGAATAAAAGCCAGGTGGTACCCTGCCAGGTAAGAAGTGGTCTCGAAATAACTCATGGTTCATCCTCCAAAATGATTGAAATGCGTACGGACAGGTGCATGCTGCCAGGTTGCAAATGTTGTTATTCTGTCAACTCGGCTGCAGAGCAGATGTCGAAAAATGGGATATGAAAATGCGAGAAAACAAATATAATGAAACAAACATTTTGTCAATAGGAATGGCAAATTTCTGTTGACAGCATCCGAATCCCGCGCTATAATTTCGCCATTCAGACCGAAAGGAGATTTTTTCTCATGAAAAAAGTATGCTGGTTATTGTTGATGACGGCTGTTCTGTTGATGCTTTGTGGTTCGGTGCTGGCGGATTATCCGTTTTCAAGTGTGACCATGATCATCCCCTATGGTGCCGGCGGAACGACGGATCTGGTAGGCCGTCAGTTTGCGGCTGCCATGGGAAAAGTCCTTGGAACGACATTTGTCTGCGAAAATCAGGGCGGTGCTTCCGGCTCCATCGGATGCCAGGCCGCACTTGACGCGGCGAAAGACGGGTCGGTTGTTCTTTTCACCGCCGAGAGCCTTGGCACGCAGCGGGTCATGGATATCAGCAAACTCAGTTATGCCGATTTCAGCCCGATCATGGCGGTTGCCAATGACCCGAAGGTGATCGTGGTGGCCGGAGATTCCAAATACGACACCATTGATGCGCTGCTTGCGGACATTCAGGCCAATCCGAATGCCATCCAGATGAGCTATACGGGCCCTGGCGGATCCGGTCATGTACAGGCCCTGATCATGAATCAGTATAACTATTTCCCTGCCCTCACGGCTTATCCCGGCGGCTCGGATTGTTATCTGGCGGTGATGAGCAATCAGGTGGTCTTTACCAACTCCAATTATTCCACGGTTGCCAGCTATATTGAAAGCGGCGATCTGAAGCTGCTGGCCATTGCCGGCACGGAGAGAATGACCCAGTATCCGGATGTTCCGGCACTTGCTGAAAAGATGGAAAACAGTGAGGCACTGCTCTCTATCCCCTATACGCCGCTTTCCCTGCTTGTGGCGAAGGATGTTCCGGCGGATATTCAGGAGCAGCTGAGAAATGCCGCGCTTGAAGCGGTGAAGGATCCGGAGTTTGTCGAGTTCATGGAAAAGAACAACATCGAGAAGCTCTATGAAAAATATCCGACGATCGAGGCCATCAAGGCTTTCTATACACAGTGGGAATCCACGGTCAGCTGGCTTCTCTACGATGCCAATGCCGCATCGTTCAGCCCTGAAGAGTTTGGAATTGCCAAACCCTGATCAGCCTAGAGGCTGCCCTGCAGCGATCGTTTGAGGCAGGGACAGAGCCCGGACAGAACAAGACTGAGGAGGAGGGATATCCCCTCCTTCTTCTTTCAAGATACGGAGAGTGTGAGATGAATGCGTTTTTTCGAAACAGACGGGCCATTGACGGTGCAGTGGTTGCGGGACTGGGGATCTGTCTGCTGATCCACTCGGTGGTTCAGTTCCTGAACATGCAGTCAAAAGTCGCCTGGATTATGTCCCCCTATCTCTTTCCCATGATTCTCGCGGGTGCAGCTATTCTCCTTGGACTGACGATTCTGGTGCCGGCACTGATCGGGGAAAAGCCGAAAGCGGATGTACAGCAGGAGAAAAGCGGCCATGTGTTCATGGTGCTGATACTGCTTGCTCTGTCTGTTGTATACGATCTTGTGATGCAGGCCGCAGGATTTATTCCCTCAACGGCCCTGGTGCTCCTTGCGATGATTGCTTTTCTTGGTGAACGCAGACTGAAAATTCTGATTCCGGTGTCCGTGCTCACACCGGTTTTGCTGACGCTGATTTTCAAGGTCGGACTTGGCGTCCGGCTGCCGTAAGGAGGAGAAGAAGATGCAGACTGTACAGGGAATTCTCCCCTTTTTGATCAATCCCCGCTTTATTTTCTTTGTCATGATCGGCGCCGTATCGGGTCTGTTCGTCGGTGCGATTCCCGGACTTTCGGTTTCCATGGCGACGGCTCTGCTGGTTTCAATTACCTATACCTGGCAGACCGGCGATGCCATGGCCACCATTATGGGCGTCTATGTGGTCGGTGTTTTTTCCGGCGCACTTTCCGCTATTCTGATCAATATTCCGGGCGCACCCAGCTCGGTTGTCACGACGCTTGACGGGTATCCCCTGTCAAAGTCCGGAAACGCCTATAAGGCACTGGTTTACGCGACCTGGTACTCGTTCATTGGGTCGGTGTTTGGCCTGATTGTCATGGGCGTGATGGCCGGCCCCATTACCACGCTGGCCCTCCGGTTTCACCCCATGGATTACTTCCTTCTGGCGCTGTTCGGACTGACGACCGTCGGCGGACTGACCAGCAGGAACTTTTCAAAAGGCCTTGTGAGTGCCTGTATCGGCATCTTTTTCTCCCTGATCGGGATGGATTCGGTCATGGGCACGCCGCGGCTGACCATGGGCATCCAGAATCTCAAGGCCGGCGTCCCGACGGTGCCGGCGCTGGTGGGCCTTTTTGGATTTGCCGAGGTCCTGAGTGTTGTTTATCAGGGAATTGCGGATGGAAAGGTGCTGGGTGTTCAGCAGGAAAAGGTTCCGCTGCGTGAGGTATTTCGGGAATTCCCCCGTTCCATGCTGTACTGCCTGATTGGCACCTTTGTGGGTGCCCTGCCGGGGGCAGGCGGACCGGTTGCCTCATTTCTTGCCTACGGACAGGCAAAACGGATTGTGAAGCATCCGAGCAGGCCGTTTGGTGAGGGAGCTGTCGAGGGAATCGTGGCCTCGGAAAGTGCCAACAATGCCTGTATCGGCGGTGCATTGATTCCCATGCTGACCCTGGCCATTCCGGGTGATGCGGTGACAGCCATCATTCTCTCCGTCTTCTACATCCACGGCCTGCAGCCGGGACCCACCTTTCTCAAAACCGGAAGAGTGCATTTTTATGAAATCCTGGCAGGCGGCCTGATTGCCTGTGTGTTTCTTCTCCTCCTGGGCCTTCTGGTTGCCCCCAGAATCTCGAAGGTGATCAACGTGCCAAAGCGCATTCTGCTTCCGATTGTGGTTGTGCTGTGCGTCATTGGTGCGTATGCCTGCAACCGGCGCGTATTTGATGTCGAACTCATGTTCTTCTTTGGAATCGTGGGCTTTATTCTGAGACGAAGAGGGTTCCCTACGGCGCCGGTGACGCTGGGCCTTGTACTGGGTGGAATGATGGACTCCAATTTCAGACGTGCGGTTTCACTGGCGTCGACAACGCCCAATCCCCTCGTATCCATGTTTGGCCGGCCAATCACGATCATTCTGCTGGTTCTGACCATTGCAGCGATTCTGGGACAGACGCCCGCAGGAAAAAAACTGTTCAGAAAAGAATAGGCCTTTGCACAAGCAGAGAGAGATCCTGATACCTGAAATGACTGCAGCAGCTTGCTTCGGATCATTACAGATAACAGGAACTCTCTCTGCTTTCTGTTATTCAGGAAGAGACGGCCTGCGCTGCTTCGGTGAGTGTCAGCGAGCACGTGCCGTGGAAGATGGGACGGACAGAGCAGGAAAATGCGGGCATGTCCGGCGAAAGATGAACAGGTCCGTCAAATGTTTCCCCGCTGAAAGCAGCCTCACGGAGAGACGAAATCAGCGCATGCGTGGCATTCGGGAAACAGTCCCGGACGGGACGGCCCAGGAACTCTTCGCTGCTTTTGCCGAAGGTTTTCGTGAATGCTTCATTGACATACAGAAACAGCGGCATGTTCGAAGATTCCCGGATGGTACAGGCGGCGAAGATCACCGGAAGATCATTGAGGAGGCGGAAAACATCGGATGTTGGGGAAAGCGGTGCATGATGATGCTTGTTTTCATCATGAGCCTGAAGGAGCCGCACCTCGGCCTCCCTGGCCTGTTCATCCAGGTCCGAACATTCGGAAAACAGAACACCGCCGATGGACAGATAGAGCGTTATGGGGGTATGGTCGACCTCCTGCACGGAATGCCCGATCCGGCGAATCTCCTTCTGGAGTTCCTGATATGACCAGGATTCCCTGACCTGCTGCAAAATGACATACTTATGCCCGGCATATCTGGCCACCGCACAGGTCAGACCGAACGCACGCTTGAAGGCCCGGCCCAGTGCGGTCATGACCTTATCGCCGAAGACATATCCGTACTGTTCGTTAATGGAATTGAAGTTGTCAATGGAGATGTGAATGCGGATAAAATCGGTCCCGCGGAGGTAGAACTCATCCCGGTATACCGTTGCTTCCTCCGCGATTCCGCGGGCATTCAGAAGGCCGGTAATCATATCCCGGCGGTCTGTTTCCGTTCCCCGCAGATCATTTGCCGTAAGCAGTTCCCTGTCGATAAAATACCCCATGAGACCCTGAATTTGCCCGTTGGCATCATAAAGGGGCGTTTTGCTGGCAAGGATGTCCTTGTTCTCACCGTTGCTGATGCATCTCCCGGGGATGTTGTGCTTGGTGTACCCTTCATGGATGACGTCAAATTCATCATTCATATACTGATCCGGGTGAACATGCCAGCCGAGATCCTCATCGTTTTTCCCGATGATTTCATCCGCAGACTCAAATCCGTAATAGTCGAGGAATGCCTTGCTGGCGCCGAGAAAATGGCGGTCCCGGTCTTTCCAGAAAATCCGGAGCAGGTCTGAATGAATCAGATTCTGCCAGAGCAGATCAGGCGTCCAGGCGTTCTGCGGATGAGAGGGCGCAGTGAAGGGCGAGGCGTTGACGAGGTCATGAACATTGGCAATCATGAGCAGATATTTTAATTCACCGACATGAAGAATGATATACACTTTCCAGGCGTACTGGCCGTGCCGGACACTGGTCCGAAAGAGCCGGGCAATGCTTTTTTTCCCGGTGCCGTTCAGTTCCCGGATGACATTGGTGCGGTCGGTATAGGAAAGGAACGCTTTCCGGTCGGCCGGGAAAATGAAGGACTCGGCATATTCACAGGCCATTTTCTGAATGTTTTTCCGGTCTGAAACCAGGGTCTCTCGCGTCGCGATATACAGAGGGGTCAGGGCATCCTCTGCCAGGTCAAACAGCGTAATGCGTTCAAAGAGATCGTACACGCAGCGCAGGAATCCATCCAGTGAACCGAGGTTGGAGGTACGGGCAGATTTGGAGAGATTGCTGATGCGGAGCATGACGGTATATTTTTCCGGCATGTCGGCCATGCATTTGGCCTGAATTTCATAGTAGTTTCTGTTTGAGGTAAAGAACATGTGCCCCTCCTCCCCTGACCGTGTGGAGTCGATCAGGTTCAGGAGCTTTTCGGAAATATTGTGAATGTGAAACGGATGCCGTAGGATTTCCTGGGTGAAACGGTTGGCAAACAGTTCGGTATTCTGCACGGTCTGCTCAAAGGCGGAGTTATAGAACAGAACGCGATAACAGTCCCGCTCCAGTTCAATCAGGGCAAGCGGAATACTGTTGAGCTGGCGGGCGGTCACAATGGCATTGCGTTCCTCACGTGTCATAAAGGGAACGGAACTGAGGACATCCACCTTGCCCAGCGTTTCGTAGTAGACTCGCTCATTTGGCTGCTCAATGCTGATGTTTTTCTCACTGAGTGTACGGAGGCATTCCTCATGGGGCATGGGCTTTCCAAAGTAATACCCCTGAACCTTTTCGCAGCCGATATTCCGGAGATAACGGAACTGTTCCTCTGTTTCGACGCCCTCAGCCAGCGTATGAATGTCAATGCTTTTGGACATTTCAATGACGGCAGTGGCAATCCGCTGGGAACGCTGATTGAAGGGGCGCAGAAAACACATGTCCAGTTTCAGTTCATCAAAGGAATATTCCTTGAGAACGTTGAGCGAGGAATAGGCGCTTCCGAAATCATCCATCCAGACCTGATAGCCGGCTGCCCTGAAACGGGTGACGATTTCGATGAGAAGTTCTTTCTTCTCAGCCATGATGCTTTCCGTGATCTCACAGTAAATAAAATCATGTGGAATCTGATATTCGCTGACGATCTGGTCAAATTCCGTAAAAATGTCACAAAGGGTAAAATCAAGACGGGACAGATTGACCGAAACCGGTATGGGTGTTTCGCCGCTTATCAGGGCATGACGTATCCTTGCGCAGGCCTGACGCAGAATGCACAGGTCAAGAAGATGAATGGCCTTGATATGTTCAAGAACCGGGATAAACTCGTCCGGATAAATGACGCCGTATACGGGATCAATCCACCTGGCGAGGGCCTCAAAACTGCACAGCTTCCGGGACACCGTCCGAATGACAGGCTGGTAATAGACCTGAATGTACTGGTAATCAATGGCTTTCTGGTAATTCTGAACAATATACTCATCAAGGTTTCGTTCCATGATGATCATCCCTTCATGAAGTCGCGGTTAACTGGGCAAAAAGGATCGATTCACTTACCTGAATGAATGCTTTTTCTTGACGGAGGTTTTGCGCAGCGATTTTCTGGCAGAGGGATCCTCCGTTTAATGAAAATACTCCATCATTCCTGCAGTGGTTTCCTTAAAATCATTGAAAAAATCATGACCGATCTGACGCAGACGTTTCTGCTGCTCCATTCCTTTTGCCGTGGCGGCAACCAGATAGTCACTTGTGGTTTTCTTTTTAACCAGACGCCCGCTTTTTTTGAGGTCAAGAACGATATTATATCGATTATAGGCATAACGGATGCAGTCCCGCCAGGAGGTGTAGATCTCATCCATGGCATGCTGTCCGATGTCCCTCAGATGCGGCAGATCATTTGCGATACGAAGGAGCAGATCGGCCATTGAGGCAGCATTTTCATCAATCAGAAAGCCGTTTCGTCCATCCGTGATTCCCTCAGCGGCACAGGAGTTTCGAATCAGGACGCTTGGCAGGCCGCAGGCCGCGGCTTCCCGCACAACCAGTCCGTTTGTGTCAAACGTGGAAGGAAAGAGAAACAGATTGGCCCGGCTGTTCCAGGCACGAAGATCATCGCGGTTATAGACCGGCCCGACAAAGATGACCTTGCCCTTTGTCCCCGTTTCATTCATCAGACCGAGTTCAGCGGCCATCTGCCGGAGCGGTTCCTCATCAGGCCCTTTTCCGATGAAAACCATGCGATAATCCATTCCATGTTCCGAAAGACGCTTCATGGCATCCAGAATAATCGGGAGACCCTTGTAATTGATCAGGCGTCCGACGTAGAGGAAAACAGGCACATCTTCGGGCAGATCATATCCGGCTGTAACGGCTGCTACCTGAAGAGGATCTACTCTGCCCCGTTCAAAGTCCACGCCGTTTCCCATGACCCGGTAATCGCCCTGATACCCAAGGGCCCGAAGGCTTTCGCCTGCCCCTCTGCTGACGACCCAGACATCATCACATGCCTCGATATTTGAAACCATCGCCTTGATTCCCTCTTTTGCCAGGGATTTGATTTTGACAGCCCGTTCAATATCGATATCATACTTGGTATGATAGGTAAAAATCAGCGGTGCCCCGGTCTTTTCCCGGAGAATTCTGGCCATGATGGTTGCGGATGCCGGACAATGGGAATGAAGGATATCGGGCTGAAATGCGGCCAGTTCGGACGCGGCTTTCTCTGAAAAGGGATTTCCTGTCCGATAGCCGTTGGTAATGCTGGTGGTATCAAAGCTCTGATAGGCAACAACCGGATAGGGGTAAATGGTATAGTCTGCACCGGGATATTTTGGGGTTCCCACTATCACATCGGCGTTATAGTCTTTGGAAAGATACTCAGCATAATTTTGCAGAACGTTCACGACCCCGTCGATGACCGGGGGAAATGAATCATTGAGTAAACAGACTTTCATGTATTCTCCTGTGTTTTGGTATAGGGAAGCTTCCTGGCAGAATGTTCCGATTTGGAAGCGCTTTATTGACCAATTTTTCGAATCACCTTCTTCCCTGTCCTGACCACGGCCTGTCCCGTAAGGTGACGGATAAAAGTCAGGTACGGCTGAAAGGGAAAGAGTCACTGTCTTCTGTCGTGGCTGTTCCGTGCGAAAATCCCGCTGTCTGCGGAGGACCTGGCGGTTTCCCGGAGAATGTGATTTGCCTCTCTGTTCAGAGTAAAAAAGAATGCAGGGTTGTAACGTGTATTTTATCACAGATTCCGGGAAAAATCCATGCATCCGGCCGAAATGAAAAAAGTGCCGAAATATGGGCCGAATTATGGGCTAAAATATGGGACAGTTGCTGAAAAAGAGCCCAAAGGATGCACAGGACCTGAGCGCGGAACTGTATTGACCGGCTTAAAACCCCGTGTTAAACTGAGGAGCAGTGACAGCCGGGAGAAGGCCCTGCCAGGTGACAGGGCGGCAAATCCTGATCTCAGATAACACATCTCAGGCAGATGAGAAGGATGAGAGGAGCAAATTGGATGGAAAGCGTACATGTTGAGCGTTCCTCTGTTCCCCAGAACAGAATCCGGGCCAAAGTCGACGAGTACATGAGCCGGAGGGAGTATCCGGGTGTTGAACGTCTCCTTCTTTACTGGCTGGATGAGGCGGAGAAAGTGCATGATGTCCGGGGAAAGCTGATGATTCTCAGTGAGCTTGTTGGTCATTACCGGAAAACAGGTGAAAAGGATAAGGGCGCAGGACGAATCGAAGAGGCACTGGCGCTGACCGAGTCGGAGGGTTACACACGTTCCGTCAGCGGGGCCATCACGTACATTAATGCGGGCACGGCATACAACGCTTTTGAGGAAAACGAAAAGGCACTCCCGCTGTTTGAAAAGGCCAGAGAGATCCTCCTTTCCTGCAAGGAGACAGATGCGAAGCTGCTGGCCGGTCTACATAACAATATGGGCCTGACGTATCTGGAACTTGCCGGATACGAGGAAGCGGCGTCGGCGTTTCTTACCTCCATTTCGCTCCTGAAGGAGGTCCCGGACGGGAAACTTGAACAGGCCGTTTCTTTTCTGAACCTGGCAGATGCCTATAGCCGGGCACTTGGAATGCCGCAGGCGGAAGAGAAGATTTTCCCGCTTCTTGACAGCGCAGAACGCCTCTTCATGGACCCGGATATTCCGAGAAACGGCTATTATGCGTACGTGAGCAGCCAGTCTGCGCCGACGTTTGACTATTACGGGTACTTTTTTACGGCGGAACAGCTGCGCCAACAGGCAAAGGAGATCTATGAACGGACTGGAAATGGCGAAAAAGTATTTTGAGGCGTACGGCCTGCCCATGCTCAAGGCGCAGTTCCCGCACCTTCTTCCCCTTCTTGCGGCCGGTTTAACCGGAAGCGGATCGGAATGTTATGGGTATGATGATGAACTCTCCCGGGACCACGACTTTGAACCGGGGTTCTGTCTGTTTCTGCCGGATGAGGCAATGGTCAGCCGGAAGGAAGCGTTTGCGCTGGAGCGGGCTTATGCCGCCCTGCCAAAGTCGTTTATGGGAATCGAGCGCATGCCGGTGCGGCCGGTGGGCCAGCGGCGCGGCGTTTTCCGGATTTCAGAGTTCTACGTGGAGAAAGCCGGAACGCCGGATGGCTCTCTGTCCGCGGAACAGTGGCTGTCGATCCCGGATCCGGCACTGGCTGAGGCAACCAACGGCGCGGTATTTTATGACGGATCCGGGCAGCTCACCGAGATCCGTGAACGGCTCAGAAACCGGCCGGAGGATATACGGCGAAAGAAACTCTGTGCAAATCTCCTGCTCATGAATCAGTCCGGTCAGTATAATTATTCCCGGTGCCTGCGGCACGGTGAACATGCGGCGGCCCAGATGGCGGTATTTGAATATGTCTGCCACTGTGTTCAGGTGGTGTTCCTGCTGAACCGTGCGTATATGCCTTTTTACAAATGGATGTTCAGGGCAATGCGCGCCCTGCCGAAACTTTCTCTTCTGGCAGAGGTGCTCGAGTACCTGATTACCACGGATAATGAGCCGGATATCAGCCGGGAGAAGATGGATGTGATGGAGGGAATCTCGGATGACATCTGCCGTGAACTGATCGCCCAGGGACTGACGCATGAATCCGGAACGGATCTGCAGCGGCATGCCCTGTCGGTCAATGAAGGAATCACAGATGCCGGAATCCGGAATATGCATGTACTGTCCGGTGAATAAGCTGAGAGGACGAATGAAATGAAGATCTGCGGATTACAGAAAATGACACTGCTCGACTTTCCGGAGCGGGTGGCCTGTACGGTTTTTCTGGGCGGGTGCAATTTCCGGTGCCCCTACTGTCATAACTTTGATCTGGTGACGGGAAAGCAGCCCCCTGTTCTGGAGGAAAAGGAATTTTTCGATTTCCTCAGGACCCGGAAAGGACGGCTGGACGGGGTGGCAATTACCGGCGGGGAGCCGTGTCTCTCCCCTGACCTTCCGGAATTCATGCAGAAAATCCGGGACATGGGCTTCATGGTCAAGCTTGATACCAACGGAAGCCGGCCGGAGATGCTGGCGGCGATTCTCTCACAGGGGCTGGCAGACTATATTGCGATGGACATCAAGAACAGCCCGGAAAAGTACGCCATGACCATTGGAGCCCGCTCCGTGGATCTCACCGGCGTGACAAAGAGCGTGGAGCTGCTGAAAGGGAGCTCTGTTGCCTGTGAGTTCCGGACAACGGTTGTGGATGAACTGCATCAGGCGGAGGATTTTGAGAAGATCGGTGCGTGGATTGAAGGCGCCCGGCGATATTACCTGCAGGCGTTTTCCGACCGGGATTCCGTCCCGTTTGCCGGATTTCATGCGCCTTCCCCGGAAAAAATGCAGGCGTATGCCAAAATAGCGGCCGGATATGTCATGGAGGTTTCACTGCGGGGCGTTTAATGCCCCGCTTTTCGTGTTTCTCCGCTCGGAGCCGGGTGTGGTCTGAAAACCCTGAAACACAATATATAGTTGTTTATTGGCAAAATTGTTAAATTTGTATCTATATATTGACAGGCCGATACGCATGTGATACCTTAATAAGCGTTTCGCCTCGGAGGCATTCCAGGTGAAAACAATGAGTGGGATATAAGGGGGAACTCAGGATATGTATCAGGTAGTGAAACGTGACGGAACGCTTGTCGATTTTTCCATTGACAAGATTACTGCGGCAATCACCAAGGCGTTTGAGGCCGGCGGCCGTCAGTATCATCCAAGCGTTATCGAACTGATTGCACTTCATGTAACAAGCGATTTTGAGCACAATATAAAGGATGACCGGATTTCCGTTGAGGACATTCAGGACAGTGTCGAAAAAGTCCTCTCTGAATCGGGCTATTCAGATGTAGCCAAAGCATATATTCTTTACCGCAAGCAGCGTGAAAAAATTCGCAATATCAATTCTGCCCTGGTGAACTACAAGGAACTGGTCAATGATTATCTGAAGATCAACAGCTGGCGCGTAAAGGAAAACTCTACCGTCACGTATTCGGTCGGCGGACTGATCCTCTCCAATTCCGGGGCAATTACGGCCAATTACTGGCTGAGTGAGGTCTATGATGAAGAGGTGGCAGAGGCACACCGGAGCGCCGCCATTCATCTGCATGATCTCTCCATGCTGACCGGCTACTGTGCCGGCTGGTCACTGAAACAGCTCATTCAGGAAGGACTGGGCGGTGTCACCGGCAAAATCACCTCCTCCCCTGCGAGCCATCTTTCCACGCTGTGCAACCAGATGGTCAATTTCCTGGGCATCATGCAGAATGAATGGGCGGGAGCGCAGGCGTTTTCATCCTTTGATACCTATCTGGCGCCGTTTGTCCGGGTGGATCATCTGACACAGAAAGATGTCAAGCAGTGCATCCAGTCCTTTATCTACGGCGTCAATACACCCAGCCGCTGGGGAACGCAGGCTCCGTTTTCCAACATCACCCTTGACTGGGTTGTCCCCGAGGATCTCAAAAACCTGCCGGCCATTGTGGGCGGCCGTGAGATGGATTTCACGTATGGGGACTGCCAGAAGGAAATGGACATGGTCAACAAGGCGTTTATCGAGGTCATGATCGAGGGAGACGCCAACGGACGGGGATTCCAGTATCCGATTCCCACCTATTCCATTACAAAGAATTTTGACTGGTCAGAGACCGAGAACAATAAACTCCTTTTTGAGATGACCGCCAAGTATGGAACGCCGTACTTCTCCAATTACATCAATTCGGATATGGAGCCCAGTGATGTGCGCTCCATGTGCTGCCGGCTTCGCCTTGATTTGAGAGAGCTGAGAAAAAAGAGCGGCGGTTTCTTCGGCTCGGGTGAATCCACGGGCTCCGTGGGTGTGGTCACCATCAATATGCCGAGAATTGCCTATCTGGCCGAGGATGAAAAGGACTTCTACAAACGGCTTGACAACCTGATGGATATTGCCGCCAGAAGCCTCAAGACCAAGCGCACCGTGATTACCAGACTGCTGGATATGGGACTGTACCCCTATACCAAGCGGTACCTGGGTCACTTTAACAACCATTTCTCCACCATCGGTCTGATCGGCATGAATGAGGTCGGTCTGAACGCCAGATGGCTGCGGAAGGATCTGACCCATCCCGAAACCCAGGCATTCACCCGTGAGGTGCTGAACCATATGCGGGAACGTCTCAGCGATTATCAGGAAAAGTACGGGGATCTGTATAACCTTGAGGCGACACCGGCCGAGTCCACCACCTATCGTTTTGCCAAGCATGACAAGGAGCTTTATCCGGATATCATCACGGCCAACATGAACGGAACGCCGTACTATACGAATTCCTCTCACCTCCCGGTCGGCTTTACCGAGGATGTGTTCTCTGCGCTGGATATCCAGGATGAGCTGCAGACCCTCTATACCTCCGGTACCGTGTTCCACGCGTTCCTGGGTGAAAAGCTCCCCGACTGGAAAGCCGCGGCCAACCTTGTCAGAAAAATTGCGGAAAATTACAAGCTTCCTTATTATACGATTTCTCCCACCTATTCGGTCTGTAAGGATCACGGCTATCTGACGGGTGAACAGTATACCTGCCCGATCTGCGGTGAAAAGACAGAGGTGTACAGCCGGATTACCGGGTATTACCGTCCGGTTCAGAACTGGAATGACGGGAAGGCGCA
>JAGAHV010000080.1:0-8441 GCA_017626895.1 Clostridia bacterium | reverse complement strand
CGATTGCCGCGATGCTTACTCCGTCTTTTCTCGGTTTGTTTCAGGTGCTGCAGCTGCGGCCGGAGCAGATCCGGGTGAACAGACTGGAACATGGGAAAATGGTCTATCTGTTTCTGCTGGGAATATTTCTGCTGTTTCCGGAAACACTGATGAACAATATCATCCGAATGCTGTTTCACCGGCTGGGAATCGAACAGGCGGGAAATGCCGGATGGGAAGCCGGGACGTTTTTCCCTGCCTTTCTCCTGGCCACCGTGATGAAGCCTGCTGCGGCGTCCCTGTTTTATGATGCGTATCTGGTGAGGGCGTTCAGCGAAAAAAGAAGGGCCTTAAAATACGGGCTTCCGGTCATGCTGGCCTCTGTGCAGGGGATCATGAACCGGGGTCCGGGGGCGGTGTTTGCCGGAATACTGACCGTGTCATGTTATGTACAGTCTGACAGCCTTCTTGCACCGGTGCTTCTTCTTTCAGGGTACGGATTTGGTCAGGTGCTCCTGAGCCGCCTGATGGAAATCGGCCTGTTTGCACCCGGGTCGTTTCCCGGCAGCATGGTTTTGCTTGTATGTACCTATCTGGCAATGGTGTGGCTGGGGAAGGTATACCGGATTCCGCCGGCAGAGGGAGAGATGCATCTGCTTGGGAACATCCGGCTTTCAGGAAAGGAAAAACGTCTGTGCCTGATCGCGGCCGGTGCGGTGATTCTTGCCATCGTGGCAGCGGAGGTGCTGCAATGAATGTGACAATTGTCTGCGTGGGAAAGCTGAAAGAACGGTACTGGCGGGATGCGGCGGCGGAGTACGCAAAGCGTCTTTCAAGATATGGGAAACTGGAAATTGTGGAACTTCCGGATATGCCTGAACCGGACAAACCGACGCCGGCGGAGGAGCAGAAGATCCGCGCAGCGGAGGGAGCGGCCATTCTGAAAAAGATACGGCCGGAGGATTTTGTGATCGCGCTGATGATTGAGGGCAGGGAGATGGATTCCGTTCAGCTGTCGCGCTTTCTTCAGGGCAACTATGATACGGGAAAACATGTGGTGTTCGTGATCGGCGGATCACTGGGGCTGGATCCGGCAGTTGTCGGGCGGGCCAACGGGCAGCTGTCGTTTTCTCCGTTGACTTTTCCTCATCAGATGGCTAGAATCATGCTGCTTGAGCAGATTTACCGGAGCTGCAAGATTGCGGCTGGGGAGAGATACCATAAATAGCTGAGGCAATGGAGTTACAAATTAATGGGAAATATGCAGTACGATTTTGAACTGGTTGGGAAAATCGGTTCCATGGCGCTGATTCGCCGGGAGGATGCGGATATTGATTACAACATCTTTTCCCGGCTGGGCAGAGAGCTGAAACCGGGGATGATCTGGGTGACCAGCGGTGCAGCGGAAATCGGCCGGCTTGATTATATCCGGCGGACAGGACATGAATTGTCCGGGGACAGCGTAGACAACAAGACGGATTATTCCGCCCAGGGACAGTCCATTCTGATGGAACAGTACCGTCATTTTATTCCGCAGGAATACTCGGTGCGTCAGGTGCTCGTTGAACACCAGCATTTTAATGATGTTGAGAAACGGGAGCATATCCGCCGCTTTTTTCTGCGGGCAAGGGATCAGGGAGCCATTCCCATCGTGAACTATAATGACCCGGTCTCGGATGAGGAAAACCGGAAATGGGAACTTTCCGAACTGCGCCGTGAGGGACGCGAAGTTCATGAATGTGTGGACAATGATGAAACGGCTGCGGTGATCGCCGGACTGATTCGTGCCCGAATCCTGCTGATCCTGACATCGACTGAGGGAATCTACCGGGAGCCTGGCCGTCCGGAAACACTGGTCCGGGATGTCCTGGCGGGCAATGCGGAAGATCTGAAACGTAAAGTGATGGATCTTCAGTCACACTGTGTCGGTGCATCCAGAGCAGGTGCAAACGGCGCACATGCAAAACTTGAATTTGCGCTGGGACCGGCCCTGAACGGGACGACGGTGATCATTGGACACGGGCGGCACCGGATTACGGACCTGATTTACGGACGGGTCCCCTGTACGCGCATTGGTCTTGAATAACGGCAGAGAGCAGAAAATGATGAAAAGCAATTATCATACACATACGAAACGCTGCGGCCATGCCAGCGGCAGGGACGAGGCCTATGTTGCCGCGGCAGTGGAACAGGGTTTTGATGTCCTGGGCTTTTCGGATCATGTTCCCTGGCCATATAAAAGCAGTTACCGGCATCCGGGGGTGCGGATGGATGTGACAGAAATGGATGAGTATCTTTCCTCTGTTCGGGCACTGCGGGACAGGTATCAGGGACGCATTGAAATCCTGACCGGGTTTGAGTGTGAATATTTCCCGGCGTATATGGACTGGCTGCGGGAGATAAAGGAAGAGAAGAGACTGGATTATCTCATTCTCGGAAACCATTACGATACATCGGATGAGACCGGCATGTACTTTGGATCGGTCTCAACGCCAGGGGAACTGCGGCGCTATGTCGATATGACCATTGCCGGACTGCGGACAGGACTGTTTACGTATCTGGCCCATCCGGATCTGTTTATGAGAAGATGGCCGGGGTTTGATGCAGATGCTGAGGCGGCAGCCCGTGACCTGTGTGCCTGCTGCCTTGAACTGGGCATTCCCATGGAATACAATGTGCATGACCGTTATCTGTATCCCAGCACACACCGGATCAGTTATCCGGATGAATCCTTTTTTGAGATCGTACGGGAGGCAGGGGTGCCGGTGCTGATCGGTCTGGATGCACATGATCCGAATGAAATCCGGAATCCGGAACAGTGGAACCGGGCAGAGAGGGAGCTGCAGCACTTTGGAGAGCTGTTCCTGCGGGAGCTTCCGCGACTGACCAAGGGCAAATAAACGTTGACAGGGCGTCTTTCCTGTTTTATGCTCAGCAGGCAGGGAAACCTTTTCCGGCGGCAGACGGGATTTGAACAGAAGGAGGACTTCAGAATGAAGTTTTTGGATAAATTGCGTGCGGGAATTGCCCATTTCATGTCCGGACGTTATGGAACGGACCAGCTGGGCTTTACCATGGTCATTACCGCACTGATTGTCACATTTATCGGTGCCATCACAGGGGCCAGAACGGTTTGTACCATCATAGCGGATGTACTGCTGGTTCTGTGCTTTGTCAGAATGCTGAGCAAGGACCGGCCGAAACGGGCCAGAGAGAACCAGCTCTTCCTGCAGAAAACGGCAGGGGTGCGCCGGGGCATTTCGGAATGGTGGAATCGGATGAAAAACATGCGAAAATACCATTACTTTACCTGCCCGAAATGCCATAAGAAACTGCGGGTCCCCAGGGGAGTCGGACATATTACCATTACCTGCAGGGAATGCGGTGAAAAATTTGACAGGAAAGCGTGAGCGGATGGCTTCGGCCATCCGCTTTCCGTTGTGCTGGCGGTGCATGAACATGTCAAACCCTGACAAATTTGTCGGATTCTCTTTAATTTTGGCCTTTTTAGCGCTATAATAGGCTTGGAAATTTCTAATGTAAAAGAAGGCGACAGCGTGTATCGGACGAATTACTGTGAGATTGATCTGGAAGCCATACGGAATAACGTCCGGGTCATGAAACAAGCTGCCAGGAGTCCGCATTTTCTGGCAGTGGTCAAGGCGAATGCCTATGGGCACGGAGCGGTGCCCGTGGCAAAAGCGGCACTTGAGGCAGGAGCGGACTGGCTGGCCGTAGCCATTCCCGAGGAGGGAATCGAACTGCGCCGTGCGGGAATTCAGGCTCCGATTCTTGTTCTTGGCGGCGCAGAGCCGGAGGCCGGTGAGGCGATTGCCGGAGCGGAACTGACCCAGGTTGTCTTTGATGCGCGTATGGTGCATGCCCTGGCAGATGCGGGGGTGCGGACGGGAAAAGACGTGCAGGTCCATCTCGGAATGGATACGGGCATGTGCCGCATTGGTGTCCGCACGACCGAGGAGGCGGTGGAGCTGACCAGAGAAATCGACCGGCTGCCGGGAATCTGTCTGACCGGATGTTTTACGCATATGGCAACGGCAGATGAACCGGACAGCGAAGGAACGATCGCTCAGATTGCCAGATTTAAGGCGATGTGTGAGGCAGTTGACCGTGTACATCAGGGGCCGATAATTCACCATGGGGCGAATACGGCTTCCATTTTCCGCTATCCGGAGGTGCACATGGACATGGTCCGCGGGGGAATTGCCCTTTACGGGTATCCGCCGGTTCCGGGTGTGCAGGGGCTGAAACCGGCCATGAAGTGGGTGACCCGGGCCGTGCATGTGAAGACGATTCAGACCGGGGAAAAAGTCAGCTATGGCGGTCTTTTTACCGCACAGAAACCAACCCGTGTCATGACGATTCCGGTTGGGTACGCGGATGGATACAATCGTCGGCTTTCCTGTGTCGGCAGTGTTCTGGTTCGTGGAAAACGGGCACCGATTCTCGGACGGGTCTGTATGGACCAGGTCATGGTGGACGTGACGGAGATTCCGGGGGCTGAGGTCGGCGATGAAGTTGTTCTGATGGGAACACAGGGGGAGGAGTGCATCTCTGCGGAGGAAATTGCCTCCCTTCTGGGAACCATTTCCTATGAGGTGATCTGTTCACCCTCTGCACGGGTTCCCCGAATGTATAAGAATTAAAAGAGGCTGCGATAAATGGATAAGGATAAACGGAAAAATAAAAAACCATTAAATGTATTGCCGCCGAGACGGGCGGTTCACTGGCAGCCTCTTCTCGGGCAGAGAATCGGGAAACTGCTGATCCTGCTGTTTGCATCAACGCTGATTGGTCTCATGTTCTCGGGACTTCAGGCGATTGAAATGCCGGTTCTGGTGGTTATTCTCAGCGTCCTGATTATTTCCGGTCTGACCCTCTTTTTTGTCAACGAAGGAATGAGCTCGGGGGTAAAGGATACGGAGATGAGCCGCCGGGTTGAGAAAACGGAAAAGGAAGGCGGACATGTCATGGCATCCGAAGATGCGGCATGTTACAGCCCGGTTCGTGCCGCAGTGGCCGCGGCAGCGGCGTTTGCGGTTCCGTTCCTGCTGGCACTGTTTGTGGCGCTGAATGCCAAACCGTATACCTATGTTCTTCAGGATCTTCCTTCCTGGCTGACCACCAGTTATGCCGGACGGTCGGATGTCATGCTTCCGCTGGGGGCTTATGCCCAGAGCGTTCCGATGACCATGGTCGACTGGGTACGGCTGGTTGCTCGGGTGTTTGGGATGATCTTTGTCAATATCTTTCCGGATCCCATTCATCAGGGACTGCTGATTGACCGTGTCCTGCCCTGCTTTTTTCTCATCTATCCGGCAGGGTATGTGCTGGGGTATCTCTTCGGGCCGAGGCGTCAGGCAATTCTGGCCAGAAAGCAGAGAAGAGCGAAAAAAGTAGCTGTGAAAAAGGCTCAGAAGAGGAGCCTGGCAGAGGAACTGACCAAAAATGGCGCAGAGGTTCATTACGGCCAGAGAAATGATCAGAAACAGGACAAGAACCGTCTGATCTGAGGCGGCTGTTTCTGTTGAAATAGCACCAGCCGGGCAATGGCAGGCCATCATGAGGAAAGCAGTGGAAAAGCATGCGGATTATTTCAGGGGATGCCCGAGGCCGGACGCTGGTGGCGCCTGTCGGCCAGAAGACAAGACCAACACAGGATTATGTGAGAGAGTCTTTGTTTAACATCCTTCAGTTTCAGGTGAATGGAGCAAGCGTTCTCGATCTGTTTGCGGGAACCGGTGCACTGGCACTGGAGAGCATCAGCCGCGGTGCAGCCTCTGCAGTACTGGTCGATTCAGACCGTTCGGCCTGCGAGGCAATCCGAAAAAACATCCGTTCCGTTCAGTGCGCAGACAGATGCCGGCTGATTCAGCGGGATTATCGGCAGGCGCTGGGGGAAATTGCGGCAGATGGCGAAAAATTCAGTCTGGTTTTTCTGGACCCGCCTTATCGGATGACGGAAACCGGGGAAATGTGCCGCGAACTGGCGCAGCACGGCCTGCTAAAACACGGCGCACTGATTCTGGTTGAACACCGAAAGGGGTTTCCGCCGCAGACAGAAGGTCCTTTTGAACTGGAACAGGTCAGAAAATACGGAGATACCGAAATATCGTTTGTCCGGTATACCGGAAATGAGGAAGAAAAATGAGAAAACTGCTTTATGCAGGAAGTTTTGATCCGGTAACGCTGGGACATATGGATCTGATCCGGCGTGCCAGTAAAATTTGTGATGAACTGATTGTTGCCGTGATGATCAATCCGGAAAAACACGCCTTTATTCCGGCAGAGCAGCGGGTGGACCTGATCCGTCGGGCCTGCAGGGAACTTGAACATGTCCGGGTGACCTTTCATTCGGGCCTTCTGATTGACTGCGCCAGAGAACACAAAGTGGATGCGGTCATACGCGGACTGCGGCCGCTGGGTGATTTTGATTCGGAGTTTTCAATGGCGCAGGTTAACCGCATGCTTGGGGATGTCGAAACACTGATGATTGCGGCAGATGAGCGTTATGCGTATATCTCATCGAGTATGGTGAGGCAGATCATCTCTTTTAATGGCGATATAACGACACTGGTACCACCGGATATGGCAGATGAAATACTAAAAGCGGTCCGAGAAGGATCCCGGTGAGGGAGGAAAAGATGGACGAAAGAAACCAGCAGACGGAGCGCGTGACAAGAAGAGCTCAGCAGAACGCAGCAAATGCATCCGGTGGACAGCATGTCCAGGAGTCCGGCGCGGCAAAAATGAGGGAGCCTTCCTATATGCGCGCAAAAGACGAGCAGCAACAGCAGCCGGTGCAGGATGAGAGTAAAGATCCGGTCGTGTTTGAAAGCCTGGATCAGATCTTTCAGGTAATCGAAAAAATAGATGAAATCATCCAGGGAGGGAAACGAATTCCACTCTCAAAATCACTGGTGATTGTGGATGCAGGCGAGATCAATGATCTGCTTGGACAGCTGCGCCTGGGATTTCCGCGTACGGTTAAGGAAGCGAAACAGATCATTGCACAGCAGGATCAGATCCTGGATGATGCCCATACGGCTGCGACGCAGAGCAAGGAATCGGCGAATAAGTACTATCTGGATGCAAAGGAAAGTGCGGACCGTTACGGCAGTGAGAAGCGGGCAGAGGCGGACAAGTATGACCGTGAGCTTCGGGCACTGGCGAATCAGGATGCCAATAATCTCATTGCGGATGCGCAAACCCGGGCGGAGCAGATCATGCTGGATGCGCAGAAAAGACAGAGTGATATGGTCAACGAAAATGAAATTGTCCGTCGTGCCAACGCGTTTGCAATGGAAATCCGGGACACGGCACAAAAAGAATCGGACCGGGTCTATTCACAGGCCTGTATGCAGTCCGATAAAATTCTGAGCGGGGCGACTGCAGCGCTTTCAAAGGCGGCAAATGACCTGGCTCAGCTCCGGGATGCGCTGCTGAATCCGAACGCAGGACAGATGAACGGGTATAACGGTCCGATGTGACCGGCAAATCAGAAAGGCAGACAATGAACAACAGACTGTATATTGTGGTACCGTGCTATAAAGAGGAAGCCGTTTTGCCTGAGACCAGCAGGCGTCTCAGAGAAAAGCTGGAGGCGCTGATAAAGCAGGGAAAAATCGACAGGGATTCCCGGATTCTCTTCGTCAATGACGGATCAAAGGACCGGACCTGGCCGCTGATTGAGCAGTATCATAAGGAAGCCCCGGAGATTTTTTCGGGAATCAATCTTTCCAGAAACCGGGGACATCAGAATGCACTGCTGGCGGGTCTCAGCACGGCGGTGACCCGGGCAGACATGGTGATTTCCATGGATGCGGATCTGCAGGATGATATTAATGCAGTGGATGCAATGATCGATGAATACCATAACGGGTATGACATTGTATACGGAGTGCGGAGCAAGAGGGAAACCGATACCTTTTTCAAGCGTTTTACGGCGGAAGGCTTCTATAAAATCATGCAGGCACTGGGTGTGGACATCGTCTTCAATCATGCGGATTACCGCCTGATGAGCAAGCGTGCACTGGAGGGACTCATGCAGTTTTCGGAGGTGAACCTGTTTCTGCGCGGAATTGTCCCGCAGATCGGTTACCCGTCGACAACGGTTACCTACGCCCGCGCGGAACGTTTTGCGGGGGAGAGCAAGTATCCGCTGAAAAAAATGATCGCATTTGCGGCAGATGGCATTACGTCCTTTTCCGTAAAACCCATTCGTCTTGTCTTTTTTGCGGGTGTATTTATCTTTCTCTGCAGTTTGGTCATGTTTATTTATGCCATCATTACCAAAGCTGCCGGGAGGTCAACTTCCGGCTGGTCAAGTCTGATGGCCTCCATCTGGATGCTGGGCGGCATTCAGCTGCTCGGACTGGGGATTGTGGGCGAGTACATCGGAAAGATCTATAATGAAACCAAACGCCGCCCGCGTTTTATTATCG
>JAGAHV010000079.1:0-2793 GCA_017626895.1 Clostridia bacterium | reverse complement strand
TCTTTGATGATCTGCCTGTGATGGACGGGAGCGGAAGCGAGATTGCGTACCGGATAGAGGAAGATACACCTGAGGGATATACGGAAAGCAGCTATTCAGAATATGAAGACCTTGATGAGCACTTCTATCTGGAAAATGCGAAGGAACAGAATGGAATTCTGGCAATTCCGGTGGAAAAAATGGTTGTCGGCGGAATTCCTCCCTCCGGTGAAAAAGAGGTCTTTAAGATCAAAATGACATTCCTGGGAGGGAGCAAAGAAAATCCGGCTGAAGTTCCGATGCCGGTTTCGGATACCGTTGAAATCACCAACAAGGGAATGGCGAATTTCCTGCTTCCTTACAGCGAAAAGCATGCAGATGGCCTGTACATGTACAGCCTGCAGGAAATTCCGGGGAACAACAAGAACTACCATTATGACAGCAGAGTGGCACTGGTGATGGTCCTGATCGTGAAAAATGATGCCGGCATCATTGAAGCGCACTGGTTTGTTGATATTGATGATCCGAATGCCCCGGACAAGATCAGGTTTATCAACTCATCAAAACAACGGCTGTACACGATCACGTATGATCCCAACGGAGGAATGATTGAAGGAGAACCAAAACCGTTCAGCAGGAAATATCCGCTTGGCACGCTGATCCGGATTCATGATGCGGCCGTGTGGGATCCGTATACCTTTGATTACTGGAAAGGATCCAGATACAATCCGGGCGACCACTATACGGTGGTGGGTGATCATCTGTTTGTGGCACAGTGGATCAGTCCCTTTGTCAATCCGTTTACCTTCACGAAACGGTGGAATGGCGAACCGGGACCGGAACCGGCCTTTAAGGTATTCAACCTGGATGGGACACCGGCAAACGTGACCTTCCCGGCACCCCAGAAGGTGGACAGTCACCTCTGGCAGTATTGGAAATGGTTTATCGAGAAACCGGCGTACTACGTGGTGGAAGAGGTGCCCGCGGGATATTATGCATCGTATCAGAACGTTGGCAGGTATGAGGGAATCACGGACAGGTGCTATAACGGCGGAACGATCACGAACCATCAGATTCCGCCTACGGGAGATCGCTCGAACGTTCTGCTGTGGCTGGGTCTGGCACTGGGATCCTGTGGAATTCTGTGTCTTTTCTGGGCCCGAAACAAGCGAAAGAACCGCAGATAAAGCAATGTTCCCTGGGGCAACAGAGGTTCCTGCAGAAGAGGCCGCAAAGCGGCAAAGAATCCAATCCGGACCTTTGCAAAGGTGCTGCGGTAACTGTCAGCGTTCAGGAGGACGGTTCACAGCCTTCACGATGAAAGCTGAAATCAGGCCCGGGTAATGACATAAAACCGGAACACAGAAAACGTCTGTACAAAGTACAGACGTTTTTTGGTATGGTTTTACATTCCTCAGACAAGAGGCTCATGGATTTCAGTCGGTGTAAAAAAACGCAAACGGTGCTGAGCGATGGAAAAAAGCTGAAAAGTACGGAACTGCTTCTTGATCATGCAGCCTGAACGGGATATACTTGCCATGAAATACGACGCTGAACGGAAACCGATTTAAATTGGTCCTGTCGTGCAGCGACAGTTTGTAAAACCCCGGTTAGAACAAAGCTGCCCGGGCATTTGACCAAAGCGGAGATATACAAATGGACTTGAGGAGGAGCAGGCGAAATGCGGATTCTGAGAAGGGTTTTTGAGGCGGCTCTGTTTGTCCTTTTTCTTTCATCGGCAGGCAGTGCCGAGCGGATTCGAATCAGCACAGATCTGCACCTTTCTCAGGCGGGCAGGGAACAGCAGGATGCCTTTCAGATGCTGCTTGAACAGCCCTGCGATGTTCTGATTCTCCTGGGCGATCTGGCCAACAGCGGACATCTCCGGGAACATCAGATGGTGGTGGATGGCCTGGCCAAAATGGATGCGGAGATTCTTGTTCTGCCGGGCAACCACGATCTGACAGCGGAAACTCCGCCTGAAGAGTTTCAGAAAATCTATGCGTCTTTTGGGTATGACCAGGCTTTTGCAAGGGATCCGGATTCGCTTAGCTATGCGGTTATGACGGAGGAAGGGATTTGCCTGCTGATGCTGGATACCAATGCGTGGGATCCGGTGAGGCAAATGGTGCAGCATGGGGGAATTGCCTCCCATCTGGCTGAATGGACAGCGGGTGTGCTTGAAACCCTTCCTGAGGGAACACCGGTGATTGCTTTCGGACATTACCCGCTTTCAGCAGATGGTGCCAATGATACGGCCGGCGGTGCCGAACTGCTTCGGGTTCTGAGTGATGGAAGAGTTCTGGCTTATTTTTGCGGACATCGTCACTCCAACGGAACCTTCGTGTCGGAGAATCTCAGGCAAATCATGGTAGGGGTTCCCTGGTCATACCCGCCCTTCGTGCGGACAATCGAACGGCGGGGAGCGGAATTCCGATCCGGTACGGAGCTGATCTATCCGGAGGGGAGTGACGGTCTCAGAACAATGCGAAAACAGTCTGCCGATCTGGCACGCCGGATGGCAGAGGGCTCACTGGCCGGAACGGATTATGAAGGAAATCCGGAAGCGGTAATGTTCTTTGAGGCTTTTTTTGACGCAACGGTAAACGGACGGCTGGAGGAAATGCGGAATGTGCTGATGACACGGGAGGGATACCGGATGTGGCAGGATGCTGAGGTAAAAACAGCAGTCAAGCCCTGGCTCCTGAGTGCAATGGAAGACAGTCGGGAGGATTATCATGAGATTGTTCTGGGGGAATAGGAGAGGCCCTGTCGCGTAGCGACAGTTTGGCAAATTTGAGACAGAACAAAGTC
>JAGAHV010000078.1:0-14532 GCA_017626895.1 Clostridia bacterium | reverse complement strand
TGACCAGGGCAAATATCGCGGGAACTGGGCAGAACTTCAGGATGAGGACGATATAGACGATGACGGGATGACCCGTGCCGAAAGCCTGGAGTGGGCCATCAGCCAGGGCTGGCACCGGAACGACTATACAAACTACAACCTACTGTAACCGGAACGGCCGCGACAGATGAACCGGTATGACTTCGGCCGGTTCAGGAATGAGGAGGAGGCGAAACCGTGATCACGAAACGTACAATCATTGCGCTGATCCCCTGGATCCTTCTCTTTTGCGCCGGACTGGTGCTCCTGTTCAGACCCGCCTATTTTGTCCCGATTCTAAAGGTCAAAGAGACCTTTACAAAGCAGGAAAAGACCAGCAGTCGGTCATCTCACCGCGAAGAGGTCGCCTATGCAGTCGTTCAGGTTCAGATTGGTGAGGAACTCCATGAGGTGACTGTCCGGGACAATTCCTGGTTTCCGCTGAAAGCCGGGGATTCGGTCATTGTGACCCGGAATTTTCTGGGGAAATACGTGGAAAAGCTTTCGGAGACCGCTTATAGCGTCATCGGCTTTTCCGTCCTGATGGGTGTTATTGCCGTTATAACGGAACGATGCATGACCATCTGTCAGCGCAGAAGGAAGGAAAAAGAAGATTCCGGCAGCTGAACGCAGCCGTGCATCGAAGAGCCTCTGGAGAGATGCCTGATTTGTTTAGGAAGCAGCTGCATTCGCTTTTTCTCTGGGAAAAATCATAAATGCGGCTCCGGCAAAGCATTTCGTCTTGCCGGAGCCGCATTATTCGGTTAAAGAGGACTATGCCGGAGAATCGAAGAGAATCCGGAACTGATCACCTTCGGTGGTCAGGCGGATCTCACCGCCGCCGGTGAGGCGTCCGAAGAGCATCTCGTCTACGAACAGGGGCTTGATTTCACTGCGGATGACCCGATCGACCTCACGGGCGCCGAACTGCTCGGAGATGCCGTCCCGGCGGATCTTCTCGACGGCGGAGGGATCAATGGTCAGGCGGACCTTCTTTTCAAGGAGGGTCTGGGTCAGTTCATCCAGTTTCTTTGTGACGATCTGCCTGGCCATGTCCTCATCCATGCTGCGGAACAGAACGATTTTATCCAGGCGGTTCCGGAATTCCGGCTGGAAGACATTGCGGACCTCTTCTATCAAAGCGCCCTGGCCCATGGACGGGCGGCCAAAGCCGATAACGCCCTTTCCGATCCGGCTGGCGCCGGCGTTGCTGGTCATGATGAGGGTGATGTGGGAAAAGTCCGCCCTGCGTCCCTGATTGTCCGTCAGGGTGGCGTAGTCCATGACCTGCAGGAGGACGTTGTAGATGTCCGGATGGGCCTTTTCGATTTCATCCAGCAGAAGGACGGCGGAGGGATTCTTGCGCACCGACTCGGTCAGCAGGCCGCCGTCCTCATAGCCCACATAGCCGGCGGGGGAGCCGATCAGCTTGGCCACGGTATGCTTTTCCGCGTATTCGCTCATGTCAAAGCGCAGCAGTCTGACACCAAGTTCTTTTGCCAGGGTCCGGGCTACCTCCGTTTTGCCCACACCGGTGGGTCCGACGAAGAGGAGGCTGGCCAATGGCTTGTTTTCTGAAATCAGGCCGGCTTTTGAAAACTTGATGGCGTTCACCACTTCGGCAATGGCCGCATCCTGCCCGAAGATCTGCTGTTTCATCCGCGTTTCCAGGGTGGCAAGGGATGACAGGTCCTCCGCGTCCACCGTTTCGACCGGAATGCGGCAGATCTCGGTCAGGACCTGGTTAATCAACCTCTTGTCAACGATCTGCTCCGGACTGTCCGTGGGATGCAGCTTCCGGTAGCTGCCCGCCTCGTCGATGAGGTCAATGGCCTTGTCCGGCAGGAAACGTTCATGGATATGTTTTCTTGCCATGGAAACGGCATAGGGGAGGACGTCATCGGCATAGCGGACCCCGTGAAAGTTCTCGTAAAGGGGCTGCAGTCCCTCAAGAATCCGGACGGTTTCCTCTTCCGAGGGTTCCAGGATTTCCACATTCTGGAAGCGGCGGACCAGGGACTTGTTCTTTTCGAAATAGCGTTTGTATTCCTCAAAGGTGGTGGCGCCGATAAACCGGATATGTCCCTCGGAGAGATAGGGTTTGAGCAGGTTGGAGGCGTCCATGGATCCCTCGCCGGTTGCGCCGGCACCGGCCAGCGTGTGAATCTCATCGATGTAGATGATGGGCTTTTCCTCTTTGGCAATTTCGGCAAGGACGCGCTTGAAGCGTTTTTCGAATTCGCCGCGGTACTGGGTTCCGGCCAGCATGCCGGGCAGATCCAGCATAAATACCCGGCTGCCTTTCAGGGCATCCGGAACATCCCCGCTGCGCAGCCGGCTGACGAGGCCGTAGGTGATGGCCGTCTTTCCGACACCGGGCTCGCCGATGTGCAGCGGATTGTTTTTGTCCTTCCGGCACAGGATTTGCATGGTCCGGTCCAGTTCCATTTCGCGCCCGATCAGCGGTTTGCTGTTGATGAGCGTGTCATTCAGGCAGGGAGCCAGCAGGGACAGATCATCGGAAGGCCCGGCATTTGCCTCCGATGCGGCGGGTTTTTGTCCAGGCGTCAGCGGCTCATCGGTCTCAAGGCCTGTCAGGGCCTGCAGGAGATCCATCATTTCCACGCCCTGAACGAGGAGGTAATAGGAGGCATAGCACTCCGGGAGCTGGTAAATGGCATAGATGACATGGCGCAGGGCAATCTCATCCTGTGAACTGTTTATCGCCTGTGCGGCGGCCTGGGAAAGCGCCAGATCCATCAGGGCAGAGAGATATGGCGAGTCTCTGTTGGCGCTGTCGATATTCTCCTGAATGTAGGAATCAAGATCGGAGCGAAGGCGTTCCATGCTGCCTCCGCAGGCGGTAAAGGCCGAGATGAATTCCGGATCATCACAGATACAGCGGAGGAGAACCTCCGGAGTCAGGATGGCCAGATCTTTGTCTTTCACATAGGCAAAGGCAGCCTGCAGGAGGCGCTGAACGCTCTGACTGTATTTCATCTCAGGCTTCCTCCACCGTCATCCGAAACGGGAAATTCTCTGCCTTTGCCCGCTCCAGGGCGAGTTTGACTTTGGTGCAGGCAATATCATAGGGATAAATGCCGACCGTAGCCCTTCCGTTTTTATGGACCTGCAGCATCAGGAGCTCCGCGGCGGCAGGCGCCTTTTTAAAGATGTCAATGAGTATGGAAACCACAAATTCCATGGTGGTAAAGTCATCGTTGTGCATGATGACCTGATACCTCTTCGGTTCCCGGATGCGGACATCTTCCCGGGTTCTGGAGGCACTTTGCGTGGACATGAAATCACCTCAAGTCGTTTTCCTGAAAAACAGGTGTCGTTATTATCCAAAATCGGAGGGGTTCTGTCAACCGGGACAGGACTGACCGAACAGAAAGAAGAAAAAACGGACTTCCGCTGGGGAAGTCCGTTACAGGGCAGAATCAGTGCCATTTATAGGTCACAAGACCATACACGTAGAGGAATGCGATGAGTACCGGGACGACGTAGCGGAAGATGGGTTTCATCCAGGGCTGAACCTTGAGGCCCGAGCCGCTGTTGGCCTCCTCCACAAACTGATCCCATCCCCAGCCGAAACGGTTGCAGCAGAAGAGGCAGTAGGCGAAGGAACCCAGCGGCAGGATATTGGTGGAGACGATGAAATCCCAGAGATCCAGCCAGGCAGAACCCTCGGCAAAGGGCTGGAAATGGATGACACTGTATCCAAGGGCGGTAGTCAGGCTCAGAAGGAAAATGCCGATTCCACAGATGAGGCTTCCTTTTTTCCGGTCCCATCCGAACATCTCCCTGACCATTGCCAGAATGTTTTCGCAGACAGCCAGGACGGTTGAGAGGGCGGCAAAGACCATGAACAGGAAGAACAGCGTTCCCCACCAGCGCCCGCCGGACATATTCCGGAAGACATCGGCCATGGTGTTAAACAGCAGGCCGGGACCATCCGTGACCTTGATGCCATAGGAGAAACAGGCAGGGAAGATAATGCCGCCGGCCAGCAGGGCAACCAGTGTATCCAGGGCGATGACCGTGCCGGCTTCCCCCAGGAGGGAGTGGTCTTTCCCGATGTAACTACCGAAAATGGCCATGCTGCCTATGCCGACAGACAGAGTGAAGAAGGCCTGGTTCATGGCGGAGACAACGGTATTCAGACTGATTTTTGAAAAGTCGGGAACCAGGTAGAAGGAGAGACCTTCTTTTGCCCCGGAGAGCTGCAGATTGCGGATGAGAATGATCAGCATCAGGATCAGCAGGGCGGACATCATGAATTTGGTAATCCGCTCAAGTCCGCCCTGAAGGCTGAAACTGAGAATGGAGAAGGTGATGACGATGGTAATTGCCAGAAAGATCACATTCTCAGTCGGGTTGGTAATCATGGCGCCAAAGGAAAGCATTTCGGTCTGCCCGATGAGAAAATGGAAGAAGTAATTGAGAATCCACCCGGCGACAACCGTATAAAAGGCCATCAGGGAGAGGTTTCCGACAAGGGCCAGCACCCCGATGTGTTTCCATCCGGGTTTGGGCATACGCAGTTTCCTGAACATGTACAGCGGACTGGTCTGCGCCGCACGTCCGACGGAAAACTCCATGGTCATCACCGGAAGCCCCAGGAGAAGCAGACAGATGATGTAGATAAATACAAAACTTCCTCCGCCGAATTCACCGCACATCCACGGAAATTTCCAGACATTTCCGCAGCCGATGGCACAACCGGCTGAGAGCATAATGAAGCCAAGCCGGCTGCTCAGGTGCTCTCTTTTCTCGGACCCGTTTGATTTGCCGTTCATATCAAAGTCATTCCTTTCCTATCCATTCTCAAAGACTGTCGGATCAGGCGCTGAAACCGGAGAGAATACATCCTTCCGGGGGTGCGCAGAAACGTTTTTCAGTGAGATACGACTGGTGTGTAGTCTATCATTATTTATGTGGAAAAACAATATTTTATCGGGAATAATTCACAGTTTCAGCCGCTTTTTGCTGACAGCGAGGGGATTCAGGGGGATGGCAGAGTGACCCGGAGAGAATTTTTGACACACGGACAGAAAAATGTTATACTGAATTTGGTCAATAACCATCGGATCAGAGATTCTTTCGCGCTTGCGAATGTTGTTGAGAGGGACAGCTATGATCGATGTTCAGACATTCAGACCTTTATTTTCAGAAATCAGTCCGCTCTTTATGTCCGGCAGGGATACGCCCAATGTGATTCGCATGCGCATTCGCATGGATGCGGAGGTGGAGGAAACTGCGCTCAGAGACGCGGTGGATCTGACCATGCGCAGGTATCCCTATTTTTGCGTGAAGCTCCGGAAACGGGACGGACAATGGGGGTTTGTCCCGAATTCCCGCCCGGTTGCGGTTCTGTCCTGCCCGGCAAATGTCATGCTCAATTCCGCGGCAGCCAATGAGCATCTGCTGGCGTTTTCCTGGCATGAGGACTGGATCCATCTGGATATTTCCCATGCCCTGACCGATGGGACCGGGGCCATGGAAGTGGTGCGTACGCTCCTGTACTATTACTGCTCCCGGCGCTATGGAGCGGTGCTCAGGGCCGGGAGCATACGGCTTGCAGGCGATGAGATCTCCCCCGAGGAATGGGAGGATCCCGCGCTGCGTGTGACACAGGAACCGCCGGAGGACGGTGACGGGCAGCAGCCGGTTTTGAATCTGGTCCGGATGGCCGGTCTTGAAAAGGATACCGCGAAAACCGTATACAGCTTCACCGTAGATGAGAAACAGCTGATGCGCTTTAACCGTGAGCATGATGCCACTCCGGGAACCATCGTGGCCCTGCTTCTGAGCCGGGCCATTGTCTCCCTTTATCCGGACAGTCAGGACCGGACGCTCATTAACCTGTGCCTCAACCTGCGAAAGGCGCTGGGCACCCCGCTGGCGCACCAGTGCCTGGTGGGGGATGTATGGCTTGAATACAAAGAGGAAATGCGCAGGCATCCGGTGTCTGTGCAGGCGACCATGTATCGCGGCATGGTCCTCCTCCAGATGCAGCCTGAGCAGGCGCTGACCGTCATGACGTACATCAACCGAAACACCCGGCAGATGCTGGCAATGCGGTCGGATGAGGAAAGGGTCCGTTCGGCGAAAAACACCAGTGAATACCTGAAGGAGTGGCGGACAGCAACGGTCAGTTATGTGGGCAGGGGAAATCTGGGAGATTCAGAGCGGTATGTCCGGGACTTTCACATATGGGCCAGTGCAGGGAACGAAAATCTGCTGGTTGAAATCACGTCGGTTAACGGCCGATTTACCATCGATTTTATTCAGAACTTTGCCTCGCCGGTCTACATCCATGCCTTTATGCATCAGCTGGATGAAATCGGGATTCCCTTTGAACGGCAGGCACCCGTACCGCTGGAACTCCCGGGAATCCGCCTGCCGTGGATGGAATAAACAGAGGAACCGATCTGTTATCGCGATCTGTTCAATGGTTGAAAGGAAAAACCAATGAGCATCAAACCGTCAGCCAAAAAGAATATCATCCGGATTTCCTATATCCGGCTCGCCCTGGTCAGCATCGTTACCCTTCTGGCCATGAGTGCCTGCGGCCTGATTGACAGCATTGTCATCAGCCGGCATCTGGATACCCGCGCAGTGGCCGCGGTAGGCTATTATGCACCGATGAATGTCCTCACCGACCTGATCTACGTGGTGGGTGTTGGTGCATGCCTGCTTTGCGGCAATTTCATCGGCTCGGGGCAGCAGAGCAGAGTGAACAGCCTGTTTACCACCACGTTTACGGTGACCTTTGCCTATGGTGCGCTGCTGTCCACGCTGCTGACCGCGGCACGTGTGCCGATTTCCGCGCTGCTGGGTGCCCGGGGTGAAAATGGTCAGCTGCTCAGCCAGTATATGGCCGGATACGCGCCTGGCATTGTGTTTACACAGCTGAGCGCACTGCTGATGTCCCTGGCTTCATTCAACGGCGCCATTCACCGGTCCTATGTCGCCATTGGGGCGCTGTTCTGCCTGAACAGCCTGCTGGATCTTCTGCTTGTCGGGCCCCTGGGACTGTTCGGGGTAGGGCTTGCAACAACGATTTCCTGTCTTGCCTCCTTTCTGATCATGCTCCCCGCGTATCTGGGGAGGAATCAGACGGTTCATTTTGAGTGGGGATCCTTTGATGCAAAGCTCCTGATGGAGTCCATCCGGCGCGGGCTGCCCTCCCTGCTGTTTACGGCGGGACTGCTGATCAAAAACAGCCTGATCAACTACTCACTGACGGTTTATGTGGGTTATGAAGGTGTTGCCGTGGCGAATGTGCTGGGGTCGCTGTGCGGCATCGTCGGCAGCTTCTCTGGGGGATTTGCCAACGCCTTTTCCTCACTCATGAGCCTTTATGTCGGGGAAGAGGACCGGGAAAGCGTCATTGACGTGTTTCATGTGGCGCTTCGGATCGGACTGGCTTTCATGTCTCTGATGGTCATCACGGTCATGGCCCTGTCCGCTCCGCTGACGGACGTGTTCTTTGCAAGGGGGACCCGTGTATGGCAGATGGGGAGGAACATGTTCCTCCTGGGATTCCTCTTCTTCCCGGTCAATGTCTTTATCAACCTGCTGATGAACGGATATAAGGCGCAGGGCAGGATGACGCTTTGCAACATCCTGTCCTTTCTGGAGGCGGCGATGATCGGTGTTTTCGCGCTTGTGACCGCGCCGCGCTTTGGGAACAGGGGAGTCTGGCTGGCCAATACGTGGAGTGATCTGCTGGCCATGGCGATTCTCTTGCTTTCCGTCTTCCTCATTAAGAAAAAGGTGACCTTTCATTCGGCTGATCTGCTGAAGCTGCCGGCGAATTTCGGCGCAAAGCCGGACGAATTTGCCGAGTATGCCGTCCGTTCCATGGCAGAGGCCGTCACGGTTTCAAAGGCTGTCACGGACTTTTGCAGGCGGCGCGGACAGAGCAAAAGAACCGCATTTCTCGCAGGTCTCTGTGTGGAGGAGATCGCGAAAAACGTCTATCAGCACGGCGCTGTCGGGAAAAGGTCCTGCAACGTGAACGTGCGGGTGACCTGCCGGGACCAGCTGATCATCCGGATTCAGGATGACTGCCTGCAATTCGATCCCCGGGCACGCATGAACCTGTATACACCGGCAAAACCGGAGTCAAACATCGGTCTTCGTCTGGTGGCGAAAATGACATCGGATATTGATTACTACAACAACGCGGGTATCAATACGATGATCATGAAGATCCGTCCTGAATCCTGAATCCTGAACCGGTTGACGGATGTTCCACCCCAAAATGCCGGTCCTTCTTTTGAAACTTCCGGGAAATGTTCCAAAATGTCAAAGTGATACACTAAATGCATCTTGCTTTTACTGGTGTGTTTAAGTAAAATACTTTCGATCATTTTAATGATCATAGTTAATGCGTGTGCGGGCCGATTCCAGGCAATGAATTGTTCCGTTACGCTAAGCCCCGGATCGGCCCTCGTTTTTTCGTGGCTTTTTGCAGCATGATATGGACAGGCATATTTCCAGAGAAAGGAGATAATGGCCTTATTCTATGAAAGACAGCGAAAAGGAACAGTATGCGCAGATCAAGAAGCGCATGAAGAACGGAAAGCTGGTTGATCAGCCCTGCTGGTCCTTTATCCGGGAATTGAATTTCTACAGTGAAGAACAGCAGGAGAGCATTGCGATTCGCAATGGGTATCGGACGTACAACTACCGACAGCTGGTTTACCAGTGGGAACGATATGCATCTGCGTTTTCCGGAATCAATCTGACGGGAAAGAACCGCTCGAGAGTAGCCCTGATCGGAACGCCCCTGACAGAGACGATTTTCGCCTTTTACGGGCTCAACATGACGGGTGCTTCCATTTCTCTGATTTATCCGTTTGATCTGTTTGATGAGAATCAGATCTACCGCATGATTCAGACGGAAAAGATCACCGATCTTGTGATTTCCGAGTATTATGCGTTTCCGAGGCTGATGAAGCGTCTGCTTCTTCAGCGGGAACTGCTGGGCATCCGCAACATCATCCTGCTGGAAAGCCCGATGGGCGGAGATTTTGGCATTCCCGTGCTGGAATTCATACGCAGCGTCAATAAAGAGATGTTTCGGGATATGCCCGGCGGCCTCCTGATGGAGGACCTGCTGGTCAGATACGAGGCATATCCCATTACATACGGAAAAGGGAAGGCACCGATTATCCTTCATACCACCGGAACGGTCAGCGGCATGCATAAACCGGTTCCGCTGACGGATGAGGCGATGAATTCCTTCGTGGTCAGCGCCATTAAAGCGAAGAAGACCTTTGAAGATTTCCAGAATGCACCGGAGCATATGATTACCTACCTGACACTGAACATGTCCTGGGTTTATGCGATGGTGGATATGCTGCATACACCGCTGGGTCTCGGCATGGAAATTGTTTCTCTGCCGTTTGGTGCAACCAATCCCTCCTATGCAGAGGCGATTGAGCATTATGGCATCAATGTTCTCTTTACCAGCAAGAGTATTCTGGATTCCTGGCTGAAGACGATGCCCGAGATTAATCTGACCAGACTGAAGATTGTGTTCATGGGCGGGACGTACGTTTCCCCTGAGTTCAAGAAGAAGTTCAATGATTATCTGTGGTCATGCGGTTCCTCTGCACGGATTATCAACGGGTACGGGCTCTCAGAAATGGGCGGTGCCTGCACGCTGGCGCCGACCACGCGGGATGATGATGCCATCGGATTCCTGCTCCCGGGGTTCAAGGCAAAAATCTATGTGGAAGAGGAAAAACAGTATTACGACATTGCGGATGGCCCGCGCACCGGTGTGCTGCTTCTGAGTTCACCGACCATGAGCAGCGGCCGTCTGGATGACACGGTGTTTTTCGAACTCGAGCAGATTGATAAAGAGGCTTATTTCAATACAAACGATCTCGTTCGGGTAAACGAAGACGGAAGCCTGACGTGTATTGGAAGGTCCAATCAGTTCTTTGTCAACAATGCCGGTGTCCGCTTTGACGCAGGTCTTGTGCAGAATGCCATTTCGGCGCAGCCCGGTGTGGCCGCCTGCGGGGTTGTCCCGGAGTTTCACAAGACCCTTCATGACAATATTCCTGTTCTTTACGTCCAGATGAATAAACCCGGGCTGGTGGGTCTGGCAGACCTGCACAGGGCACTGACTCAGGTATTCATCACGGATGGAATGCTGGCAGAGAGCAATATGCCCGGTCAGGTCGTCCTGGCGGAAAGCATTCCGCTCAATTCCAGCGGAAAAGTCGATGGAAAGGTGCTGGCGACGGGCGCTGTAAAGGGTGACCGTTTCTCCGTGAAACCTGTCAGGCTGAACGGAAAAGTGAGCGATATTGTGCTCATTCCCTCTGCCGAGGGCGAAAATGCCACGATGGGCGCCGGCATCCCGGAGGAATTGGAAGCCGATCCTTACAATATCCTCTCTGAACTGTTCGGTATCATTCCGGAGCTGAATGAAGGCCATTATTCAAAGCTGTTCCAAATTCCGGGACTGCGTGAACTGGTCGAAAAGCTCACCGGATTTGATATAAAGGATATCCCCAAAAGTCTGAAAAAGACATCACCAAAACTGTATAAACTGGCATATCAAAAATATTTGATGCCGTTTATGGAAGGAGTAAAAAAAATGAGCAAGATGGATTGGCATTTCCCCACGCTGGAAGATTTTGGTTTCCCGGGCTTCAAGATGAAGGATTCGGATTGGACGGATGATCTCTTTGACAATATGTTCAATTTCTGGGATCAGATGACCAAGATGGAAGATTCTTCGATCGCTACCCTCAAGAAGCAGTGGAACCAGTTCTTCGATTACATGATGGAAATGCAGGACACTGCTACCGCTCTGCTGCCTGAGAACGTTCCGCTTCTCTCCGTGAACCCCAAGGAGTTCGCTGAGAAGATGAAGGAATTCCAGGAGATGGCCAACAAGCACTTTGTTGAGCAGGCTGATTCGATCAATTCTTTCCGCAAGGACAGCAAAGAGAAGGTTCGCGAGCTGGTCGATTCCAATGTGAAAGAGGTCAAGAAGCGCGTTAAGAAGGCTGCCAAGGCTAAGGAAGCTCCCAAGGCCGAGGAAGTAAAGGCAGAAGAGGCCAAGGCAGAGGAAGCTCCTAAGGCTGAGGAGAAGAAGGAAGCTCCCAAGGCTGCAGAGAAGAAGGAAGCTCCCAAGGCTGCGGAGAAGAAAGAAGCTCCCAAGGCTGCAGAGAAGAAGGAAGCCCCGAAAGCTGCGGAGAAGAAAGAAGCTCCGAAGGCTGAGGAGAAGAAGTAATCTCAGCAGGTTACGGCATCGAGTTGTCGTGCGAAGGCGAATCACTGCAAGGTGATTTGTTGCGTACATTAAAAGCGGACTGGAAACTGCTGTCAGTGCCAGTCCGCTTTTTTAATCGGAGGGAATCCGTATGAATCTGATACTGAAAAATCTGCTGAATAATGCAGAAAAACGGCAGGATAATAATTCCTCTCCGCCATTCATGGGAAAGATTCGATCCGAGAAACAGGATCGGCCGCTTCCCGAGGATCTGATCGAGCACCGGGACATTCCCTATGGAGATCCGGCGCAGCCGTTGTTTGCCAATGTTCTCTATCCGCGCAGCGGACAAAAGGGAACGCTGCCTGTCATTGTTTTTGTCCATGGCGGGGCACTGGTCATCGGTGACAGAAATTCAGATCCGGTGTTCTGTCAGGAAATTGCTCGGCAGGGTTTTTTGGTCTACTCGGTGGACTATCGCCTGATTGACCAGGCAGATGCCTTTGGCATGATTTCGGACATATGCAATGCACTGGAGATGGTCAGCCGCACCCTGGCGCAGTATGGCGGCGATCCCGGACAGGTATCCCTTTGCGGAGAAAGTGCCGGCGCGTTCCTTGCACTGTATGCGGCGGCGTCCGGTGCATCAGATGAACTGAGGCAGCTTCTTGGCTGCACTGATTACGGCCTTCACATTGCTCATCTGGTGATGCTCAGCGGCATGATCTATACGACCAGATTCAACAAGGTGGGGCTGGTGTACAGAAAACAGCTTTATCAGGAAAAGAGAAAAGACCGGCAGTTTATGGCCCGCATTGCGCCGGATAATCCGGAAATCATCTCTCTGCTTCCGCCGGTCATGCTGATCAGCTCCAAAGAGGACTTTTTGCGCGAGGATACCATCCAATATGCTGCCGCTCTGGATATCTATGATCACAAACACCGGCTGCTGTTCTTTCATGAGGGGAAAGATCTGACCCATGCATTTCCGTGTCTTTTGCCGTCCATGCCCGAAAGTGCGTACGCCATTGAGCAAATCGGCATATGGCTGAATGAATAAGAATCCCCGCTGACGGCGGGGATTCTCGCTTAAGTGGGAAGGGGACAGGGCAGACCCGTTTTGAGGGCTGCGACAGTCCTTTTTTCAGTTCTGTCCCTCTGCAGAGGTAGACACCGGAGAGGGATCCGGCACGGTGGATGGCAGGAAGCAGATACTGTCAAGGATTCGCTTAAAATACTTGGACGTTCCATCCGCGGATTCCGCGGAATAGGTCCCCTCTGCCGTGAGAAAATGCCCGTTGTCGAAAACCAGTGTGATAAAATGGAAGGCGCCGTTTTTATATTCGGACTGCAGCTCCAGCTGCCCGCGGGGCTCAGACAGGGCCATGCCAGATTCCGTAAGGCATTTTTCTGCCTCCTCCGGCGTACAGGGCATCAACGTCATGGAATCGTCGAGATAAAGGGACCGGATGACCGTTCCCGCTTTCGGACCGGTCTGCTCCTGTACGCTGAACCGGTCATTTGCCACCCAGAAAGAAAAGCCCTGTTCGCTTTCAAACCGGGTTTCCTCAATGGGTTCTTCCATTCCCTCAAGAACAATGACGCCCTGACGGGTTTCAGCCGCCGCACTCTGGAGAAAAAGAAGGCAAAGCAGCATCAGGACCGGAAACAAAGACGTCTTTTTCATCAAATGTCCTCCCGCTGAAATCAAACAGGGATTCCTGCAAAGCCGCAGCCGCATGGCGGTACGGTGCAGGGGAATCCCGGAAGTCTCAAAAGCCCTTCTGAGACAGGAAACGGACGTTATCTTTCCGTTCCGCGGAAGAACAGCCCCAGCATTCCGGGACCGACATGCGCACCGGAGAAAGGCTCATGCGCAGCGATACAAATCGAGGCATCCGGCGTAATGGAGCGAATCAGCCCGGCCAGGGTTTCCGCGTCCCCGAGGCAGTCGCCGTGGGAAATATAGACCTCGGGGCTGCTTTCCTGAATATGCTTTTCCCGATACTTTTCCGCAAGCGCCTCGATGGCTTTCTTGCGTCCGCGGGTTTTCTGGCAGGAGACGATATGACCTGTCGCATCACCGTAAAGGATGGGTTTGATGTTGAGAATCGATCCGATGGTCGCCGTAAAACCGCTGACACGGCCGGTCCGTTTAAGGAAATTGAGATCATCCACGGTAAAATACTGGCAGGCATGCGGAACCTCCGCGTCCAGACGGGCGGCGGCCTCCTTTGCCTCCAGTCCCTGCTGGCTCAGTCTGGCGGCCATTATGGCAAGCATGCCGCAGCCGAAACCACAGCCATGGGAATCAACGATATGGACGAAACGGTCCGGGAACGATTCCATCAGTTCCTGTGCGGCATTTATGGCGGCATTATATGTGCCGCTGATTCCTGAACTCATGGAAATGTAGATGATATCCTGTCCCTGCTCAAGCAGCGGGGTAAAATGGGACAGGAACATGGCGGTATTGAGCAGGGTGGTTTTAATCACACGGCCGCTGCGCAGCTGCTCATAATACTCGTGGCCATTAAATGCATCCAGATTTCCCAGATAGGTTTCCGGTTTTCCATCTACGGTATATTCGCAGGGCAAAAGGGTAATCCCGTTCAGCTTGCTGCCTGGTAGATTTGCAGAACCATCTGCAAAAACGGTAAAAGGCATATCAGTACCTCCAATGTGCATGTTAATTGAATGTTTCTGCCAGTCCTGAGCCGGGACTTTCCGTGACCGTCCCGGAAGATTTCTGCAGAAAAAAGACTCATGCCAGAACACGGTCGCTGTCGCCTGAGCAGAACCGTTTCAGGACGCAGATGAACGAATGCTTGTGAATTTGCGGTGTGACTTTCGCTGTCAGGCTCGATTTATGATCCGTCAGAATCCATCCGGTGCTGTAAGCGAGTGCCTTCCCGAATGGGGCTGTCCACGGGAACAGACACTTTCATGGATGAAAGGTTATACGGACATGTGTATTATACCACAATTGCCGTGCGGGGTACATGTTTTCATTCGCTGAAATCACCGGGACGCTCAATAAACAGGCGATTTTTGTGTGAAGCGAACAGAACCGTGAAGACCCGCAGAAAACACATGGATGAGAAAAGATCACAGAAAATGCATGAACAATCACAGAGAAGAGGAAATTGCAACATGAAGCGTAAAATCTGGCTGCTGTTTCTTACATGGATGCTCCTCAGTTTCGCCGCGTCTGCTGAAAATGCGGCGGATTTTGAACCGTTCCTGAAAGAGCACTACCTGGA
>JAGAHV010000077.1:0-6374 GCA_017626895.1 Clostridia bacterium | reverse complement strand
CCCGGCTTCAGTGAATCGGGGAACCTGAAAAAACAATAGAGCTGCCCTGGGGGAGAACTGCCGGGAAGATGCCAGAGTGAAAACGGGCGGGGAATCCGGTCAGGCATTCAGGGCCAGGGATGACCGCCAGGGATGAAGGGGAAAATGTTGCTTTGAATGCTTGCTTTTCAAAGTAACAAAGTGTTACTATACGCTTAAAAATTGGCACGTCAAAAACGAAATAAAGCCGTGACCGGCTCATTTAAACTGTCGCTACGCGACGACTTGAATGAGCCGGTTAACTGGGCGATCTGCTCAGGCGAAAGACAAGGTTGAGAATTGAGGAGGATAGGAATGAAGCAGTTGCTGGGAATCGGGCTTCTTGTCATCCTGATGACGATGTTCCTGCCGGCTTGGGCTGAAACGGTGTATCAGGTCAATGGTCAGCTGGAGCCAAAAACACAGGCGGAGATGGAGCAGATGATGAAAGCGGCGGAGGAGGCCTATTTCAGCGATGCTGCCCTTGCCTCGAAAATGAAAGCCGAACTTCGGACGGAAAAGATGGTAATCGATAACGAGAAACAGACGGTTCATATCCTTACGCATGATGGACATTCCATGAAATTCATGATGGATATCAAACCGGCGGATGAAAAGGGCTACTCGCTCTACATCACGCTGCATGGCGGCGGAGCGGGAAAAGAAGGGAATGACCATGAATGGAACACGATGTTCTACTACAGTCAGTCGGTGAATCATGGAATCTATATTGCCGTCCGCGGGATAACGGATACCTGGGACATGCATTTTCAGCGGGAATCCTATCCACTTTATGACCGGCTGATTTAGGTGATGATCCGGCTGTATGAGGCGGATCCGAACCGGGTTTACCTGCTGGGGTTTTCTGCAGGCGGAGATGGGGTATATCAGGTGGCGCCAAGAATGGCAGACCGCTTTGCCGCGGCAAACATGTCTTCCGGACATCCCAACAGCATCAGCCTTCAGAATCTGGCAAATCTTCCTTTCAGCATTCAGGCAGGGGTGCGGGACTATCTTTCCGAGGAGGCACTGCGCTGCGTACGCGCGGCAGAGTTTGAGCAGGTCCTGAGTGATTATCATGACCTGTATGAGTACGGGTATGCCCATCAGGTGCTGATACGGGTTCCCTCGGGACATAATTTTAATGACAAGACAAGTGTGGACACGGATGGAAATGAGGAACTGTCTGAGGTTCTGACAGATCCAACGTCTTATGCGAATCGGACCATTGTCAGGCCGCTTCTAAATCGTTTTCTACAAAATTTATGCGCAGAAGGTGCAAAACGCCGCAGAGGGGAATGTCATGGCACTTTCCTACCGTGAAGAAGAGGAAGATGATGCGTTCAGTACGGAGATCCGGAAAACGCTGGCAGAGCAATTCCTGTTTGACACGATGCGGGTTAACGGCAATGCCGGTGATTATGTCAACCGGTTTACGCGAAACCCGGTTTCTCCGCTGATTGAATGGGATCTGGAAACAAGGGCGGATTCCCGGAAGATGAACAGTTTTTACTGGCTCAGTGCAGACACATCTGTCAATAAGGGAACCATTGTGGCGGTGTCTCCTGAGAAAAACCATATCACCCTCATCCCAAAAGGACTGAACGGAGACTTTTCGATCCTGGTCAACCCCATGATGACGGATGTTTCCCGGCCGATTCAGATCAAGACGCCGGAGGGAACGTTTCTGGTGAGGGTAAATCCGTCCATGGAAATGCTGCAAAAATCTCTTCGCCTGACCGGGGATCCCTGCCTGGTCTGGGTTGCGGAGATTTCCTACAGAGACCTCATTGGAGGGAAACTGCAGCCGTACGTTGAAAAGACACCTGACCTTCCGCAAACAGGCGATGCCTGGCCGCTGGCCGGATGGATGCTGGCAGCGGGAACAGCGGCCTCGTTTATGCTGGGACTGCATTTCCTCAAAAAGCTGACCCGGCCGGATCGGTGACGGGAATCCTGAAAGAAAGCGGCAGCGGGAGCAGCTGCTGCGGCCTTGAATGGTTCATGATCAGGTCAGGAAACCCATGGGGAAATGGACAGGATTCCACGGGAGGTTCGGCACTCCTGGAGGAAATTCTGCCTTCTTTGCACGGGAGAATTTCTGAAAACTGTTGCAAACGGCCTGCCCTTCAGCTATGATTTTTGTCATATTCAAGGCAAATGTCCGGAAAGAAAGGATACAGCCGGGCGGCAAATGCGTGCGGTGAGATCCTCACGTATCCTCAGGTTTTGCCTGACGGTGTTTTTGGGGGAACGGAATACGGGCTCCTGATGAGGATAAGCCGGATCAGAAGGGAATCCGGTTTCCGAATCATCGTCAGGGAAAAAGCGGATGACCTGAGTGCGCCTCATCTGACGGTCATGGCCTGCCGCAACTGGACGGTTTGCCGGGGATGAGCAATGGAACATCGATGGCGCCGAATGAGCAGGCTGCGGCTCATAGCGGGCCTGGCACAGCGGCAGTCTGGCAGGGCCCGGGCGGAATACAGCTGTTTCGTAAAGTGACCAACATGGAGGAGGTGACAGAAATGCCAGAGCAGGAGGCGGCGGGTGAATCCGGCATGCGGGGAATCACCGTCGAGGCAACCATGGAAAACATCGAAACAGTGACGGACTTCGTGAATCAGCAGCTGACAGAACACGAATGCACAGAAAGGGCAATGGTCCAGCTGGATGTGGCGATTGACGAAGTGTTCGGCAACATTGTCCGGCATGCGTACGGGGCTGAAACCGGGTCTGCGACGGTGCGCGTGTGGATGGAGGAAGAACCGGGCATCATTCATATCACGTTTATTGATGATGGGCAGCCGTTTAATCCGCTGGAAAAGGAAATGCCTGACACGACCAGACTGAAGGCCAAAGAGCGGCCAATCGGCGGTCTGGGACTGTTTATGCTCAAAAGAACCATGGACCACATGACCTATGACTATCAGGATGGAAAAAACATCCTGACCATTGAGAAAAGAATCCGCTGAGAAAGCGGGAGGAGGAAAGAATATGTCGGAAACCAAATTTGAAAAGCAGGGAAGTACACTGATTGTTCAGCCAAAGGGAAGGCTGGATACGGCCACATCTCCGGTGCTGGGGAAGGAAATCACGGCACATCTGGATGGAATTCAGAATGTGGTGCTGGATCTGCAGGATGTTGCGTATACCTCCTCCGGCGGGATTCGGATGATGCTGGAGATTGAGCAGCTGCTGGATGACCGGGGCGGAAAGCTGACAGTGTGCCATGTGAACGATTACATACTGGATGTCTTTAACATGGTTGGTTTCATGAGTGTTGTGGAAGTCATCAGGGAATGAGGTGAACGCGCTTGTCTTCCTTTTCCATTGCAGACAGCAGCAACCGGATTCTGCGGAACCAGTTTGTGGCGGCCTGACTGCATTTATTCTCACATCTTTGACGGCAGCCATCGGTTCCCTGATCGACGGCGTGGTCATCGGTCAGTTTCTCGGCGTGGATGCCATGGCGGCGTTCGGACTGGTGAGTCCGGTCGTGGTGTACTCGCTGGTTGGTTCGATCCTGCCCTCCGGCGCCCGCAACCGCTTCACCATGATGATCGGCAGCGGCGATGTGAGCGGAGCAAGAGGCATTTTTTCCCTTTCCATGGTTCTGAACATCGGGACATCCGTCCTGATGATGCTGGGCATGATTGCTTTTGCGGCGCCCGTCTGTGCTCTGCTGGGAGCAAGCGGAAGTGCCGCAGGTCTCCTTGACCAGGCGCGTGACTATCTCATGGGACTGGCTGTCGGCCTGCCGGCCGTGAATGCTTACCGGGTACTGCAGAATTACATGGCCATCGACAACGACCGGGAACTGACGATGATTTCAGCGCTGGTACTGACGCTGGTGGATGTTGTCCTGGATGTGCTGATTGCGGTATCAGGCGGCGGCACGCTGGGAATGGGACTGGCAACGAGTTTCAGCTATTATGCGGTGCTGGGCGTTTTGCTGGTTCATTTCCGCCGGAGGAAACGGCTGATTCGGTTTTCATGGAAGAATGACCAGTGGAAGAAAGCGGGAAGCATTATCGGCAAAGGGCTTTCCATGGGGGGACGTGTATCCAATACCGCCCGCTCCATTATGCTCAATAAGATGGTGGCCGCGACGGCAGCCGCGTCAGCGGGCTGCATTGCGGCGTATTCGGTGCACCGGCAGGCGGATTCGCTGCTGAATCCGTTTGTTTTCGGAATCTCGGAAACCGTGGCCACCCTGGCAGGCATTCTGATGGGCGAGGAGAATCGTCCAATGCTCAAACGGCTGACAAAGGATTACTTTGCGGTGGCCCTGACCCTGGTCCTGGGGGTGAGCGTTCTTTTCTGGTTTATGTGCCCGAGGTTTGCCGCCTTCTTTATTAAGGATGATCCGCAGACACTGGCCTATGGAATCCGTGCAGCCAGATGCTATGCCATCGGCCTGCCGCTTTATTCGCTGAACCGGGGATTTTTCGGCTATCTGGAGGGACGCGGCAAAGTAAAAATCGTCATGCTTTTCAGCTTCCTGTCCGAGGGTGCCTATCTGGTGCTCGCCGCGGCGGCCATGCTTCCGGTGTTTCAGGCGGATGCGATCTGGTATGCGTTTCCCGTATGCCAGGTGCTGCTGATCGTAACCGTGATCGGGATGCTCCTGTACATGAACTGCAAAGAAAAGAGCCGTCCTGCGGATTTCTGGGAATGGGTGCTGGCTCTCCCGAAAGATTTTGACGTGCCGGAGGAGGACCGGATTGACCGGAGGATCAGTAGGCATGATGAGGTCATCGCGCTGTCGCAGGCTGCCTGGGATTTCTGCGACGCGCACGGCTGTGACAACAAGCGCAAGCACGCGATTGCGCTGGCGGTGGAGGAACTGGCGATGCACACGGTGGTGAACCGGATCCGTCCGCATCATGGCAATACGATCGACATTCGGATCCTCAAAAAGGGGGACGAGTATATTGTCCGTGTCCGGGATGACTGTGAGATCTTTGACCCGCTGAAGCAGCTGCAGCTGTATGACCGCCATGTCCCCATGCATCATATGGGACTGCAGATAGCGATCAGGTCCGCCAAAGACGTCCAGTATACGACGATGCTGAAGCTCAACAATCTCGTTCTGCGGGTATAGTCTGCCTGAGAACCGGGACTGGAACAGGGGAGCACGGGGCGCAATGAGCCGAATGTGCGGAGGACCAGAACAAGGAGGACAAACATGCAAGACAGCCTGAAAGCCCCGGCTGCATTCGGGAGAAAGAAGCGGAGGTACCGGTCTCTGTCCTTTAAAGTGACCCGTTCCGTTGCCATCAGCTGTATTCTGCTCGGCATGCTGATCCTGGTGATCAGTATCACGATGTATGCCCTGATTCTGAAGCGGGACTATGAGCACGTAGCGAGCAACGAAGCAAAGCAGGTAGCGGTCTCTGTCCGTCATGCCACGGAATACGAGCTTCTGACCGGGCAGATCCTCTCCGCTTACGCCTCTTCCACTCAGTCGAATCCTGAATACGGGAATGGGGAGTCCCATCAGACATTGACGGAGATTCTGCAGGGGCGCCCGTATAATACCCTTAAGGGAATGCTTGAATACTACTGCAGCTCCGCGGATGTTTCGAATGTCAGTGTGGCCGCACCCGATCCGCAGACCCGTGATCTCATTGTCGTCGTGGATGCGGGCGGGAAGGTGACGCAGAACCCGGGCGAACGGAAGAATGTTTCGGCAGCATTCCTCAGTGCCTTTCACAGCTGGAACAAAGAGGGAGAGCTGCTGCAGTACAGGTTTGTCCAGGGAGATGGCATGGTCTGTACGGTGGGGGTCCCCGTGGCGAATGAGCAGGGCAGGATCGTTGCGTATCTGTTTGTGGATATGGCCATGCGGGATCTGCTTGCCGAGCTGAGCAAATTCGCAGTGTCCATTACACTAGCCATTTTGCTGGTTACGGCACTGATTACATGGATTCATACGCGGTGGATGAGAAAAGCGGTGGTCGATCCCATCAACGCGATCGCGGGTGCCGCCCAGACCTATGTTTCCGACAAGCGGAGCGGTTCGAAGGAGAGCGACCATTTCAGCAAACTGGGTATTCATACCGGCGACGAGGTGGAGAATCTCAGCCTGACCATGGCGGACATGGAGAGCGATCTTCTTGAGATCGAGAAGGAGCTCACAACCGCGACGGCTGAAAACGAGCGGATCAGCACAGAACTGGACATGGCCCGACGGATTCAGGCGGAATCCCTGCCGAATATTTTCCCGCCGTTCCCGGAGCGGAAAGATTTTGAGATCTTTGCCAGCATGCATCCGGCCAAAGAGGTGGGAGGAGATTTCTATGACTTTTTCCTGCTGGATGAGGATCATCTGGGACTGGTGATTGCGGATG
>JAGAHV010000007.1:0-5914 GCA_017626895.1 Clostridia bacterium | reverse complement strand
CCACATATACTTTGTCAACATATCTTCCGCCACTGCGAATCCTGATAACGGTTCATATATCAGGCAAATGCAGAAACGATGCTCATAAACAATAAATATAAAAACGACAGGAACGCAAAAATGCAAAAAAATAAAGCTCTCCGAATAAGAACTTTTGGAATGCTCATAATCTTTTTCAATATGTCGTCGATAATCTTGCACGTCATTTGTTTAGGAACTTACGTTGAATCTCCGTCTGTAACATCTCCCCCTATTGAAAAATGCCCGGCAAGACAACAATGCTCTCCGATCCGCTGCCCCGGATTCTGTCCCAGGCAGCGAATCGGAGAGCGCTGAAGTACCTTTCATTCTTTTTCAATCAGGCAGGTGTGTTTACCCGTCTTTTCGTCATAGTTAATTCCAACCAGGAGGATATTTCCTGCATAGGGTTTCAGTTTCGCCGTGTATTTCTTCTCTTTTATCTGTGCAATCGCCCCTCCTGCTGTTTTGTTCCATTTCAGTTCGACAACCATGACAGGAAGTCTGGATAATGAAGCAGGAATATACGCAACATCCGCGATTCCCTTTCCGCCCGGCAGTTCATCCATCTGAATGAGCTGACCAGCGGTGGCCAGGTAAGCATACTTTATAACAGCCCGGAGAGACTGCTCATTATCGGACAGCTGTGGCGCATATTGTTCTGATCTGATTTCATCCATGCCGGCGGCGACATCCTCATTTCGTCCGGCCAGTGTATCCTCCAAAATCTTCTGAGAACGCCTGATCAGCTTCATCCAGCCACTGTTTACTTTCTTTTGAGTAAGGAACTGCTTAAACTCTATCCTGACTTCTTCATTTGGAATCTGAACCGTTTTTTCTGTTAAATGATAACTCAGATACCCCAGGTGAATCAGCAGCGTCAGCACATCGTCTGCGCTTTCGAAAGATTCAAAATCATTGTGGAATTCATCAACATTCACTGTGATCCTCTCTCCGGCAATCAGTCTGGCCACCGTTTCCTGCAATCCCTCAAAATCCATATTCAGGTAATTTCGCAAGGATTCGGCACTGGATGTCTTTCTCCAGTAGGCCTGACATCTGCCGGATTTGAGTGCCTTCATGACGGAATACGGATTATACATCGAACCAACCCCAGGAAGGTCATAACCATCATACCATGCCTTTATCTCTTCAAAACCAACCTTTCCTCCCCTGCAGCGTTCCTCAACTTCCTCTTCTGTAAAACCGACAAATTCTGCAAACTCAAGCGTATCAAGCATTGAGGATTCATCAAACTCAGAGATTGAAGATTGAGAGCCATCTTTTTTGACAGGAAGAATGCCGGTCATATAGGCGGCGGCAACAACCCTCGGCGTAAAATTCGTGTTTTTGAACCATCCCCGAAGCAGCGCCAGATAACTGTCCTGAGCCGCAGTGTTCTCTTTCGCTTCCCGAATCATTGCATCCCATTCGTCGATGATGAATATAAACGGTCTCCCATTCGGCGACTCAACGCAATGAATCATGCACTCTTCCAGGCTTTTATCCCCAGGTGCATCCGGATCAAGCGCCAGAACTTCATCCTTGATGGCAGAGGTAATCCGGTCAGGCACATCTGAAAGATCTGCTTTTTCACGTATTGCAATCGAAATGAAGCCAGAGATATCAAGACAGATGACATTGTACTGATTCAGATGTTCTCTGTAGTTTTCTGACTCCGCTATATTCAGACCATCAAACAACAAATGTGAATCGCAGGAGCAGTCATAATAAGCAGTCAGCATTTTCGCTGCGTAAGATTTTCCAAAACGTCGCGGTCTGCTGACGCAAACAAGAGACTCATCTCCGCCAATTCTTTCGTTCATCGCCTCAATCAGTTTCGTTTTATCCACATAGTTTTTCCCCACGATTCGGCTGAACGCCTGATTGCCAGGATTGACATATACACCCATAATCGTGAATTGATCTCACTTTTCCGAATGAGACACTCCTTTCCCTTAAAGGCAAAGCCAACTTTCAAAATCTTTCCTGCCGGAATGCCCCAGGCCCCATCAGGTCAGCTTTTCCCGCGCCTGACTTCCGTCTGCTGCCTGACCTTCCTTACCTTTTAGCTCTTGCCAGTTGATTATACCAAGCGCATCCGGATTCAACAGGCAGGAGAACAATACTGCAAGTCCTGGTACCGGTTCACCTGTCAGGCAAAAACAGAAGAGATGCTCACAAACAAAAAGCCATTCTGCTTCTGGCAAAATGGCTGATCTTCTGTCTGTCCATTTTTGAAATGATTCCAGAGGATTCATCCGGTTCAAGCTGGACAACACGTCTGCTTCGGTGCATCAGCACGCATTTCAGCTGCGCCTCCTCACTTCATTTGCCTGTGCATCTTTGTCTTAGCCAAAACCAGAGGAGCCCGGTCAGATTCGGGCAACCCCGCTGTCCCTGGCAGCCTGTGCCACAGCCTTGGCCACTGCCGGTCCCACCCGCGGATCAAATGCAGCCGGCAAAATGTACTTGTCATTCAGTTCCTCCTCTGACACCAGATTTGTCAGTGCGTAGGAGGCAGCCAGCTTCATAGACTGATTGATATCCCTGGCCCGGACATCCAGTGCCCCGCGGAACAGTCCCGGGAATACCAGCACATTGTTGATCTGGTTGGGATGATCACTTCTCCCCGTTCCAACAACGGCTGCCCCCGCTTCCAGTGCAACATCCGGCTCAATCTCAGGCGTCGGATTTGCCATGGGGAACACAATAGCGCCGGGCGCCATGGAGCCAATCATTTCCCTGGTCACAACATGCGGCGCACTGACGCCGATAAAGACATCTGCCCCTTTCAGTGCATCCGCCAGTTTCCCGGAGAACTTTTCCGGATTGGTTATGGCGGCCATTTCCGCCTGGACGGAATTCATCTCCACGCCTTCGCATAAAATGCCGTTCCGGTCCACCATCTTCAGGTGCTTTACGCCCATATCCATAATATGACGGCCAATGGCAATTCCCGCACTTCCGGCGCCATTGATTACCACCTTCGCCTCCCCGATCGTTTTCCCGACGACGCGCAGCGCATTGATCAGAGCCGCCCCCACGACGATGGCCGTCCCGTGCTGATCATCATGAAAAATCGGAATATCGCAGATTTCCTTCAGTTTCCGCTCAATCTCAAAGCAGCGCGGGGCTGCAATATCTTCCAGGTTGATTCCCCCAAAGCTGCCGGAAATCAGGTAGACGGTCCGGACAATTTCATCCACATCCTTGCTGCGGACACAGATCGGGAACGCATCCACGTCACCAAAAGCCTTGAACAGGGCACACTTGCCCTCCATGACCGGCATGCCGGCCTCCGGACCGATATCCCCCAGTCCCAGCACCGCCGTTCCGTCGGTGATAACCGCCACCAGATTGCTCCGCCTGGTCAGTGTAAACGATTTGTCGTAATCCTTCTGGATTTCAAGACAGGGCTGAGCCACACCGGGCGTATAAGCCAGGGACAGATCTTCCTTGTTTTTCACAGAAACACGGGAAACAACCTCAATCTTTCCCTTCCATTCTTCATGCAGCCGCAGGGATTCCTCCGCATAATTCATTTGTGGTTCCTCCATTTTCAGTTCTCATTGCCTGAGCCGTTTTATCAGTGCCCTGAATTCTACACACTGTCGCTGCGCGACAGGGCCTGTTTAGCCGCCTGTTTGCGCCGTTTCTTTCCATGCATGACCGAAACATGGTCAGCCTTTTCAATGTCGTAATCATTCACATTGATGATGCTGGCGAATTGTGGATCCGGCGGGGAAAGGGCAATTCGGTCACCCACCGTAATTCCCCGGGCTTGCATTCTGCGTTCAAACTCTTCAAACGCTCCGCAGAATTGTTCCATATCCCGCGTTAATTGTTCCGTTTCCTCCGACGTCGGAGTACGATCCTCTCTTGCCAGGCCTCCGAGTTCCATTGCAATCTGTCCATCCTGCGAGAACGTCACATTGACCGCCGTTCCCTCATTGAACGTGTACAATTCATTCCGAAAGCGCTTCCCGCTTTTTTTGCAGACCTCCCGGGCGCCGATCAGGTCATAGCCCATCTCAGACATTACCTCATCAATGCAGTCGCTGATATATTCCTGCTCCTGCTGACGGACAATCTGGCTTTCAAGACGTTCTGTTTCCTCACGGATCGTCTTCTCTGCCGTTTCGGAATACGGAAGCGATCTCGCCGTCTCCCCGGCCATGGTACACAACGCCTCGTACCGCGCCACAAGTTCCGCGTACCCGCGCCTTTTCTGCTCCTCTGCCTCTCTGCAGGCCTCCGCCTTTCGGAGAAGGCCCTTGACCGTAATGGAATGAAATGTCCTCAGGTATGGCATTGATTCAATTTTCTGCAGGGCCTCCTTGGCCTGCCGTATCTCCCTGTTCAGGCTTTCCGGCAAGGAATCGTCCTTCTGCAATTGGGCCAGTTCTTTCTGCACAGCTTCCTTCTTCTCCTGAAAACCTGTGTCCGGTCGTTCGCTCTCCAGTTCAAAGGAATAGACACCGTTCAGATTCTCAAGAATTTCGGCTTGCCTTTTCCGGATATCATCCGCATTTTTGCTCTGCCCGTGCCCTTCATCTTCCTTTCCGGCTTCCGGATCTGACAGTTCCCGGAGGATACTGGCCTGTATTCCGGCAATGTTCATCCGGTCCTGCTCAAATGCCGCATCCAGTTTTGCTTTCAGTGTTTCGGCCCGTTTCCGCAGTGCCTGAAAGTGTTTCAGTTCTTCCTGTTTTTCCCTGTACGCCTCTTCTGCAATCCAGTATTTCGGAGACAGCCTGGCAGGCCGTGCCTGCAGTTCCCGCCGGATCGCTGCCAGCTCGGTTTCAGCCTCCGCCTGAAGCTGTTTAAGCTTTTCCACCTGCCCGGATCCCTCCGAGGTCCGTTTCATCAGCAGCTGGATATTCCGGATCATTCGTTCCGAAATACCGGAATAGGAACGAATGATTTCCTGTATCCGGGCGGCGCAGACAAGGGACTGCTGCTCACATCTCATCTGTCCGAACACAATCTCGCGGGCGCGTCCCGTCAGGGAATACACCGATATTTTAGGGCCACTCATGTCCTGGTCTCCTATACTTTTCATTCACCGGAGGGCTTTGTTCTTTACGCCCCTGTCGCTGCGCGACAGGGCCAGTTTGCCGCAAACCAAACCTGATCATTCGCCCGAGCGGCTTTGTCAAGCCCGGACTATGGCAAACTGTCGCTATGCGACAGGGCCATTACTCAGCCAGGGAAGCGCGCCATGTCTCAAGCTGATCCTGTTTTCCTATGGCCATCAGCCAGGTTTCGAGCTGGAGATCAAGATTACCTTCATAATCCACCAGCCGGTGACACAGCTGTTCAAACTTTCCAAAGGATTCCGCCAGCGTCCGCCGCATGTACTCAGCCAGTTCATCACATGTACGAATCTGTTCCCCATCCAGCAGCAGAAGCTTCTGGCCGGAGAGGGTATACGCCATGAGATAATAGGTTCGGCGCATATCCGTTCCATTGATCCGCTCAAGTTCATAGGAATCCTCAATGGCCTCAGCTGCTTTTTTGAGCTTTTCATTTTCAGGCGCCGCTATGCTGACATATTGGGAAAGCACCTTTTCCGAAAGAATGCCGGAATAATAGGAAAACTGTGACTTATCCTTCTTCCAGAGTCTTTCAAGCACGTCCCGACCAAAAGCGGGAAGGCTCTCAAACATTTGTCCTTTCCAGCAGAACCCTTTAAGCTCCGGGCTGATCCGGTACAGGAGCCGCCAGAAAATGATATCGTCCTTCCCGTTTTCCCTTCCGGCCTGCTCCTCTGCCTCCTGGCACATGTCGGCCAGTTTCGGATTCCAGGTCCTGAAATGATTGGTCACCATCCCTCTGAACAGCAGCTTTTTCCCTTCATTCCAGTTTTCTGCAAAGGCCGTCACCAGCAATG
>JAGAHV010000076.1:0-7934 GCA_017626895.1 Clostridia bacterium | reverse complement strand
TTGAGAATGATGGTCATTCTTGTGTGAGATGCGTTATGCTGTCGGAAATCTGTGCCTTATTTGCTTTTTGACGCCCAAAAATGGGCTCAACCCCCGCTTATTTAGGGCATTCTTGCCATTTTTTTAAGTGGGAAGTGTCAGTATCATTTTGAAAAAAAAGGCATCAGCTCTATGGCCGAACTATCCTCTTTCTGAATCCAATGCTTCCCTATTCCCAGCTGCCGTACCTGTTTCTGCCAAGTTTTTCATAATTTCGATAACATATTCGGGCGTAACAGCATGCTTTCCGGTCACGAATTTGATCACTTCTTTGTCATCCTTGGCAAACGCCATTGCCGTTTCAACTGATTCTATGACTTTTATTTTCTTTGTATGCTCTTCCATTGCCTTACACATATCCGTTCTCCCTCCTTCATCGATTATGATCTCCAAACCAAGTTTTGCAATATCGTTCGCCAACAATGCCGTTTCACCATCACCACTTCGACATTGAGGGTCTGCAAGCATTTCCTTGATGCCCGTCTCCCTGTGGTTTAGGACCTTCAGCAGGCAACCAAGATCTGGCCTGGCAAAATCATCATCTGTCATGAAGATTGGAGGAAAGTGGGCGATCGTTTCATCTTATATCCCAGCTGCCGTGCCTGTTTCCGCTATATTATTCATAAGGTTGATAACATATTCGGGTGTAACATTATGTCTTCCAGTCACCAATTTGATCACTTCTTTGTCATCCTTAACAACCATTCTTAACGATTCAACTGATTCTATGACTTTCGTCTCCTTATCATGTTCTCTCATAGCTTTGCACATATCCGTTTTCCCTCCTTCATCGATTACGATATTAAAACCAAGTTTTGCAATATCGTTCGCCAACAATGCCGTTTCACCATCAACACTTCGATATTGAGGGTCTGCAAGCATTTCTACGACACCCTTCTCCCCGCGGTTCAGGACTTTCAGCAGGAAACCAAGATCTGGTTCAAACTTGGCAAAATCCCCATTCTTTAATTCCCTCGGTACAATCAGATTCAGTTTGTAGTCCGGTACAAAAGCCTTCAGCCGCTCATCCGGGAAATAAAGCATTTCGTGTAAATGCCTTGGTCCGTCCCACTCTTGTGTGCCTAAATACACCATCAAGGTAATAACAGGTTTCAGCTTATCGCCTTTTTTTAATCCCGACAGAAACTCTGCATGTGTCAGTTTAATTTTTACGCCGTCCGGTTCAAATGCAATTTCTGCATTATCGTTTTTCCCGCGGTACTTCCTCGTAATCTGCTTTATCTGATCGGCATAGTTAATGCTATCATAAACCATGTCTTTTACAGGGCCTGCGTAGTGAATCTCGGACTGATACTCCTCTCCGAGCAACACATACACTGCACGTTCATCCTCCAATATTTCCCACGCATCGAAGGCATCCCTGAATTTTTGTACAGGAACTTCCACTCCATTGCTGTCTATGATGGTAACCTCTGTTGTATCAACCGGCTTAAGATTCTCCGGCTTGATTACCTGTTTTCCGTCGTAAATCAGAAAGTTGAACATCGAAGCAAAACGTTCTGGTTTTTTCATGTACTCTTTCGTTTTTGCATCCATTTTTCCCATTTCCATTTTACCTCCTTTCAAAGACCCTTGCAATACAAGCGAATACGCCTTATCTAATTTACATCAGTTTAGTCAATTCAGACCTTGAAGTCAAGTCCTATCACCGCAGCACAGTTCCCCCAACTCAACCATGCTCCCTTTTTCACTCTTCCTTCATCAGGATTCCCTTCGCCATTTACATACTTAAAAAGGAGAACCTGCCTGATCGCAGGTTCTCCTTTTTTTGGATAAGGGAAGCCTGTCCACCGGTGTTCCCCATTCAGTCTTTACGGTTTGACAGCTCCTTTTTTGCGGAACATGAACTTTCTTGCCAGATCAATGCCGATTTTGTAAGGCAATGGCCGGAGTGCCCGGTCTGCCTCCTTCAGCTTTTCCCGGATCGGGATGGACTGCGGACAGTGCATCTCGCATTTTCCGCACCCGATGCAGCTGGTGGCAAAAGGCGGCTTTTCTGCCAGTCCCACGGTCTGTGCAAACTGGAACCGTCCTTCTTTCTTTCCCTCTGTGTACATCAAGTTATAACATCTGAATATTCCGGGAATATCCACACCCTGCGGGCAGGGCATGCAGTACCTGCATCCGGTACATCCGACCTTCTCCCCTGACCGAATTGCCGCAACCACTTTCTCAATGGTTTTGAAATCCGCGGGGGTCAGTTCCCCCGCGCGGGCATTATCCGCCGTCCGGACGTTCTCTCGGACCATATCAAGGGAATTCATCCCGGAGAGCACCACCGTTACGCCGCTCTGATTGTACAGCCAGCGGAAAGCCCACTCTGCCGGCGTCCAGTCTCTTCCGCTTTCCTTAAATGCCGTTCTGGCCTCCGCGGGCAGCATATTGACCAGTTTTCCGCCCCGCAGCGGTTCCATGATGATCACCGGAATATTCCGTTCCTCTGCCGCCTTCAGGCCCTTTACGCCGGCCTGGCTGGTTTCATCCAGATAGTTGTACTGGATCTGGCAGAAATTCCAGTCGTAATTTTCCAGGATCCGCAGGAAATTATCCGAATTCCCATGATAGGAAAAACCGATGTTCCGGATCTGACCGGATGTCTTTTTTTCCTGAATCCACTCCAGCATTCCGATTGTTTTAAGCCGCTCCCACTGGGCACAGTCGGTGAGGTGATGGATCAGGAAGAAATCCACATAATCCGTCTGCAGACGTTTCAGCTGCTCCTCAAAAATCCGGTCAATGGCGGCACGGTTGCCGATCAGAAAATGCGGAATCTTGGTGGCCACATACACCTTGTCCCGAATCTGATTTCTGGCGAGCACGGTTCCCAGCAGTGCCTCACTGCCCGGGTAAATGTACGCCGTATCATAATAGTTGACGCCCGCCTCATAGGCCGCCATGATCTCTTTTTCCGCCTTTTCAATATCAAGAGATGATCCTTTTTTGGTAAAGCGCATGCATCCGAAGCCAAGCACGGAGAGCGCGTTCCCGCTCTGATCCTTTCTGTACTGCATTCCAATCCCCCTGTTATTGTACTGCTTTTGCCTTGGTTTTACGCAAATATAACACAAAACAGGTACGATGGCAAGTAACAGGTTTCTTTGGTCAGCGGACAGGTCGTGAACAGGGCACAAGATTGCCGGATTCTGTATCGGCAGCGCCCGATTTGCTCTTTCCTCAATTTCATTTTCCCGGTTGGGTTGTTTTTCCGGTCCTGTCCCGGAACTGACCTGAGCCTGATTCCATCCTTTGCCACACGATCCGTGAATTCTGACAGCTGGTCCCGGATTCTGTTCCCGGACACTTTAGAATCCGGAGATTTTCAGAAAGTCACATGAATCCGTATTTTCCGGTTCATTTTGTGTTTTTCATGGTGTATAATGTCCCCGTTTGTGTCGCGGCATCCGGTTAAAACCGGATGCCCCTATTCAGAATCCGGAAAGAAGGGGTATTCAGATGAATCACTCGGATTCACCCGTCTCTATATTTGTCACGGATTTCGCCGCTGCAGAACAGGCCGTACGCAGAAAATATGAACGGCTGACGAAAGAACTGATTAAGCGCGAATTGACCATAACCACCATGGAAAGCTGCACAGCCGGACAGATTGCCTCCCTGATCACCGATACAGAGGGCTCATCCGCTGTCCTGCCCGGTGCTTTTGTGACCTATTCCAACCAGGCGAAAATCAGGCAGGGCGTTCCTGCCGGCACCATAGAAATGTACGGCGTCTATTCCCTGGAAACCGCACACGCCATGGCCCTGGCCTGCCGTCAGGCCTATCAGACAAAAATTGGCATTGGCATAACCGGCAGTTTCGGAAACGTCGATCCCAATAACCCTGACAGCATTCCCGGCGAGGTCTTTTTTGCCATTCACACGGAAAAAGAAGTGTGGGGCGAACACTGCACCATTCCCGTGCAGCCCTCCCGGCTGGCATATAAACTTTATATCGCCGATATCATTGCCGACCATCTGTTTCAGATGCTCTGAATGGCCCGGGTCCCGCGGAACCGTCAGCTTTCGATCTGATTTTTTTCCGGCCGGGACCGTGCGGGTCTACAAATGTAATTCTACAATAGGAATGGAATAATAGTATGCATCCAGCAATCGCAGTCCCAATTTATGCCGGTCTCACCATTATCAATGGCGCAATGACCGAATTCTGTATCAGGCACTGGCCTTTCACGGCAAACGCAGCCAGAAAAATACGGCCATTCTGGCTGATTCCGCATCTGCTCATCTCTCTGGCCCCTGTTGCCGGTGCATTTCTCGATAACAGTCATATACGCTTCGCCCTGATGGGCGTCGGCAATATCTACCTGGGCTATTTCCTGTATTACGGCGTCACACTGGCCCTGCTGATGCTGTTTGCCGGCCTTGCCACGCTGATCACCTCGAGACGTTTTTCATCACTTTACGGCATTATTCTCTGTCTGTCCCTGGTCTGTGGATTCACGACAGCTACCTACGGTATGTTTCATGCACAGGAAATCCAGGTACGCCGTTATGACATTGCCGTTGACAAGCCCGGAAAAGACATGACCGTGGTCTTTGTCGCCGACCTTCATCTGAGTGTCAACTCAGAACTGTCCACAACGGTAAAAATGGTCGATCTGATCAACCGGGAAAACCCGGATCTGGTCCTCGTGGGCGGCGACATTTTCACCAGCAGCTATGAGGCTCTTTTCGATCCCCAGTACTATTCCTCCGCCCTTTCCAACATCCGCTCACGTCTTGGTGTTTATGGAGTTTACGGAAATCACGACGTGGATGAGCCGCTGCTGGGCGGATTCGCAATGGCCCCCCTCAGTGAGGCTTTCCGCACCCCGCGAATGGAACAGTTTATGAAAGATTCCGGTTTTACCATGCTCAGCGATGAGACCGTCCTGATTGACGGCTTTCTGCAGCTTATTGGCCGGGTAGATGGGGAGAAAGCCGGTGACGGGACCAATAACCGCATGAGTGCCGCGGAGCTGCTTAAGGGAATTGACCGGACAAAGCCTGTTCTGGTCCTTGAACATGAGCCCCGGGAATACCGTGATTTAAAGGAAGCCGGAGCGGACGTGGTTCTCAGCGGCCATACGCACAACGGACAGTTCTTCCCCGGAAACCTCATTGTCCCCCTGTTCAATGAAAACGGCTGGGGGTATAAAGTGGTAGACGGTCTGCAGACACTGGTTACCGCCGGAATCGGCTATTACGGACCGCCCATACGGGTCGGAACGGACAGCGAAATATCTGTCATCCGTCTCACGTTTCAGCAGGAGTCCGGGGCATGATCTACAGAAAAGAAATTCGGGAAATCGCTCGCAGACAGGTCAGAAAGCATTACATGATGATGGTGCTGCTCTGTTCCATTATGATTTTTTTCGGAACGGAATACCGCACGATTCTCTCACGCACCCAGAGTCTGTACAACGTTCTTGAGGGCCGCGGAACAGAGATTTCCGTCGACGGGGATCTGGGAATCGGCCGCAATACCCCCATCGGCAAAATGTACGACGACCTGATCCGGGATCGGGTCAAACAGGGCCTTGAGGAAAGCGCCCGCCGTCTTCGGCGTTTCCGGGAGGCAGCCAATCTGGATTCTGCTCTCGGACGGCAGAAAGGCATTCTGGCTGCCATTGTCAACAGTGTGGAATCCGGTCAGATCTACGTAACCCTGCAGCTCGCCCTGCACCAGCTGCTTCGCTCCGAACGTGTTGAAGCCGCCATTCTGATTCTTGCCGGATTCCTCATTAACGCCTCGATCTTCATCTTCCTTCGAAACGTATTTGGCGCCATTATACGCAGAGCCGTCCTTGAGATGCGGACATACCGGATCTTTCCCTCCAGTCATCTGTTTTTCATTTATCAGGTCCATCGCTGGGGACGTGTCGCCCTGACCATGTTTGCCTCCTATCTGTTTCAGTTCCTATGGTCACTGACCCTTGTCGGAGGCGTCATTAAACACTATTCCTACCTGATGGTTCCCTTTATTGCGGCGGAAAATCCGGATATTTCCCCCATGGATGCCATCCGCCTCTCCAGAAAAATGATGAACGGCCACAAATGGAACTGCTTTCTTCTGGACCTTTCCTTTATCGGCTGGCATCTTCTCGGCATTCTGACTTTCGGTTTTTCTGACATTTTCTGGGGCGTTCCCTATCATCTTTCCGCCATGACCGAGGTCTATGCCCGGCTTCGTGCCGATGCCAAAAAGGAAAATCTCCCCGGTGCACAGGCCCTTAATGATGATCTGCTTTACATGCCTGCCGGTCATGACAGTCTGAAACCGGTTTATCCGGAAATGATCCGTTACGGGAAATACCTTAGCCAGGATCTGATTCCCCTTACGCCGGTTCAGTCGTTCTTCGCCCGCCACTTCGGTATCTGGATCGGCTCCACGGAGGACCGGGTCATTTACAGCCGGCAGACAGAACTGCGTACGCACACACGCATCATCCGGCTGGAACTGAGCGGTGCTGCCTACCCGCAGCGCATGCATCCGCTGTTTAACGCCATGACTTTCCACCTCACCCGCCGGGTCAGTATTTTAACGCCTTACACCATCTGGTCACTGATCACGATCTTCTTCTTTTTCTGCTTCATCGGCTGGCTCTGGGAGATCACCCATCACCTGATCACCTATGGCTATTTCGTCAACCGCGGTGCCCTTCACGGTCCCTGGCTCCCCATCTACGGAAGCGGGATTGTCATGATCCTCGTTCTGCTCTATCCGCTTCGCAAAAAGCCGGCTTTGGAGGCCCTGGGCATCATCCTCTTATGCGGATTTGTGGAATACATGACCTCCTATCTGCTGGAGCTGGAGTATGGAAAACGCTGGTGGGATTACACCGGGTACTTTCTCAACCTCAACGGGCGCATCTGCGGCGAGGGTTTATTTGCCTTCTGCGTTGGCGGCATGATTGCCGTTTACCTTCTCGTTCCGCTTCTGGATGCCGTGATTATGCGGATTCCAAAGAAAATCCTGATCGCCCTGTCCCTGATCCTCACCCTCCTGTTTACCGCCGATATCATCTATTCACGTTACGTTCCGAATATCGGCGTCGGGATTACCGACGATCTGGAAACAGCCGCCCCCGAATCCGATGACACCGTGCTCCTCTCCCCCGAGGAAAAACAGCCACTGAACGAAACAGGGAAGCTTCCCAATACCGCTTCAGGTTTGAATCAATAGAACAACATTTTTCCAAAACTTGCGGCTTGACTCCGGTCAAGCCGTTTGCTTTTCAATCAATCTGTTCATTGATCCGAATGAACCTGATACCTGGAGCACAGGGCGGATTTTAGCAGCCCCCTTTGGGCATTGTGCAGATAAAGAAATCCCTCCGCATCAGCATGGGAGGGAAATAAAATTTTATTTGGCAGAAGATTTTTTTCTTTCGTCCTCTTCAACCGTATCAATGTAGTTCTGAGCATATGTGGGCGTAATCTCGTATTCCTCTGAGATGTATTTTCTGATTATCGCATTATCGATACCCACCCTTTTGTAAGCACGTATGGCAGCATAGATGTTACTTGATCTCTCCTGTGCTTCACGTACATACCTTGGTTCATACGCTAACAGCATGATCTTTTCCACCTCCGCAAAATGCTCATCATGGTAATTGATTATTCTGCAGAAGATTTTTTTCTTTCGTCCTCTTCAACCGTATCAATGTAGTTCTGTGCATATGTGAGCGTAATCTCGTATTCCTCTGAGATGTATTTTCTGATTCTCTCGTTATCGATGCCAATCCTCTTTAATGCACGTATGGCAGCATAGATCTTCATTGATCTCTCCTGTGCTTCACGTACATACCTTGGTTCATACGCTAACAGCATGATCTTTTCCACCTCCGCAAAATGCTCATCATGGTAATTGATTATTC
>JAGAHV010000075.1:0-14919 GCA_017626895.1 Clostridia bacterium | reverse complement strand
TGAAATTGCTTTCACTAGAACCTGAATCTAGCGCGTCTGCCAATTCCGCCATTCCCGCGGAAGTATATGGTGGGCAGGGATGGATTCGAACCATCGAAGGCGGAGCCGGCAGATTTACAGTCTGCTCCCTTTGGCCACTCGGGAACCTACCCACATTTTTGACAACGCGAGAATTCTACCACACCTTTTAAGTTGTGTCAACCCCTATTTTTTATTTTTTTTAGAAGCCCGTAAGGGGGCGTAAAGTTTTGCACGGGTTTGGATTTACCGGCTTACTGGCTGCCATTCCCCGCATCCCCGACATGTTCCCTGTTGTACAGTGGTCCTAGGTTTGAATAGCGCCTTGTAATCCAGCGGCTGATTCCATCGAGCCCCGGATAGATCATTCGCTCCGAAATGTTGATGTAATCGAGTTTATCGCGGATCTCAAGCTTAATCGACTTCGGAATGACATAACGGATGCACTTGATTTCCTCCTGTGCGATAATCTCACTGAGCAGCACGGAGGAATGGCTTACAACAGAAAAAAGTGCATATTGATTGACAATCCGGTCAATCATGGAGGATGGCTCAAAGAACAGTGCAAACGGTTTTTCTGACTGCTGTTCAAGATTTTGCAGCTTCGGCGCGAGTCTTTCGAGCATGCCGACAGAGAACACATTGCCCCCTGCCTGTTCCAGTTCTTCCCGGAACGTTTTCGGCAGATAGGGCTTAAAATCCGGAACGTTCAGACAGAAGATGGCGCCGTCACGGTCATACATGGAGATATCCTCGGTGGCAAAATGAGCGGCGACAAGAGGTGAATACGTCCAGTCCAGCAGTCTGGTGGGGATGCCGTGATGCTGTGCAACGGTCAACAGTTTCCATGTCCCCTGACAATCGGCCAGTTCAGCATACCCATATTTCCGGAAACTTCTCAAAATGTGATTTTCAAGTGACAGATCATGATAACAGACCCGGTTAAGGGATGGCATGAACTGCCAGGCGGAATCGCTGCAGCCACGATAGATACGGCTGTCGCGATAGCGTTTTACCCGATCATCCCACACCTCATCAAAAACGGCTTTCTGCAGATCATCCCAGTCACGCAGCACGATGTCCTTCAGCATGTATAAATCTCCTTCTCTTCTGGGATCAACTCTGGTCATCTGCCTGAGCCGCTTTATCAAATCCAGGCTTCCATGCCGGTCATTCCACTGCAGCGTAATCAGGTCCTGAATGGTGGAAGGCAGCACGGTCTGACCTGCTCTGCTTAACCGGGGAACGCCGTAAGGACCATCAGGTCAATGGTCAGCGTACGGGCCGGCGTCTTTGCCATGTCCCGGAACTGCTCCTGTGTAAGATCCTGGTTCAGCGGTGTCATCTGCAGAATATCCGGCCATAGTCCTGCATCAATCGCCGTCACCTCATAGACATGACGGGATTTATGAATGTGCATTTTCTCCTTCAGCCGGGCATCTGCCTGGCTGTCCCCGCCTTTCAGGTGCCGGGCCTCTCTGACTTCCTTCAGATAATCCGGTCCCGGAATGACCTTGATCACCTTCCCGGATGGTTTCAGAACGCGCTGAAACTCCGAATAATCTGCCGGTGAGAGAATGTTCAGAATGGTATCAAAACTGTGCGCGGCAAATGGAAGATGGCGCATATCCGCCACGCAAAAGAGTGTATCTCCGGTGCTGGCGATCTCGATGCCCTGCCGGCTAATGTCCACACCGGCGAGTCTGCCGTTATGTCCCCTGGCAGCAAGTGCATGCAGATAGGTGCCCTCACCGCATCCGACATCCAGAACGGACTCCCCGTCCTGAATCTCATCAAAGACAGCAGACATGACACCATCGTACAGGCCGGCATGAAAAACACGCTGTCTTGCCTCAAACAGAGGTTTTCCATAGGTGTCCGGCGCAGGCCTGCTGAGAAAATTGAAGTATCCTTTACGGTTTCCGTTGACCGTATGACCTTTCTGGCAGACCAGAGACTGTTCCTGACGCACATACGGAGAACCGCAGATGGGACAGATCATTCCAATGGACGCAGATAAAGAAAAAGCATGTTCCAGTCGTCCGTGCATGAACGGTTCTCCTTTCCGGATATCATCGTGTCCTGTCTGAATTCACTCAATCATGGCGATGTGAAGGCTACTGTCAGTTCGGGAAAAGCTTCCCGCTGTGACAATTGTGGCATCCCGGCAGAACAGGGTCAGAACTTTGCCCGTCTCCGCCGTTCATTTTCCTCGCAGTAGCCGCAGGAAAAATCCTCCGGGAACCAGAAACCAAGCCGCTTGCATCGGCCCGGATGTGTTCCCCCTTCCATACGTACATAGGACGGACACTCACCGCACGGAACAAGAAGCAGCGGCTTTATCTGCTGCAGCTTTTCCGTCAGTTCTGCAAGAACATCCCCGGAATCAGATAGTTCCGAGAGACATTTTTCAATTTCCGATTCACGGATCAGTTTCTGTGACAAGACAAAACCCTCCTCTTTAATGAGTTGATACACCGCAGGGTGCCAGACCGGTTTCCTCAGTTCTGTGAACGGACAAGCTCTCTGTGGAAGAAACGCTCAAGCACAAAGTCACAGACAATCAGGGAAAGCCCTAAGATTGTATAGACCACAGGTGCCGGGATGGAGGTAATCTTGTCCAGTGCAAACTCACAGAAGATGGCAATGCCAACGGTGCAGAGATGAACCGCTGTACAGATGCCGGCAGAGTGTTTGTCCCGTTTCAGAATAATCAGAATCATCACAAGGACAAATACGGCACATTCTACCTGCTGAACGCGTACGAACCCAATCCGAAGGGTTTCTGCGCGGAGACTTTCAAAGAAGATCTGTGAGAGCATAAACCGGCAGAATGTCCGCGCGAAGCGGTCCCCGTGACCGACAGGTGTCCTGGGCAGGAAGACAACGAGCAAAACAGCGGCAATTCCCTCAAACAGAAACACGGCAAGATGAAACTGATCATACATGTCTCTGACACACAGCGGGAAAAACTGAAACTGTTCATCAAATACGAGACCGCCCCATCCGAAATCAGAAAACCCTTCAGCGAATCGGGCGATTGCCAGAGCGCAAAACGCGGCGGGCGTAATCAGGTCCAGGGTTGTGCCGGTGCTGGTTCTGGTCAGACGCGCAGCGGCAATCGTTCCAACCACCAGCCCGAGGAGCGTTCCCATGACGGAATAGTCATACGGATTCAGACTGAAAAATCCCCGGATTCTGGTCATGAATCCGCCAAACAGATAGACATTGCCTCTGGATAAAACAAAAGCTGCCGCCAGTGAAAACAGGCAGCAAAAAAAGAGAAAACGACCGTTAAAGGATTTCTGACTGCGCATCTGTCCGATCAGGACAAGAAAAAAGGTTAACGCCGCCAGAGAAATGCCGGCAAGATAGACAGTATCACTCATACTTATTCCTCGGAAACCGTGGTTGCAAAGTAGATAATATCGCTGATCGGGCGCAGATACTTCTGATCAATGGCATTGATTTTCCGGTCACCGAAAAGCATGACCGTGGAATTCCCGCCATCCAGATTATAGGCATACTTGACACCCAGTGTAACAATAAAGTCCGCAAATTCCTGAAGATCGAGTCCGCCCTCCCGGTTTTCCTCGGGACCATCTGTCACAACACAGATATATTCAAGCTTTCCGTGTTCCACCTGGCAAATCGCACAGCGGCGATGCTTTTTTTGTGAAAAGTGATAGGAATCGAAATATTCCGGGTCCATCCGCTCACCGTCAATGATCAGGCCGGGGCCGAAATTGAAGGAATTGACAATTCCCTCCCCTTTCGGATCGAATTCCTTCGGATCACCGGATTTGTAGGGCTTAACGATGGTAAAATCGCCGTTTTCATCAATCAGCAGGACATCCCGCCTGAACATGGGTTTGTTCAGATACATGGTTCCCTGTCGGATCAGGTAGCTTCCGCTCTGCAGCTGGTAGGAAAAATAATCTCCGTTTATCGCCAGAACCGAATTCACCCGTGCGGCAATTGCATTTGCCGGCGCTGTCTGGTCTCTGTCAAAGGAGTAAGCCGGTGCGGTACGCAGCTGGGAAGGATCCTGAATTTTCACCCGGGCAATGTAACAGGTTGTCTTATGGTACTCGGTGGTTTCAATATCAACTGTAATGGATTCATCCTCATAATGCGTATCGGATTTGAAAGCATCCGGTGACGGTTTCATCCCGCCTGAGAGGTCGATTGGCAGAGAAGCACAGAGTCCGGTGGAACAGAGCAGAATAAACAGCAGAAAAGAAAACAAACCAATTCGCATCATGAAACACATTACTCCTTAAACGGTACATAAACGTTTGTTCTGAAGAAATCATAGAGCTCAAAATAATGGGGATGTTCCCTCCATGTTCCGGCAGTCGGGCCCCAGTCCCAGAAAAACTCACATTCGGGAAGAGCGGCCTTGATTTCCGCTTCCTGTTCCTTGGGATAGTTCATAAAGAAGCCAAGCCAGAGACGGTCGAGCCATTTCATCCCCATCAGCGGCGTCAGATCTTCAATGGGATTGTTTGAAAGGTTCAGATCTCTGAGAGAGGTCAGACCGGCAAGCGGTGAGACATCTTTAATGTGATTGCTGAACAGTTCAAGATACACCAGATGATGAAGATCGGCGATGGGAGAAATATCCTTGATCTGATTTCGTCCGAGAATCAGAACCTCAAGGTCCGGCACATATTTGAGGAAGGAAATATCCTCAATCCAGTTGTGTCCCAGATCGAGTGCCTTCAGCTGCTTGCAGTAGCGAAGGACATCGAAATCTTTCTCCGTGTGAGGAGGCGTCGGGCTGGAACCGTGCAGCGTGGAAAAGGCGGTCTGGTCCGTACGGATCGTATGTTCCCAGATATGGATGGTCCACCCAAAGGTCACCTCAGGAAACGTATCAAAAAGATAAGCCATGTTTTCCTTATTGATATTGGTGGCAAACATGTCAACTTTTCGAAGATTGGGCATTTTCGGAATTGCTTCGGCAAGTTCCTGGATGTTCTCCACCCTGACTTTTCCGAAATCGATGTATTCATCCTCTGTATCAAACTCAACCCCGCAGATGGTAATGGGTTCTGCACAGGCTGAGGTAAAAAGCAGAATCAGAATAATCCAGACGGGGAAAAAACGGCAAACTTGTTTAAACATGTTTCTGCTCCTTTTCTGGTCTCAGACTTGATAAACTGCCGCTGTGAGGGCAGGACGGCGCCTTTTGAAAGCTGAGGGTCCGGACAGAGATAACTGTTCGGCTGAAAGCCTCCGAAATGCAGACGGCGTCAAGGCACTTCGCCCCTGTCTCAGTCTGCAGATTGTAGAAGATTTCCAATATATTGTCAAGTTCTATCTCGTATTGGGCTGCGTTCTGCCCGAAAATAATCGACTTTTTCATTGGGTCATGATAGAATGCGTTCCATACACAGAACAGTTGTCAGGCAGAGGGATTATGGAACGGACGGATGCGGAAAATCAGCCCATGGCACGGCGAAGGTCGGCCGCATCTGATCCGGGTGGGCGGCATATCAGGCGGGTTTATCCCGGATGCGGCTTTGCCGGAAATGCAGGCCCTGCGCAAAAGCGTATTCTGTACAAGGCCTGTCCCAGACTGTTCCGGAACCAGTGAGGTGGCAGATATGTTGAATGTTCGTTTTATCCGGCGATGCTTTTCCCTGTGTGTCATTTTTATGTGCATCCATTCCGCCCTGGCGGAGACCACGCTCTTTGTGGGAACAGACCGTCATGCAAAATATGAAACGGTCTCTGAAGAGAGCCGTATTCCCCGGCGTGATGAGGGAAAGAAACCGCCGAGGAAAAAAAGCCCCGTGTACGATCCGGATGGCAATCTTATCTGGCATAACCGTCTGACCGAGGTTCTGAACCGCGTTTATGCAGATGGAATCGTACCGGATGTGGTCCTTCTGGGCGGTGATTTTGTCGGTGACGGCAGTGATAAATCGCTGGATGTCACGGGGTATCCCATGGGCGCTCCGTTTTTTTCCATGAAATCAGTCGAGGCACAGATCCGCCATGTCTTCGGGAATGCCGTGCAGTGCCTGTTTACCTATGGTTCCCATGATCGCAACAGCACCGATGCATATGATTCCGTCTTTTTTTCCGGTCCGGTCACGGAACGGGGGTATTACATCTACGGCATCAGCTTTGCACAGATGATTTTTGATACGGACGAACAGGCGAAGTGTGAAAAATATGCGGGCAAAGATGCCGCAGATCCCAATGGCCTTTCGGCACAGACCGCCAGCCGTCACTTTCTTGACTGGGTCAGCAGCCTTGAGGATGATCTGCCCATACTCATCATGTCACATGTTCCCCTCCACGCCAGACGCGGGGACAATACCGGCGCATGGACGTGGACGAAGGCCCTGAACAGGGCCGCTGAGCAGCATGACATTCTTTTCCTCTGGGGACACAATCATACACTTGAGGTGAAGAAGGAACGGAAAGCAGCGGAACAGGCGGAGTATCTGAAAATGCCTGGCGAAAGTCTGACGGTCCAGAGCGTTTTTAAAGACGACAAGGGCGAATTCGTTAAAAAAGCAGAGGATGAACTGGTCACCCGAACAGAACCGCTCGGTTTTATGTATATGAATGCCGGCTATATCACGGAGGGAGCCGGCACGGTACTCACCTTTGCGGATGCAGATGATGACGGGCATTGGGATGACATGACAGTGAGACGGTATCTGGATGAAGGCGAAACGCGGCCGTGGACGTTTCAACTGCGCAGGTGACCCGAACTGCCGTTCATTGGCCCGCATCCCCTTCATTTCTTGACCGTTTTCGGAAATCGCGATATACTACCGATCGAATTTACACCTGAGGAGGATTTCTATGCTCAGCAGACCCATGCTTGACCGGACTGCTTTTTGGGGAATCAGCTATTATGCGATCCTGATCGTCGCTGCGATTATCATCGGCTATTTTATCAGTACTTCCCGTGCACGCAAATACGGTCTTCCGGATGATATCATTCTCAATCTTCTCCTTTTGGGGATCCCACTGGCGATCATCTGCGCCAGACTGTACTATGTGTTCTTTCGTTTCAGCTATTATGCGGAGGATCCTCTTTCCATATTCAACATCCGGGAAGGCGGCCTCGCGATCTTTGGCGGGGTCCTGGGCGGGCTGATCGCTGCAAAGATTGTCTGCAGCCGGGCAAATGTCCGGATGGCGGATCTCCTTGATGCTGTTGCCCCCTCGCTGATCCTGGGACAGGCCATTGGCCGCTGGGGAAACTACATCAACATGGAGGCGTACGGCCTGCGTGTTGAAGAGGAAGCGCTGCAGTTTTTCCCGTTTGCCGTTGAGATTCCGGTCGGTACTTTCTGGTACTGGCAGATGGCCACTTTCTTTTATGAATTCTGCTGGAACCTGATTGTCTTTCTCATTCTCTGGTTCCTGATTCAGGAAAACCGCAAACAGAAAGGCGATGTTTTCCGCTGGTATATCCTGCTTTACAGCTGCGGCCGTGCCGTTATTGAGGGACTTCGGAATGATTCGCTGACGTTCATCAGTGACTTCGTCCGGATTAACCAGATCGTCGCCGGCATCCTTGCGCTGGGAGTAATCCTGATTTTCGCTTTCCGGATGCGCGACAGTTTCAGTCTTGTCTTTCTTCTTCCGGTCATTACAGTCGTTGTTGCCATCGTGGAGGTTGCGCTGGGCGAGTTCGAGCGCAATGCTTACTCGGACCTCTTCTATATCTCCCAGGCGCTTCTTTTGGTCCTTGCGGTGCTCGTCATTGTGACCATGGTTGTCTGGAATCTTGACTGCAGACACTTTGATTTCCGCTGCTTCTGCATTCTTTTGCCGAATGTCCTGTTTTTCATTGCCCTGTTTGCCTTTGGCTTTGGCCGGATAAATGAGGACAATACCTATTTTGTCACCTTCAGGCAGATTGCCTGCATGATCCAGGTGATCCTTTCCGGTTATCTGCTGTGCTATCACTTCTGTCCGGGCAATATTTCAACCGTTCTTTCGAGAAAGAAACACAGGCGGGCCGTCAATGAATAATCAGAATCATGCCATGCCCGGCCTCACCATTCTCTCCATCAGCCGTCGTGCGGGAATGAATACCCTTTCCCTCTCGGATGGCAGTGAGCTCTCTCTGCCCCACAGCCTGTTTCTCAAGTGCCCCTGGCGAACCGGCTCGGCCATCTCCCCGGATGCCTTTCATGCCTGGGTGGCGGAAAATGAATATTCCTCCGCGCTTGAGCGGGCAGGACACAGTCTTTCCGCAAAGAACCGTTCCGAGAAAGAAATGAAGGAGACGCTGCTTCGTGCCGGGTACAGCGAACTGTGCACGCTCAGGGTCATTGACCGTCTCAGGAAACTGGGCTATCTTGATGACAGCGTCTACGCCTCCTCCTTCGCCCGTCAGCGCAGTTCCCTGGGATACGGGGAAAACAGAATCCGGCAGGAACTGCGGATGAAAGGCATTCCGGAGGAAGAGGTTCAGGCAGCCATTGGGGAATTAAGCGGGGATGTACAGAACGAAAGGATCCGAAAAGCTGCCGAGAAAGCCGCACGCGGGAAAGATCTGAGCAGCTTCAAAGACCGTCAGCGTGTCAAGGCCGCGCTGGCCCGCAGAGGATTTGATTTTGAATCCATTGATGCCGTCCTCACCGAGATGGCCGGTGCAATGGATGAGGACTATGAATGAACGGAAAAAGAGGAGCTTGAGCTCCTCTTTCCGTTTCGGAATGATGTGTACATGGCGCGGATTCAGGGAATCGGGCGCTGACCAAAGACGGCACGGTATTCAAGCGGCGGAGGCATCTGTTTGTCGGACACCGCCGTGTGAAAGATGGCGGCCAGTGTCCTGAAGATGATGCTGATGTCATACCCCAGGGACCAGTGATCGATATAGTACAGATCCAGCGCCAGCTTGACGTGAAGGAAGCGGTTTACATAGGCCTCATCGGTTCCCTCATCCGTCAGATACAGATCCCCGTGCGTGTAGTTGAAAATACTGCCGGGACAGGCAAGCCCCGGCAGCACATCCAGGGTCCGTTTTTCCTCATCGGTATAATACCGCCGGACAATGTCAATGTCCTCCGGCCGGGGACCGATGATGGACATGCTCCCAAAGAGAATATTCAGAAGCTGCGGAAGCTCATCGATTTTTGTCTTGCGCAGAAAAGATCCGAAGGCAAAAACGCGCGGATCACGCCGGCCTGTAATGGCGCCCTGATTCTCCATCCCCACATGCATGGAGCGGAACTTATAGATCACCATGGGCTGCATATTCTTCCCCATTCGCTGTGCCCTGTAAATGATGGGACCGCGGCTTGAACACTTGATGCCGATGGCGGCAATCAGAAAAACCGGAGAGAGGATGATCAGGCTGAGCAGGGCAAGCAGACGGTCCAGAAGGCATTTAAGTGCTCTTTGCATCAGCTGTCCCTCCGCAGGATCCGCCGGATTGTCATAAAGACCTCCGCAGCCGGCATACACACCTGATTTCCCCAGAACGCCGCCTGATGGCGCAGAGCTTCCGAGGAACGCGGATGCGGATAGGGTTTAACCTCACTGGTATACTGTTCAAACGCCTGAATTTTCGTTTCCAGGACGTCCGTAATATCCACCCAGGTATCCGGCGCAAATTTTCTCGGATATCCCCATTCTGTGCTGCTGCCGGTATAGAAGGTGTACAGTTCCCTGATCCATTCGCTGGTGGGCCGAAGCGCGATATTGGCAGCCTCGAACAGCCGCTGATGGTCCTGGTTGGCATCATATCCGCACTGGCAGTAGACGATGTCCGGATGGAACTGTTCGGAAACCTGTTCAATCGGGGTGATCAGGTCTGTCAGCGTAAAGGTATCCAGACGCTGATCCGGGAACCCCGGCTGGATGACCTCCTCCACGCCGAGAATCCGGGCGGCCTCCCGGGTTGCCGTGCTCTGCCCCACGCTGTGACCGTAACGCAGCGATTCCCCTTCGCACATGATGATGCTTTTGATCCGGTCTCCCTTTCTGGCGTGCAAAGCAACCGTACCGCCCACACCCAGCAGTTCATCATCTGGATGCGCGGCAATTACAAGAACGTTATCCATTGCAAAATACTCCCTTCAGGTCAAGATCGTGCAGTGCCTGTCCGGTATAGCGCACGCCGTTCTCGTCCTCAATCTCCGTAATCATCACGAGATCATCCTCCGTGCCCACAAGAATGCCGCAGTTTTCCGGATGAAAGGCGTAACAGCAGCCGCCAATCTCCCCCGGCCCAAGACCGTTCACGCCGCTGTGGAGCGGCAGCAGTACGGCACGCCAGATGAGGTAACAATGGTCGTTCAGAAAGGTAAATGCGCCAGGATACGGCTTCGTCAGTGCCCGGATGAAATCGTAGACTTTCTGTCCGCTCTGTTCCCAGTTCAGGAGCCCGTCCTTGGGACGGCGCCGCGGCAGTATCGGTTCATCCCCCACATCCCTCAGCGCGGGTTTTGGCGGCATCTTCCCGGATTCAAGGGCGCAGATGAGTTCCAGAGTCATCTCGGCATCTGTTTTGGCGACCTGGTCATAAAGTGTCTTGCAGGAATCATACTGGGTAATCGGAAATGCCCGCTGACTGATAATATCGCCGGCGTCGACTTCCTTGCTGAGCCACATCAGCGTGTTGCCGCATTCCGTCTCGCCGCGGATCAGGGCCCAGTTTACCGGAGCGCTTCCCCGGTTATGCGGCAGAAGGGCGGCGTGTGTTCCGATGGTTCCGATGGACGGAATGTCAAGCAGCCGTTCGGGGAGAATTTCGCTCCATCCCAGGACGATCAGCAGGTCCGGCTGATACCGGCGAACGATTTCATACGCATCCTCCCCCTTGATCGTGTGCACCGGCAGATAGGCCACGCCATACTGTTCACAGTATGCCCGATAGCCTCTGGTGCCCGCGCTTCTCTTTTCGAACGCCTCATCATCCAGCGTAATAAAGGCATCTACCTGCTTTCCGGCCTCAAGAACCTGACGAAACGCCTCAAGTCCTTCCTCGTGAAAGCCGATCCAGACAATTTTCATTCGTTTCCCTCCCTCTTTCAGGTGAACTGCCGTCAGATCTGCTGCCCAGGAACATGACCCGTTCAGCAAACACCTGCCTTTCAGCGATGCTCAAGAATGTCGGTGTAATTCTCGATAATGTATTCCTGATCCTCATCGCTCAGCCGTGTATTGAGCGGCAGAGAAATCAGGTTATGGTAATAGTCGTAGGCATTGGGGAAATTCTCAATGCGCCATCCGAGATTCCGGTAAGCCGTCATCATCGGGAGGGGCTTATAATGGACGTTGCAGGCAATTCCCCGCCCGGCCATTTCGGCGATAATCCGGTTGCGTTCCTCCGTGTCCGCTCCGGGAATCCGGGTGAGATAGAGGTGTCCCGAGCTTCTGAAATCCGGACCGGTGTGCTGCAAATGTCCCAGAGAAAGCTGTTCCGACATCTGATCGTAGCGGCGGATCAGGGCATGCCGGCGCTCAATCATGCCCGGATAACGGTCCAGCTGCCGGAGGCCGATGGCGGCCATGACATCGGTCATGTTGCATTTGTACCAGGGCGCGATGACATCATATTCCCAGGAACCGGCGTGTTCCTTTGAGAACGCGTCTTTTGACTGTCCGTGCAGGCTCAGCAGCTGGTAGAGATGATAGATCTCATCCGCATCCACACCGGGCAGCGGCCGGAAAGTGGCCGCGCCCCCCTCGGCCGTCGTAAAGTTCTTGACCGCATGGAAACTGTAACTGGCAAAATCACAGACCTCCGGTGAACCGGCCATTGCCCCTTTTCGCACGGCCCCCAGTGCATGCGCGCAGTCGGACACAATGGCAACCCGGCCCAGGGCTTCCTGGATGTTTCCCTCCGGCCGGAACAGATGTGCTTTGCTTTCGACCGCCGCATGAATCTGATCATAATCGCACATGATTCCGCCCAGGTCCACCGGAACGACGGCTTTCGTGTGTTCATTAATGGCATCTGCCATCTGCGCATAATCCATTTCGAAGGTTCCCGGCTGGGAATCAATCAGGCGAACCGTGGCCCCGAGATGAATGGCGGCTGAGGCGGTTGCGGTATAGGTGTAGGCCGGGACAATGACCTCGTCGCCGGGCTTCAGGCCCAGAACATGGAAATTCAGTTCTTCCGCGGCGGTGGCGGAGGCCAGACAGACCATTTTCTCCGTATGACAATAGTCGGCCAGCCGGCGTTCAAGTTCTTTTGTGCGCGGACCGGTGGTAATCCAGCCGGAGCGCAAAGCCTCTGCAACTTCCTGAATTTCAGCCTCCGAGATATCCGGCGGACTGAAGGTGATGGTTCTTTTTTTAAGGGGCCTGCCCATATTATCCATTTTCTGTTTTCCTTTCTGTATCCGAAGAAAAGACGAAATCGCAGGATTTCGGATAGTGTGCAAATTCGGATCAATAAAATGCATTTCGATTATATCATTTGTTCCATGACCGGTAAAGCACAATTGCAAAAGAAGAGACAGTGACCCGATGGGGCCGCTGTCTCTTTTGATTCTGGAAGGGGCTTTGCTGCCGGGGCTTACATCAGTTCATCCGACCGGATGACACCGATGACCTTGCCGAAGCAGCGGGTGTCATTGTCCATGGGAATCGGTTCATACTTCGTGTTAAGCGAAATGAGTTCTTTTGTTCCCCGCTGTTTGACATAGCCTTTGCCATCCAGAAGGAAAACACCTATCTCCCCCACGGAAGGCATCTGCTGCTTGCTGACCAGCAGAATATCGCCGTCGAAATAGCGCGGCTCCATGGAGTCGCCGGAGACGGGAACGCCGAAACTGGTTCCCGAAACAAGCAGATCCGCCGGAACGGACTGTTTGATAAAGGAATCTCCGTCCAGAATGGTTCCGGTACCTGCGGCGGCAGACTGTTCGGATACCCACAGCTCCGCCATTTTCCGTTTCTCGGGGGTTTTTCTTTCTGCGGATTTCGCCCTGGGATTCAGCTTGACAACCGGATGGACCCGCTCATATTCCTCCTCCAGCACAAGGCTCACCAGACGGCGGCCGTGGTCATCCAGGGAGGCATATTTGCGCTCGATTTCCGTGGTTACCGGTTTCTGATTTCCTTCCATGAAATCGGACAGCGATTCAATCTGATAAATCCGGCACAGGCGCAGGAAAACATCCGCATCCGGCGTACGGATGCCTCTTTCCCATCCGTACAGGGTTTTCTCCGAGATATCTATGCTCTGCTGATGAAATGCCTCAATGGCCTCTCTGACCGTATAACCGGCCGCGGTCCGGGCTTTCTTCAGCTGTTCTGAAAAGGTTGACATAACTGGCACCGCCCCTGATAAATTGCACCTTCATTATAGGGATTTCCCCGCACGATGTCAATCAACCGGACAAGATTTTCTTCATTTTGTATCCTTTTCTGCTAAAAAAGGCTTCAGAATGAATTCTCCGGACCGTTCCCGGCGGAATGACCGGCAGGCACCGTTTCGACGATCCGGACGGAAAAGGCCTGACCCCAGGATCAGTGACACTGGCAACGACATTCTTCAAAACGAAGAAAATACGTGTTGACTTTCTTCAAATTGAAGAATATAATAGTTCCATCGAGATCGTTCCCGGCAAAAGGCCCGGCCGGACCAACATTGAGACCGTAAAGGAGGAACATTCCATGATCAAAGCGGCTCTTTTCATCTTTCTTGTGCTTCCCCTGATCTTTTTTTCGGTTGTGCTGCTCGTTCTCTTATGCACACACAGTTCGCTGTTCCTTTCTCCTGAACCGCCAGCCAGGTCAGATAGTCGGCGGATGGAATTCCCTCAGCCGGGTCTGAGCCGTTTTGAACTGGACCGGATTGTGGGTCAAGTTCGCCGCTTTGACAGGCAAAGGACACATTTCTCCTCCAGACCGGTCTATTACTTTCTCTGAGTACAGAAAAAGCTGCATCGTTCTTCAGTCTGAAGAACGATGCAGCTTTTTTCCGTATTGGATGGTTTGATCCAGGGCATTTTCATAAGGAATTCCTGCAAGCCAGAGCTTGCGCGCATAAGCAAGAAGCTGTCCCAGTTCCTTTCCGGGTTTGAATCCGGCCTTCATCAGATCATCCCCGCTGACTTTTGGCTGCTTCTGAATGACATCCCGGTAACGGCTGAGCATCTCCCGCAGGAGCGTTTCTGTTTCAGCGAAGGCGGCAGGACTTATCCTCTGGCCGATACGGTCCGCCTTTGAAAGGAGGATCAGATCCTCCGGGACGAGGGCTTCATCGAACATGTGCATGTACGCTTTCGGCCGGGAATGCTGAACCGGCAGCAGGTTGGGCTTCATGTGGTGGCGGATCATGGACACCACATACTGCTCCGTCTTTTTATCCGTTTTCAGGCGATGCATCAGGGTAAGTGCCAGAGGAACACCGGAGTTTTCGTGCCCGATGGAGGAGATTTTCCCTGTTTCTTCATTGACGATGGTCGATACGGCTTTTCCGCAGTCGTGAAGCAGTGCAGAGAGCATGAACGGCCACGGCTGCAGAGCCTTGTCACGAAGAGCGGCCGCGCCGTCCAGGGTCAGCATGGTGTGCTGCCAGGCATCCCCTTCGGGATGGTAGACCGGCGACTGCGGCACATCTTCCAGATCTTCGATTTCCGGAAACCAGGTGCTGAGCTGGTTCATCTGCCTGAGCTGGCTGAAAAACACGGACGGATGGTCCGCTTTCATCAGGGCTTTCTGCATCTCTGCCAGAACACGCTCACCGGCCAGGGCACTGAGGTTCATTCCGGAACAGAGCGAAATGGTTTCAGGTGCAATGGAAAAATCAAAGCGTGCCGAAAACTGAGCTGCGCGAAGTACACGCAGGGCGTCCTCGGCAAAGGTCTCATCACTGACATGCCGGATGATTCCGTTCCGGAGATCCTCCGCGCCGCCGAAATGATCGATCATCTCATCTGTCAGGACATTCTG
>JAGAHV010000074.1:0-17182 GCA_017626895.1 Clostridia bacterium | reverse complement strand
ATGTAGAGCAGTTCCCAGGCCTTTGGCCGCTCACCCGCATAGAGGAAGATGTTGTTGGTGATATAGGCGGTAAAGAAGTCGGAAAGCGCACCGTTAAGGGCGAAATACACCAGCCAGAGGCCGATCGGGATCAGCATGCCGGCCAGAAACGCGGCGGCCTTCTGCGCGGTCCGGACAGGCCGGCGGAGGCCGGTCAGAAAGGGCACACACAGACACAGGCCCAGCGGAATGCCGAGAATGGTAAACTTGATGGTGGCAATGATTCCGGAAAGGAACCCGAGTTTCCCCATGTCGGCACAGGTGAACCGGCCGCAGGTCCTGTGGCAGATCATGATCATTGCCATGATGCAGGGCAGACAGAATTCCTCGGCACTGTCCCCCCGGCAGAAAGCCCCGCAGGCATACGTTAAGGCTGCAAAAAGGGCTGTTGTCAGCATTCGCCTGGCCACCGGTCCTGATGTGCAACGGTAGGCGCACAGGAGGGTCAGAAAGCAGGCCAGCACCTCCAGAAGGAACACCCCCAGGAAACGGCCCCAGGCGGGCATGACAAAGGCCGCCAAAGCATGCAGTGCATACAGTGTCGGCCCCTTCTGTTCATAGATATCCCTGTACAGAACGGCGCCGCTGCGCATGGCACGCCCGACGGTCAAAAGGCAGTTGGCATCCTCCCAGGTATTGATCGGATACGCGGGACTGCTCTGGCTGCATCCGAAGAGAATGGCCAGGGCCAGCAGAAAAAGAATTCCTGCCGGCAAAAGATGATTCCTCCTTGTCATTCCGTCAACCCCTGCAAAGATTTATTGATGAGCAGCACCCGGCCCCGCCATGGTGCTGCTCTGTCTGACCGACTGAGCACAGGGCCTGCCGGCCTGGTGCTCAGATCATTTTTTCTTCACTTTTTTCGCGGCATTCGCGCACATTTCCGTCTTTTTCACATAGAAAGCGATGGTCGTCAGGAATGTATCGCCATACCGGCGCATCTTGTTCTCGCCGACACCGTTCACCCGAAGCATTTCACTGCGGTTTCTCGGTTTGCGCTTTGCCATATCCTTAAGCGTTGCATTGGAGAAAATCACGAAAGGTGGAACCCGCTGCTCCCGGGCAATGGCCAGACGAAGCTTGGACAGAATCCGGAACAGTGCCTCGCTTTCCTCTTCCCGGTGCTTGGGAATAGGCACCTGACGCCCGCCGCGGTCCAGCGGAATGCGGACCGGCCAGTCGCCGCTCAGCACATCCTTTGCATAATGTCCCGCAATCAGGCAGGGATATTCCCCTTCTGTCTGTGAGAGAACCTCACTTTCCAGAAGTTCGTCGATGATGGCATAGATATTCCCCTCGCCCAGAGAGGCCAGTGAGCCAAAGGCATTATGCTTGTTCAGTCCGGCCGAAATCAGCCGGTCGTTCTGTTTTCCGGAGAGGATGCCGGCAATCATGGTGCGGCCGTATTTGCCGTTCAGCGCCATCACCAGGGAGACGATCTGTCCGGCCTCGCGGGTCACATCCTGCTCGCCCTTCTTGGAGAGACAGGCCGAACAGTTGCCGCAATAGGTCTGCGTGGTCGCCTCACCGAAATAGGAGAGGATGCGGTTGCGAAGGCAGCCGCGTCCGGTGCAGTAATAGACAATCTGACGCAGCCGCTCCTCGGCCTGTGCCCGGACATTCCGGGCCGTGGCAATATCCAGGGTGGCATTGTCAAGGGAGTGCTCAATCAGATAGTTGGCCAGCGGAATATCCTGCGCCATGTAAAGAAGGCAGCAGTCTGCCGGCTCCCCGTCCCGACCTGCACGTCCGGCTTCCTGATAGTAGCTCTCCAGATCCTTGGGCATCTGGTAGTGAACGACAAAGGAAACATTGGATTTGTCAATGCCCATTCCAAATGCATTCGTCGCCACAATGACCGGCACACGGTCCTCGATAAAGTCCTCCTGTGCCTGCGTCCGCTCATCATCCGACAGGCCGGCATGATACCTGGCACACTCAATCCCATTGGCCTTGAGCATCTCCGAGGTCTCCTCGACTGCCCGTCTCGTGACACAGTAAACAATCCCGCTCTGCCCGGCATGCTTCTGCACAAACTCAAGCAGTGCCGCATCCCGGTTGGAAGGCCGAAGAACCTCAAAGAAGAGGTTCGGGCGGTCAAAACCGGTCAGGATTTTCACCGGATCATGCAGTTCAAGAAGCTTCGTGATATCCTTCTGCACCGCCAGGGTGGCCGTGGCGGTAAAGGCACCGACCACCGGACGCTTTTTCAGTTTTTCAATGAAAGGAGCAATATTAAGGTAAGCGGGCCGGAAATCCTGTCCCCACTGAGAAACGCAGTGCGCCTCATCAATAATGACATTGGAAATCTCGGCATTCTGAGCAAAATCCAGAAATCCTTCTGTATTCAGCCGCTCGGGAGCAATATAAATAATCTTATAGGCACCTTTTCTGGCATTTCCCAGCGCTATGACCTGCTGTTTGTTTGTCAGTGTACTGTTGATATACGCGGCTTTCACATCGAGCTGGAGCAGTGCGTTGACCTGATCCTTCATCAGTGATATGAGGGGTGAAATAACAAGTGTAATCCCACTTGAGATAATAGCCGGTATCTGATAGCACAACGATTTCCCTGCGCCGGTGGGCATGATGGCAAGAACATCTTTCCCGTCTACCAGTGCCTGAACGGATTCCCGCTGACCCTGGCGGAACTGTTCATAACCATATACCGATTTCAGCGTAGCCTCCGCTTGCGCCATAGTTGGCATAAATACTTTCTTCCTTCCTTATCGTTTTCCCAGTGAACTAGTATTATATCTCCATTTCAATGGAAAAGCAACATTGAAAAATACAAAAACCCGCTCTTTACATTGTAGAAAGCACAATTCGTTGTTATAGTGCACAATTATTTCATCTGAAATTTGGTTTTGTTTGCATTATCCTTAAATCAGGCCGCCATTTTTAGATAACTTGTCTGTTCTGGAAGGTTTTTTTCTGCCCGGAAGCGGCGTTTCAGGTCTGGTTCAGATGTTATTTTTGTAATAGATACAAATTCCCTCCGCGGCGGTCCCTGACCGGATCAGGGGATGGACGGGTCCATGGTCATTCGTCTCAGTTCATCGGTATTCCGTTTTCCCTGCTCAACGGACAGAATCCGCATCCGGTCCTCCTGGATGGCAAAAGCCATGGCATCATTGATCCCCGAGGTATAATGCCGGTAATCGTAATAATTTTTGTAATCGGTCACCCATTCCCGCATCAGGGCAAAATCGTACAGACGCACATTGGCATAATCCGTGACGCACTCAATGATCCGGTCCCGGCACTCCATATCCGCCTCAAACTGACCGTTGTTCATCTGATTCCGCCAGTAGCTGAGGGAATACGGCGGGAAAAACAGGTCAAATTCCGTGTCCGGGTGTGCCTCAATGAATGAGACCAGGTTATGCTCGATGTTCATCTCAATGAGCTCCATCCGGGAGGGCTGCTGGGCGGGAACCGGGTCCGCCACCTTTACCCGCAGGGACTCCGGGGACGGCATTTCCGGCGGATCCCAGGCATACATCCAGTCCCGGATCCCCTGCTCATTCATTTTCCCCGGATGCCTGAAGGCGTACGGGATTTCCTTAAAAAGCACATCCTCATTGAACCAGTAATAGACATCATTCAAAAGATCCGCATCGTACAGGTAGTTCGGCGTCGCCATTTTCTGGTTGGTCCAGTACACCGGATAGGCAAAGACGTCGATCCCGTATACCACCCGCCGGATCGTATGCGTTCTGAAGGCCATTTCCAGCATGCGCGCGTGATCCATGGCCGTTCCGCCGTTCATGCAGAGCTTGACAAACCGGCCGCCCAGTGCCGCCTCATATACGCTGGGGGTGCTGTTCTCCGTCACGGAGGAACCGACGAGGACGCTGTCGTAGTCAAAGGATTTGGCCACCCCCGCATTGCTGTAACTCTGGGTTTCACTCCGGAAGGACGGAATGTAAAACAGCGCCCGGTGATAGATTTCAAAGGGATCCACCAGAACCACCAGGCCGATCACCAGCAGCAGACAAAGGAGAGTCCCACCCAGCGTCAGCTGGCAAAAACGCCTTGCTGTCATTCCTTTCCTCCCTTCCGCCGCCATCGGCAAATTCCAGATTGTTTTTTCGAAACCGTTGTGATAAGATACTCGCGTCAAATTACAGAACCCCTGGAGGTAAGAAGCAAATGTCTGAAACTACTCAGTTTGTCACAAAAGACATGATCATGGGTGATATCATCCGTAAATATCCGTCTTCCGTGTATGCCCTCATGGCAAGCGGACTCGGCTGCGTGGGCTGCCCCTCCGCTCAGGGAGAAACCCTGGAGCAGGCAGCCATGGTTCACGGCCTCAATGCCGATGAAGTGCTGGCCAATGTCAACGACTGGATTCGTGTAAAAGAACCGGTCAACGCCTGAGTTTTCCATTAAAGCAGCGCTGTGGGCGCTGCTTTTTCCGTACCCCGGCACAGAGCCTGTGCGCAGCGTTCCATGGATCGCTGCAAGGCTTACACCTCGTCCAGCAGTTCATCCAGCGTCTCCCCATAGGAGGGGAGGAACTCCTGCACAAAGACCGGCACCTCAGGCAGTTCCGCACTGATCTCCTCAATGGATTCCCGGGTCGTGCGGGCAGCTGTCCGGAACTCCGTATTCCCCGCGCGTTCCTCTTCAATGCACTTGATCAGCGCCGACAGCTTGTCGGCCGCCTTGACATAGCGTCGCAGTTCCCGGTCCTCCTCCGAATCCTGCGCCTTGAGAATCTGCGCATAAGCATCCCGCAGATCCTCCGGGAGACCGGACAGGAGGCGCTCATTGGTCAGGGCTTCCACGTCTTTATAGGCCGTGCGGATCTCGTTGCTGAAATACTTGACCGGTGTGGGCATATCCCCGGTAATAATCTCACTGGCATCGTGGTAAATGCCGATCAGGGCCGCCCGCTCCGCGTCCAGCTGCTTTCCGAACCGGACGTTGCCGATGATGCACAGCGCGTGGGCAATCATGGCCACCTCAAGGGAATGCTCGCTCAGGTCCTCCAGGCGGGAATTGCGCATCAGGGCCCACCGGTGGATGTATTTCATCCGTGACACGGTGGCAAAAAAAGGATAATTCTTCATCCGTCTCAACTTTCTGTCATTCGTTCGTTACATGGAAAAGAGCGCATTAAGCGCTCTTGTTGTCTTTCCAGGGATGATATGTCGGGACTACAGAGGCAATGACCTCCACCGTTCCCTCATCATTTTCATCGCTGACGGCCCGGAGCTGTGTGAGCATCCCCTGCAGCTGCTCCTCATCCACCGGATCCACATGCGCCACAAAGATCTTCTTGTGGGCCGTTTTGGTCATGCGGCTCCGCTCGGAATCCATGAGCAGTTCCTCCGCCAGCTTCTCCCCCGGCCGCAGGCCGATAATCTTAATGGGGATATCCACATTGGGTTCATACCCGTACGCGCGGATCAGCTTTTCCGCCAGGTCCATGATCCGGACCGGATCTCCCATATCCAGCACCAGAATGGTGCCGGATTCCGTAAAGGCTCCCGCCTGGATCACCAGCTGCGCCGCCTCGGGAATGGTCATGAAATAACGGGTCACATCCGGATGCGTCACCGTCACCGGGCCGCCGGAGCGAATCTGGCGCTCCATAAGGGGAATGACGCTTCCGTGGCTCCCCAGCACGTTTCCGAAACGAACCGCCATGCATTTCATCTTCGTTCTGGCCCCGTAAGACTGAATCAGCATTTCGGTAATCCGCTTGGTGGCTCCCATGACATTGGCCGGATTAACCGCCTTGTCCGTGGAGAGCTGCACCAGACGTTCCACGCCGTGGCTGCTGGCCGACTCCAGCAGATTGAGGGTTCCGAACACGTTGTTCTTAATCGCCTCCGCCGGACTCCGCTCCATCAGGGGCACATGCTTATGGGCCGCCGCGTGGAACACCACGTCGGGATGATACTCCTCCATCACCTCATCCAGCCGTTTCCGGTCACGGATCGACCCGATCAGCACGATCACCGGGCACTGCTCGCCGAACCGCTGATGCAGTTCATATTCAAGCTCATAGGCACAGTTTTCGTAAATCTCAAAGATAATAAGGAGCCGCGGATTGTACCTGAGAATCTGCCGGCACAGTTCCGACCCGATGGATCCCCCGCCGCCGGTAACCATGACACACTTTTTATAGAGATATCCGGAAATATTTTCCGTATCCAGTTCAATTTCATCCCGCGAAAGGAAGTCCGAGATGTTCAGTTCACGGATCTGCGGGGCTACCTCGCCGTTGGGACCCAGATCGGTCGGCCCGGAAAAAATCCGCGTATGACAATGGGTCTGGTTGCACAGCTCCAGAATCCGCTGCATTCGTTTGGTGGCATTCAGGGACGGAATCGCCACAATGATCTCCCGGATGCCATAGCGGGTCACCAGTTTCGGAATATCCTCCGTCTTGCCCAGCACCGGCGTATTCTGGATTCTCAGTCCCTGCTTGGTGGGATCATCATCCACCAGCAGGATCGGCTTTCCCATCCGTCCCGGATTTTTGTTGCAGATGTTGACCGCGTACGCGCCGGATTCACCCGCGCCCACAACCATCACCGGCATCGCATCGCTGGCAGAGGCCGCAATCCGGTCTTTGGCGAAGATCCGCCAGAACAGGCGGATTCCGCCGACAAACAGCATGGAAAACAGACCGGTCAGAATCAGGACGCTGCGGAACAGGTCCAGATTAAAAAAGCGGTTGCAGGCCAGCGAAAAACCGCAGGCAATGGCCGACACAAGAAACAGGCGCATCAGATCCCGGACACCGGCAAAGCGCCACATGATCTTGTAGACACCGCCCAGGTAAAAGGCCAGCATATAGGAGGCGACCAGAAGCGGCAGGACCCGCATCATGCTGACCACGTGCCGCTCCGGGATATACATCTCAAAGCGCAGCTCCATGCTCACATAGACTGCCAGCATGACCAGGACAGCATCCAGAACGGCCAGGGCGCCATGACGAAACCGGGGACTTTCCTTCAAGTCTTTATTGATTTTAATCATATCGACATCAGACCGGCATCATCACTGCGCCTTCCGGACGGATCATCAGAGAAATGCAGCTGCCCTTTCCAAATACTTTTTCCATGCAGGTCATGTACCCATCCAGCATGTCAAGCGGGACATAGGCCTGAATGGTTCCGGCAAATCCGCCGCCGTGAACACGGCAGGTGCCCTTAGCCCCCAGATAACGCCTTGAAATGGCAATTCCCAGCGCCATCTGTTCCTCTGTCGGCCGGGCATAGACATTCTGCAGCCGCTCCCAGCTGCTGTCGCCGGACCGGGTCACAATGGAGAGGAACAGATTCAGGTCATCCCCGTTCAGCGCCTTCACCATGGCCCCCACGTTTTCATTCTCATCGTAGTAATGCATGGCCCGAAGCAGTGCGCGGTCCCCGACCTTTGCCCGGATCTCCGGCAGCTTCGCCTCAAAGACCTCCCGGGGGATATCCCGCAGGACACGTCCGCCAAGAGCCTTTGCCACCGCTTCCATCTCTGTACGGATGGCCGCATAATCATCCGTCAGGTCGCCATGATCGCCGCCGGTATTGACCACACAGAGCGCATACCCCTTTGCGGCAAAATCATAGTTCAGGGCGGTTACACTGGCCCGGGGCTTCTCAAAATCAATGGCCACCAGTCCGCCGACGGAGGAGGCCATCTGGTCCATCAGGCCGCAGGGCTTGCCAAACCACCGGTTCTCCACTTCCTGCGCAATCTCCGCCCGGGTCTGGGCATCAATGACAAACCCGTTATACAGGCCATCCAGAATCGCGGCAATCAGTACCTCAAAGGCGGCCGAGGAGGAAAGACCGGATCCGCGGGCAACCGAGGAGGTAATGACCGCGTTGAATCCGCCCACCTTCATTCCCCGCTCCTTGAGCGCACCGGCCGTGCCCCGGATGAGGGCGGTCGTTGTTCCGAATTCGGCCTCATTCACCGCAAGGTTGTCCGTGGAAATCTCCATCGGCGGGAAACCTTCACTGTCCACGCAGATCACGCCGTCATCGCGGGGCGTGACCACGGCCACCGTATCCAGATTCACCGCTGCCGCAAGAACGCAGCCATTGTTATGGTCCGTATGATTTCCGCCGATTTCCGTACGTCCGGGGGCAGAAAAAACAGTGACCGGCCCTGCAAAAGGCCCGAAGCATTTCACATAACGCTCTGCCAGTGCCTCATAGCGCTTTTTCTGATTCTCTACCTCTGCCGCACCGTACAGTGCAGCCATTCGTTTCTCCGTTTCAGGATTCTGCCAGAGCGATTTGAGTAGATCGGACATAAATACGTTCCTCCCGGGACTTTCATCCCTCAAAATTGCCGACAAATTGTCGGCGTTCATTTGATTTGTTTATTCAGAACACGCAGGTGCTGCATCACCATCTGCGCAACCACACCTGTCAGCACACCGGTGATCACACCGGAAACCATCAGCACGGGCAGATACGTAAACAGCAGTCCCGGTGTCCTCAGCATCAGCACGGCCATCATGATCTGACCCACATTGAAAAAGACGGCGCCCACGGCACTCACGCCAATGGCGCTGATCCCTTTTACCCTGTACAGAAGCAGCATGGAAGCGACCGAAAGGACGCCGCCGGCCAGGGAGTACAGCATGGCATTCAGGTTGGTATAGATAACCCAGCTCATGAGTGCCTTGAGCAGCATCAGGATGAGTGTCTCTTTCACCCCGAGCATGTAAATGGCATACAGCAGCACTGAATTGGCAAGACCAAGCTTGATTCCCGGAATGGCCGTTGTCAGCGGAAACTGACGTTCCACCAGTCCGAGGACCAGCATGAGTGCCGTCAGAAGGCCGCACAGGGCGACCCGTTTTGCATCACTGTTTCTCATTGGCCCCCCTCCGGCTCACTGACAGGAACCATCTCTACCGTCACACCGTTGGGCAGGCAGACAATATACGCACCGAGGATTCTGCTGCGGTAATTCTCAAAGGTCACCATTCCCTGCCCGACACAGTCCTGATTCTCGCAGGTGGAGGATTCCATATGGACGCTTTCCCGGGTAATATGAATCCGGTTAATCGTATGGGCATCCTGCCGCACCGTAATAATCTTGTCCATGTCCATGGGAATCGGGTCGCCGTACTGCTGTCCCTGCACCATGATGATCACATGTCCCTTCACCGGTTCCTGTGACCGTTCCAGCACGGGGCCCATCACGGGACCGGCGACCGGCTTTGCCGTCTCCGGTGCCGCCGTTGCGGCTGCCTCTTCAGGTTCCGCTGTCACTGCCCCCGGCGTCACCGTCGGCGCATCCAGGACCTCAGGCGTCGTCTCTGCAGGTTCCGCTGTTGCTGCACCCGGCGTCACCGTCGGCGCAGTCAGGGTCTCAGACGTCGTCTCTGCAGGTTCCGCTGTCACCGTCGGGACATCCCTGACATCCTCGGCCTCTGCCGGTCTCGCTGTCGCGGCAGGCGCCGCCTGATCGGCAGGGACTGTCTTCGCCGGCTCTGCGGTCACGGTGTCCTTTGTCACAGCCGGTGCCGGAGTCTGTGAATCGGACGGCTGCTGCAATGCAGACACATCCGGTTTTTCCGTATGTTCAAGTACTTCAATGGCATCCGGGGCTATTGTCACATCCGCTGTCCGTCCCTCAAGGCTCTTCTGCGGCATCTGTTTTGCCAGCAGAAAGATCACCAGGGCAGCCAGTAAAACTGCCAGAATCAGCCAGATGTCTTTTTTGCGGGGCATATGTTATGCCTCCGTCTCTTCATCAAATTCAACTTCAATTCGGTTGTTTTCACCGGACCAGAGGTGCTCCAGCCGATAGTATTCCCGTTCCTTCTCACCAAAGATGTGCACCATGACATCACCGTAGTCAAGGACGATCCAGCGTCCCTCCGACATGCCCTCCTTGCGCTTGGCAAATACATCCTGTTTGGCCAGTTCTTCCTCGACATTTTCAGCCAGTGCCTTTACCTGAATGGCCGAATGACCGGTCGCGATCACCATATAATCGGTAATGACCGTCATCTCATCCACACGAAGAACCACAATATCCTTGCCTTTCTTGGCATCCAGTGCTTTTGCCGCGGTTACAGCAATGTCCTCAATCCTCATTCTTTTCCTCCCCTTCTTTGATCAGTTTTGCTATCTGCTCTTTTGATTCATATTGGGTAAGTGCCATAAGCGTGTCCGGATGCAGCGGTTTTCCCTGTTTCGCCACATGATCAAGCGACATGAGAAGCGCCTCATGCATGGCCGCCTCCAGATCCGTCATACACAGTTTTCTCAGTTTTTCGATTCCCGGAAAAGGTTTCCGGCTGGGCTCGATAATATCCGCCAGAAAGACGATCTTTTCAAGCCGGGTCATATTGGCATGGCCGGTGGTATGCCAGCGAATTGCCTCAAGCACCTCCGGATCCGTTACCCCGTAGACCGATTCCGCCAGACAGCGGCCCGCCGCCGAATGCAGCAGAGACTTGCTGTTTCGCATCATCTCATCCACCGGGTAATTCCTTACCGCCTTGTTCATCTTATCCAGCGACAGACATTTGGCGCAGTCGTGAAGAAGGCCGGCAAGTCCCGCCTTTTCAACGTCTTCATGGAAGATCTCCGCCATCTTTCTGGCTGTCTTCTCCACGCCCTTGGTATGAATGTACCGCTCTGTATCCAGTGCTTTTTTCAGTTTATATTCTATTTTCTCGTATTTCACGAGACTCCTCCGTTCCGTTATGCCATTAGAAACTGACATGAATAATACAGGCATGAACGGGAATTTCCTTCCCAGCCAGCTGTCAGGCACCAGGCCGGATCTGAAAGGGAATCATTTCCTTTCCTCCGGTCATCGCGAGACCCCTGACAGGGCATTATAACAGAACATCTGCAATGGGAAAAGAGGAATCTCCGCCGAAAGCAACGGCGATTTTTTGTCATTGTTCAGCGAAATGAACCGGGGCAGTGCTCAGTCCGTTTCGCCATAAATGCGGCGCATCTCCTCTGAATACGTGCCATCCTCGTTATGGGTAAACAGAACAGGCAGGAGATGCAGGCCCGGGCGGCCGCCCTTGATTCCCTCAATCATGACCAGCTTCGGCGGCTCCTGAACCCGTGAGGCCACAAAGCGGACCCGCTTGGGTTCAATCCGGCATTTCTGCATCGCCTGTGTCACGCTCAGCAGCCGGGCCGCCGGATAGATCAGGAACAGATGTCCCCCGTTTCGCAGCACACGTCCGCAGGCAAACATCCATTCCTCAATGGGACAGCTGTTGTCGCCGCCCCTGGCCATGGCAATTTCCTTGTCGGGACTGGTCAGCCCCGTCCCCTCCGGATGATACGGCGGGTTCGTCACAACGCTGTCCATCTTTTCAATTCCGAGGACTTCAAAGGCCTGCCGGACATCCACACAGTGCACGCGGATGCGGTCCTCAAGGCCATTCAGCCGGACACTGCGTCCGGCCATATCTGCCATGACGGGCGAAAGTTCAACCGCCTCAAACGACACATCCGGATTTCTGGCGGCGATCAGCAGGGACAAAACGCCGGTCCCTGTTCCCATATCCGCCGAAAGTCTGCCCGTCCGGCCGGCACAGTAATCTGCCAGGAGAACGGCATCCGTTCCGAAACGAAAACCATGAACGGACTGAATGATGCGAAGACCGCCGCGCTGCAGATCATCTATTCTTTCGCCCTCGTTCAGGCTTATCTCCAAGTCAGACCACCCCTTTCAGAATTTCCCAAAAGCTTATTCCGCACCGCCGGGAACGACAAATGCCTCACTGACATACCCGTCGATATTGCCCCAGCGGACATGCAGAAAGCCATTGTCCTCCCCATCCAGAACCGTCAGGACCGTGGAATCGGGCACCACGCAGAGCACCTCGCTCGAGGTGTTGGCCTGTGCACGCAGATTCAGGCCGTTCCTGCTCCGGACAATGACCGTGGCCCCCTGCGTTTCCTGTGCCGGCTGCGCCGCTGTGGGTGCCGGCGCTGCCGGCACAGGGGACCGGACCTGCGTCGGCTGGTCCCCGAAAACCAGATAGTCGCCGCTGAGATAGCCCGTGGTGGAACCGACCCGCACCGGATAAAAACCGTTTTCTTTCGGTCCCAGGACAACTACCTCGACCCCGTTTGCAATCACGGTCAGCACCGAACTGCTGCCATCCGGCTTGCTGCGCAGGTTGAGCCCGCCGGAGGCGTTCACCGATGCCCGCTCACCGGACAGTACCCGTGAGGCGGGCGGCACCGGCGTCGCCGTAGGACCGGGTGTCCCTGCAAAGGCCGCCGTATTTTCCGGTTCCGGAAATGCCGCGGCCGCCTCCGCCTCCGTCAGAAACGTCAGATAATCCTGACTGACATACCCGCTTTCCTTCTCTGTCTGCACCGGAAAGAATCCGCTCTGCGCCTCCCCGGTAATCAGCACCACCGCGCCGTTTTCGAGCAGCCGGACCGCATCAGCCTGCTGGGCCGGACCGGCGCGCAGGATCAGGCCGTTGGGGGTATTGACCCTGGCATAGAGCCTGAGCACATCCGGCGTAGGCACCGGGGTCGGTCCGGGCGTCTCCAGCACCGTCACATACACATATTCGGAGGAAACATATCCCTCCACATTGCCAAGGGCTACCGGAATCATGATGCCGTTTCCGGCGCCCCGTACCTGCAGGATGGTTCCCTGAGGCAATACCATGACTACGGCGGACCGGAGCGAGGCGGAAAGCCGCAGGTTGAGCCCCGTGCTGGGCAGCACGATTGCAGACTGATTGGCACTCGCCGCCGCTGTGGCTGTCGCCTCCGGGTTTTCCTCGGTTTTCCCGCCCTCCTCCGGATCCCGGATGTAGTCGTTCATCACATACCCGATGGTGGACCCGTACTGTACCTGGGTCCATCTGGAATACCGCTCGATGACCGTCAGTTCCTGTCCGCTTCGCAGATAGCTGAGCACGCTTGCGGTCGTTGTGGGCGAGGCCCGCAGATTCAGAATCTGCGATTCATCTGACAGCGTGACCAGGACCCGCATGGAGCTGACCGGTTCCGTATTTTCCGTTTCCTCTTTCAGGTAGGTATTTTTCACATACCCGCTGAGGGTACCGTACTGAATCCGGCTCCAGTCCCCCTCCCTGTTCAGAACGGTCACCTGGGTTCCATGGGGAATGGTGGCCAGAATGGAGGCACTGGTGGAGGCGGACTTGCGCAGATTGAGCACGTCCAGGGGATTTTTGAGATTAACCGAGGCGGACCGGGCATCGATCACGGCCGCCGGATCCTCTGTCACCGTTCCATCCAGGGAGGAGAGCAGCGTGCGTTCAAAGGAAAAGCCCGTTTCCGTCAGTCCGGGATAGTAAAATTCCAGAATTTCCGCGCAGCTTTTCCCTTCATAGCCCATCTGCTGGGCGCCGCGCTGGCTGAGACCGATTCCATGGCCGAAACGCCGCGCCGTGAGCTTGAACCCGCCCACGGTATCGGTCACGGTCAGGGTTTCGTTCTGCATGGAATTGATGGACAGGGCGCAGATGCCCTCCACCTGCGAAAAGTAGTCAAGAGACAATGATACGGTCCCGGATCCCCTGACCGTCACATCCACCTCGACTTTTTTGTAGACATGTGACTCGCTGCCGTATTTGGGCTGCGAGACCCGGACCGCGTCAATGGAGGAAAGGGTTACCGAATCCCGTCCCAGTTTCGCAGCCGCTTCATTTTTCAGCAGTTCCGTCAGGGCCGGCACGCTGGTCGTCCCGTCCCGGTAAAAGGAGACGGATTTGGCAATGGAAGCCGGATTTCGCAGATCATACGGATCATCCCGGACCGTCAGGTACGGGTAATTGCTGCTCCCCCAGGCATTCCGGACGCTCTCTGTCTGTCCGCCGTTGGAGGCGGTATAAAACGTCGCCATGTATTCCCCGTCGATGAGGCCGATCTGCCCGGCGGTCTCCGCAATTGCCTGCTCGCAGACATCCTTGCCCTCCGGGGTTCCGTTATACACCTGATCGCTGGTCGTATCCACCACATCATACAGCGAGGACTGCATGCTGATCTTCTTGAACGTATAGGTTCTGGCCGCCACCGTCTGGGCTTTCAGCGCCTCAAGCGGAAAGGAGTTGTCCATTTCATAGGGCACGACGCCCATGAGATAATCCTCAATAAAGACATGGACGATCAGCTGAAGATTGCTGCCCTTTGCCCGCACTTCCAGATCGCCGGGATAAAGATTTCCGGGAACCCGGGCCTGCCGGATCCGGATGCCGTTGGTGCCGGCGGAATTGTGTCTGCGCAGCCGGAACGAGGTTCCCATATTCCGCGCTGCGCCGCCGGCGGTCAGGAGAAGCTTTCCCGCCCGGTTCTGCACATGCACCGTGGCGCCGCGGCTCAGTGTTTCCCCCTCATCCCCCAGCGTATAGCTGCCATCGATGACCAGGTCTGCCTCTGTCAGCTCGCTGATGGAGGACAGGGACACGCGCACCGTACCGGAAAGTGCCGCCCCTTTCCCCGCGCTTTCCATCCAACCACTGACAGGCCACAGGAACAGGATCAGCACAAGCAAACAGACCCATTTTCTCATCCTGGTACTGCTACCTGCCTTTTCTTTCATTATTTTATGCTGAAAATTCTATCATAGAATGCATCATTTTGCAATCATTCCCGCTTATCCGGCAGGCATTATCCGCTTCTCCATTCCCCGATTCTTTTCCGTCCTGTACGCCCATGGCTTTTGCACGCATTCCCCTCCTCAGTCTGTCATCTCTCCGTCCTCTTTCCGCGTAATCCGTCTTTCGCCAACCGGCCCTATGACAAAAGCAAAGCACTCACGCAGTGCGTGAGTGCTGAGAAAAATCAGTTAAACCGATCTCAGGCTGTCTTGCTGTTCGCTTTTATGACACATTCGTGAGCCTTTGTATCTGCATGATAAGTAATGCCGACCAGAATGATTCTCCCTCCATAGTTCGTCAGAACCTTCGGATAATTTCTGTCCTCGATCTGTCGGATCGTTCCCTCCGCTTCCTTATTCCACTTTAACTCGACGATCATTGCCGGAAGGCTGGATCTGCGTTTAGGCAGAAACACAATATCCGCGATTCCATGACCGCTCGGGAGTTCTTCCACCTTAGCATACTGATCCACGCATGAAATATAAGCCATTTTAACCACATAGCGAAGACTTTGTTCATTGTTGTAATAGGTCGGTGCATACTCAGAATCATGAATATCTGCAATGGCTTTTGCGACTGCATCGCTTTTTCCTTGCAGCGTATCGCTTAAAAGCTGATCCGATTTTTTAACCAGATCAATCAGATTTTTATGTTTTGCCCTTCGTAAAATCTTATCAAACTCAGACCGAACCTCCTCATTCGGGATCCGAACAAGACCTGCGACCAAATCATCATCATAGGAATCCGATTTCTCTTCATAAGTCAAATATCCAAGATGAGTAAGCAGCGTCAGCACATCATCTTTGCAGGTAAATGTCTCTACATCATTTTGGAAGGAGTCCGTGTCCACCACAACATGTTCCCCGGTAATCAGACGGGCAATCGTATTCTGGAGATCATCCTGATCCATATCAATATAAGTCATCAGCGTCTCCGCTGCAGTCGTCTTCTTCCAGTAAGACTTGAATTTTCCTGAACTTACCGCATGCATGACGGAATAAGGATTGTAAACGGAGTGCTGCTCTCCGAATGTATACCCATCATACCAGGCCTTCATTTTCCCAAAGTCCAGATTCTTTTCCTCACAGATCTTTTTTACTTCTTTCTCCGTAAAACCAATATACTCCGCGAAATCTCCTGGTTCCAGAACGGAATATTCTTCAAAATCAGAAATTGCAGACTGCGAACCATCTTTTTTTATAGGCAGGATACCGGTCATATACGCTGCCGCAACAGCAGGAAACGTAAAATTGTAGTTCTTAAACCATCCGCGGAGAAGGCTTAAATATCTTTCCTGAGCCTCCCCGTCTCCGGAAGTCTCTCTGATCATCGAATCCCACTCGTCAATAATAAAAACAATCTGTGTGCCTGTGTTCTTGACCAGACAGATCAATGTATCATTCAGCGTCAATCCTGTGTTCAGTTCTGGATACTGCCTTTCCACATCATTTTGAATGGCAGCAGAAATCCTGGACGGCACTTCCTTTAGCGGAATACCTTCCTTTTTTGCTTCCGAAATGAAACCCGTCACATCCAGATAGATCACATGATAATGGTTGATGTATGTTTCATAGCTTTCGTCCTTTGCGATCTTATACTTCCCAAACAATTCGTGTGAATCACAGGTTTTGTCATAATAAGCACAAAGCATTTGAGCAGAAAATGACTTTCCAAAGCGGCGGGGTCTGCTGACACAGAGTAGATTATTAGCCGTATTAATGGTTTTGTTGATGATTCCAATCATCTCAGTCTTGTCGACATAGTTGCTGTTTGCAATTTTGGAAAAGCCACCGATTCCCGGATTCAGGTATGTTCCCATCTGGCAAATCTCTCCTTTCCATCATCAAGTTCAAAGCTTCATTAATAAAGCCGTCTTCATCATCCCTTGATCATTTCCACAGGTATTATAAGATGACATTTCAATTGTTTCAAGTCAGAAACAGTTGTTTATCTTTTTATTGTCTGATCATTCCCTTCCGTCGTTTTCCTTCGGTATAAGGAACGTTTCATAAATTAAAGTAACAACTTGAAGTCCAGATAAGTGACGGATATAGATAAGATAAGAAACCACCAGTAACAAAAGGAAATTACACCATTTCAAATCTTCAAGTTGTATCACTAATTTTTGAACCGTTCATAAGACTTACAGGCACGTGGCCGCCCGATCTGTACCCGTTATTTTTGCAATTCACCCCTTCGGTTTCAATGCTTCGGTTTCAATCCGCATCCACGCATCCTTCCGCTTGACATTTGCCCATTGGTTCATTAAAATTCACCTGTGTTTCTGGGATAATGGCTCAGCTTTATCCCCCTGGAAAAACATGATTCAAACGCCTTCAGACGGACGCTTTGCGTCCGTTTCAAACTAAAAAGAGGCGGCACGGCTGTATGGCCGCTGCCACGTATGAGGTACACCGATGCAACGACTGATCATTCCAGTGATTCTAATCCTTCTGCTGTCATTTGCCTTTCCCGGAGCTGCCCAGCCGCAGCGTTATTCCGATACCTACACCGATTCCTTTGATACCGTCATTACCT
>JAGAHV010000073.1:0-31341 GCA_017626895.1 Clostridia bacterium | reverse complement strand
TTGATTTCTTCTGGACCTTGTCCCATATTACGGTGTTATGATAAGCGTAAGTGACATTTGCCCTTGAATCATGTTGAAGTACTATGGACATTCGTTTCTCCTCTCGATTATGATGCTATATTATAATCCGATAAGAAAAATATGTCAAAGGATGTATCGTTAATAAGTTATGATAAAGAAATTGAAATAATCAGCAAATGCGAACATTATTCTGCCGATTTTCATAATACGTTCGGAGATATTCGCTCGTTACACGTTAGGTTGACGCCATTGGAACCTTTTTTATATTCAACCGGATAAACAGACCATTGATCGTCATAACCAAACAAATGTATTCCATTAGGATCCTTATGAAATTCAACAACATCGCAGACACCCGTTACATTCAGTTTTCGGGATGCAATTCTCATACCTCTCGAAATCATCATGTCCCCACGTTTTTCAAACTGTTTATCATCATGAACACGTTGATGGAATATCATACCATCTGTTGTGTGGATATTCTCTATCCATTGATTTTCTACATGTATTAACGCCCATTGTCTCCTGGAAAACGAGAAATGCTGTATCCCCGAAATCATCAATGGTTCCGGTTCTTTTAAACCATTTTCTGACATGTAACACCTTCCGGTACCGAGGCAATATCGACATTTACCATATAATCTTCATAATTGCGCGGAACACTGCTCGTATCTTTCCTACATACTTTTACCGTATCAAACAGCTTGTATGCCGGTGCATTTCCAAATTCACTGTCATGTTTAAAAACAATCAATTCACGAACTGACATTTTTCCTCTGGCTGCAGAACGATCATTTTCAAACATATTAATGATCGCCTTCCATAACAACTTGAGATCCTCATTGCTGAAACCTGTTACTTTCTGTGCAAGATTCGCAGATACAAATCCCTCTGCACGATACAGAGCATACGGCACAATATATTTTCTTCCCATTTCTGTTCCTTTTTTCTCTGCATCATCTTCAGTTGTTATTGCTACACGAGTAATGGTTACCTCCTGAGGCATAATCGGATCTACGCTTTTGGCAAAACCAATCTGTACCGGTCCTCGAACCTGGCCGCAGTTAAGATTTGCTTTTACAAACGTTGTCATTACAGCACCAAACGTACGTATATCAAAATAATTTCTGCACATAAAATCCCGAAGTTTTACGTCAAGGTTAGGATCATCTTTTTTGGCTTTTTTCAGCACTTTTTCATCTTCTGCAGAAATGCCAACATACTCCATTGCCGTCTTATCGATTCTGTTCAAAGGCATTCTTTCCTGGATATATATTTTATATTCTGGTTCTCCATCTTTTACCATCTGTACATAATTACGTATTTTGCGTTTTATACAAACATCCGTAACAAGTCCAAGTCCTGTTTCAGGATCAATTCTAGGCATATTGCCAGCATCCGGATCCCCATTGGGATTCCCGTTTTCCACATCAAACAGAATTACAAAATCATAACGATTGCTAATTGGCTGAGACATTTTTATTTGTCCTCCTTTTTTGCATATAATGACTGTACCTGGTGATAATAACCAAGCTGGAATATTCCCTGATCATACAAATTCAGCCTTGCCGGATAATCCTTTTCAATCTTCATCATGATTGAACCAATCATTTTATCATAGAATACTCTCAGTCCTTCTTTCTCTCCCGTTCCCAACTTTTTAAGATGTGCCTGAGCCAACTTTATCAGCTGCGGAAATACGATTCCCGGTGTTGCACAAGCTGCATTGAAAAAACGATCTTTTATCGTCGCACTGATTCCAGGATTTGCAACTTTCTGCAATCCTTCCAGTGTCGCAAAGAGTCTTCCCAATAAATACGGCAGATAACTTGTATTCTCGTTTAGATCCACACTCAAAACCTCCTCATATTGGTCATATTGATTTCCGTTCTGTGTATTCTTCATCAAAAAAGCTTTAATAATAGCCGCTTTTCCTCTGCTGATTTGATGTTCAGACCTTATCCGCAGTTCGACCTGTTCATACATCAGTACAGGATATGGAAGCCCCATCAGAACAGATCGCGCAAGAGAACCAGACAATAACGGCGAAGGAGTTTTGTCTTTTGACTTCTGATTTACTGTTTCATCCAAAAGATGTCGAAAAGAAAGCGATCTCCTCTGATCATAATTCGGTTTCGCAATTTGTAAACGTTCATGATGAGCCCGCATATTATCTGCAAATTTTCCAAAGGTATTCTGAAGAAAAAAACGAACCGAAAGTCTCGCCGCATTAGGTGCCAGTCCCAAAATATAAAACTTCTCATCCGGGTCAAGATCCGTTTCATTCCACATAAAATGGCGTCCTGCAGATAAATTTTTTAATGCTTCATAAATATCATTATCATTAATTTCAATGTCATCTCCAAGCATTGCAGCAAAACACGGTGCATATTCAGATCCACCATTTTCCGCCCAGAAGACAATCATTGTGTCACTTAATCGAAAATGATGTCCCTGTGTGGCAATCATATAATTCAGTGCAGCACTATAGGCAAGTGCAGCACTTACGCTTACCGGCGCATTTAATCCCTGGTCGTCATCATGTCCATAGGATTCAAACGCCCGTTTATTAAAACTTACCAGGCTTGTTCCGGAAGATTGACCTCCGGGCACTCCTGCAATATTTGGATGTATTCTTGCGACCGGTGCCATCTCTCCCGTTACAAGGCATCTTCTCAGCTCGTCATTTGATGAATTTGCACAGTATTCATCCCAGGCTTTTTGAATCATCGGGTCCTCATGAATATACTGCCCATCCGTATGCACGAATATCAGATTTGCGCCATCAACCAATTCATCCAGAAAAGGCTTCAGTATCTCGTTATCACGTGCAATAGCTGGATTCCAGGTATTAAAGAACCTGACCAATGATCTGGCGAACACAGAATCTACTTCCGCAAGAATTCTGTTATGTAAACTTTTACATTCCTCAAAGCACTTTAACGTACGTTCAGGTTTGCCTTTTATATCTACCCCTATAATATATGATGAGTTATCACACAGAAAATTAGCAAGAATTCCAGATGATTTTTTCTGCCGTAACGGCAGATTTATTTTTCGAGGAATGAATACTTTCTTTTTGTTTCTTTCCACCTCGTTCAATAATGGCAATACCTGAATCAATTGACCTTCATCATCAATGCGCAATGCATATGACACGTTTACCGGCTGCCATCCCTGCCGTTCCAGTTCTCCTTGGCTAACCAGAGAATCATAATATCGGTTAAGTGCCTGCAGAATCATTGGACCACCTCACAGTTTGCCACATTGATTACACCATTTACCATCGAAGGCCTAAAAAACATCGGCGTTATACATCCGGGATTGGTATAGTCAAGATCATACAGCATCCACCCAAGGTCCCTCGTATCCTGTATGGTCGGGATTTCTCCTCCCTCCCACAGTCTAAAATGCGCTGTACATTCCCGGCACCCCAGATACGGCTGAGTAAATGCCTGCCCCCGCCGGAGACGTCGTTTCATAATATCTTGAAATTTCCCAGGATTATCTGAAGGCGCAGCACGCTCTGTCATATCAAAATGTGCCTCAATAACATAATGAACATCTTTCAGCATCATAGATGCTCTCTGCTGTATATGTTCTGAGGTCGCAATGCCAAGCTGTTTTCCTCCTCCCAATGCAGCTGTTTTCAGATCTGATGCAAGGATTTTCACATCCACTTCATTCCGCCTGAGATTTGTAAAACGAATCGGGTTCATCACATAGATTCGATCAATTTTCCAGACAAGCCCGGGGTGATAATACACCGCATCCAGCATTCCCCGTGCCGCGCTCGGTGTCGGTACATCATACGATATCCGTTCGACTTTCATTTCCATTCGTGTAAAAAGAGCATAATCGCCCCACACTTCCATCTTTACAGACAACAGCTTTTCCTCCTTTCCAAAAGTTTGTACTTATTGTAATATACATTTATTTCTTCGTCAATATAATTATTTCGATAATGTTATAGTATATTTGACATTTTATGACACTTGTGCTACGCTCTGTTCGTCAGAGAAATCTGTGGATTGAAATGATAAAGTTATGGTATAGAGCCTTTCAAAGGCTCTTTTTTATCATGATTTCTATTCCCGCTAAATCCTCCGGTATTTTCAAGCCACAATAATCATCATAGCTGTTAAAATCTGTCAATATTGCCATATCATGGTCTATTACCTCTATTCTCCCTGTTTTACGTAATGCTTCCCAGTCCTTTGTATACACATTCACCGCATGCTGTCCAAGACGCCTCATAAGAGAACGATTAATCTGTCCCATGCGAAGCATCTGCATATCATTCTCATTGTCCGAGTTTTGTATGTAGATTGTTCGTGTATCTGACTCTATCATTCGAAAATTCTCTGCTATTGTTTTCATTCTGAGATTTTTACACATCTCTATGATTCCTTTTTCGTCCAGCACTTCATCCCCCTTCATCCAATACAGGCTTTCAAAATATCGTCTGACTGTTGCAGCATCATCCAGATATTCAGACTTTTCCATCGCTATTTGAGCCGCTGCCGCATTCATCTTCATCCCCTTGGGAATTCCTTCCTCCAACGAAAAAACGACAACCTCACTTTCATCCGCTCCATACTTTCCATTTCGGTTACATCTGCCTGCCGCCTGAAGAATTGAATCAATTCCCGCCATTTCTCTCCAAACTTCCGGAAAATCGACATCCACTCCTGCCTCTATCAGGCTCGTAGAAATAACGCGGCAGGCCTTTCCTTCCTCCAACAAACGACGTATTTCTTTCAACGTGTTTTTCCGATGCGCCGGAGTCATCCAAGTAGACAAATGAAACGTTCCCTCCGACTTCAGTTTTTCGTATAACGTCTGTGCCGTTTTTCGCTTGTTTACGATACACAGTATTTGTCTCTTTCCTGCCATTTCAGAAACAAGATCGTCCATTGAAATCGAATCTCTTTTTGAAAAATGAACTCTTCTGAAGAACGTCTGCAATTCATCTACATTAGGGATAATTTCAGTTCCACTCAACTTCTTATCGTATTTTTTAAAATATCTGTTCAAGGCAGGCTGCGTTGCTGTACAAAGCACAGCCGTCGAATTGTAATTCTTTACCAGCTCTGCAATGGCATATACACATGGTATCAGGTAGCTGACCGACAGCATCTGCGCTTCATCAAAAATAATGACGCTATTCGCAATATTGTGTATTTTTCTGCATTTGGATGGTTTATTGGAAAACAGTGATTCAAAAAACTGAACTGCCGTCGTTACAATAATCGGTGCATCCCAGTTCTCTGTTGCGAGCATCCGTTTCATTTCCACGCTGTTCTCATTGTCTTCCGCCACATCATATTCAACGCCTGAATGATGTTCGATGACGTTTTCATCCCCTACGATGGATTTAAAAACTTCCGCATTTTGGTCTATGATACTGGTGAATGGAATAACATAAATAATCCTTTCTGCCTTATGTTTAACCGCATGTGTCAAAGAAAATGCAAACGAAGAAACTGTTTTTCCTCCTCCTGTCGGCACAGTCAGTGTATACAGGCCTTTTTCTTTTTCTCCTGCCGCTAGACACGTCTGAAGAATTTCACATCTCTTCTGATTGATTTTTGTTTCAGGATTATTCATCCATGGCTCGATATGAATTTTCAGTTTTCTCAAAAGCTCCGTCATATCGTCCCCTGTTTTTCGGTCGACCTTCTCCCGCATAAACTGCTCTGTATCTAAAAAGTCTGCGTCCACAAGACATGAATAGAGCATTCGTATATAAAACTGAACTGCAAAAGGATTTGTGATCACATAATCCGGGAGTACATTTTTCCTGTCGATTGTGTTTTCCGTCCAGAACGCAGAATAATCCATTTCACCTGTCAAATCTTTTTTCAGACGTCCCATCAGGGTACCATCACCTTCTGCTGAAAACTTTCCTCCACGATCCGGCATTCCCCCATGATGACCAACAATCGCAAGTGCTGCACATACATCACATTTACATTCCTTCATTGCAATTTGTGCGCCTGCCGTCGAATGATCCACTTTACGGGTATTCTCTGGATCTGCCATACGTCTTTGCCCGGTTCTGCTGTATTTACCCGCATCATGAAGAATGCCGATTCTGCGTGCATGATCTCCAGCTCCGAAGCTTTGTGCATATTTCTCTGCTAGATTCATTACTCCCGTAAGGTGGTCTTTTAACAGTTGTATTTTCCCATCTTCTCTCTTATGACCTATATACACATCCGCCTTGTCACCGGCAAACATCTTGTATTGATTGTCATTGTTATTCATCTGTTTTACCCTCAGTTTTGTCATATTTAGCACGAAAAGATACCTGTGCTGCAGTGAGGCAATTCGCCCGCATCCGTTTTTGTTCTATTTAGACATTTTTGATCGATATTTTATAGTCCTCTCTCATCGCGTCATTTCCTGATTACATATAAAATTATACAAAAAATATATATAATTTAAGGCGTGTTGTCAAGCTTATATTCCACTATTTCTTGTTTTGCTCCCTCGTCATCACGCCATCAATCACATTACCAAAATTCCTGTGTCTACATTTTTCGGAACGATCTTTTGAAAGCATTATATTTTTCGGAACGAAACAAGCCATACCCCTTCTCTTCCATCTCTTCCATCTGTGCAAACATTTTTTAGATAGCCCTATTGTCCCCCGAGAATCAATACTTTATAATCAGTTATACAATCCTCTCTGATGCTACCAACATCCAGAGAAAATCGACATAAAAGGAGAGACTCATGATTACATTTGGTACCGGCGGATGGCGTGCCATTATCGGCGATGACTTCACAAAAGCCAATTTACAACGAGTTGCCTATGCAGTTGCCCAGAGAATGATACGGGAAAAAGTGGACAAGGAAGGTTTTGTCATTGGCTATGACCGACGCTTTTTATCACGGGAGTCTGCGATTTGGTTCTCTGAGGTCATGGCCGGAGAGGGAATTCCGCTCTACTTTGTCAATCTCTCTGCCCCGACACCGCAGATTATGTTTACTGTCAAAAACATGAACCTGCCTTACGGGGCAGCAATTACCGCCTCGCACAATCCCGCCATCTATAATGGTGTCAAACTGTTCACTCGGGGCGGAAGAGACGCCATACAGGATATTACAGACGAAATCACCCAGGAGTCCAACGCGGTGGAATTATCTGAGGTCCGCACTATCCCTTTTGATGACGCCCTCAATGCTCATCTGATCCATCTCATTGACCCCCGGGATGCTTACCTGGATTCGATCATGGACCGGATCGATATCGCAGCCATACGGCATCGGCGGCCCCGTATCGTGCTTGACCCTATGTTTGGCGTCAGCCTTAATGGCCTCATGACTATTTTCTATACCGCCCGCTGTGACATTGATGTCATCAATGACCGCCATGATGCATTTTTCGGCCGTCATCTCCCGGCGCCCAACCCCGAGACGCTGTTTGACCTGCAGCACGCCGTGGCGGAGCATCATGCTGATATCGGCATTGCCACAGACGGTGATGCCGACCGGCTTGGCATCATTGATGAAACCGGCGCGTATATCCCCGCGAACGAAATTCTGGTTCTCCTGTATTATTACCTGCTCCGCTATAAAGGATGGAAAGGTGATGCGGTCCGGAACATTGCCACGACACACCTGCTTGACCGCGTGGCAGAGGCCTTCGGCCAGAAATGCTGGGAGGTCCCCGTCGGTTTCAAGCATATCTCCTCCGGTATGGATGAACATGATGCCCTGATCGGCGGCGAATCCTCCGGCGGCCTGACTGTCCGCGGGCACATATCCGGAAAGGATGGTCTTTATGCCGCCTCTCTCCTGGTGGAAATGCTCAGTGTCACTGAAAAACCCCTTTCCGTTCTGGTTACCGAGATCTACGACACCTTCGGCGAGCTGCACATGGCCGAGTATGACTGGGGCCTTACGGATAAGCTTCGGATCGATCTGCACCAGCGGCTTTTCCAGCAGCAGCTGTTGCCGGACTTTGGGAAAACCGTCCATCATATCAGCTATCTGGACGGATGCAAGGTCTATTTTGATGACGGTTCCTGGATCATTGCCCGTTTTTCCGGCACCGAACCCCGCATTCGCTGTTTTGCTGAGGATATTACTCTGGCAAAGGCACAGGATCTTGTCCGGACGATGGCTAATTTCATGGATCTTCCGTTTACCACACAATAAAAAAAGGGATTGATTCCAGACGGAATCAATCCCTTCTCATATTAATTTTTCTTCGGATTCTGCAGCCACTCGTATTTCCCCATTGCTGCTTTTTGTCTTTTATTCGACCGTCACGCTTTTGGCCAGATTCCTGGGTTTGTCCACATTCAGCCCCTTGGCGACACTGATGTAATACGCCAGCAGCTGCAAAGGAATCACGGCAAGACTGGCCATGAAATGCTCATCTGTTTTAGGAATATACACGCAGAAATTCGCCGTGTCCTCAATGCTGTAATTGCCGTAACTGGTAACCGCCATCAGATAGGCGCCCCGGCTCTTAACCTCTACCATGTTGGAGACGGTTTTCTCAAAGAGTGCCTGCTGTGTCAGGATCCCCACCACCAGGATTCCATCCTCTATCAGCGATATGGTCCCATGTTTGAGTTCTCCGGCCGCATACGCCTCGGAGTGGATATAGGAAATCTCTTTCAGTTTAAGCGACCCTTCCATAGATATGGCATAATCCACGCCACGCCCGATAAAGCAGATATCCCGGGCGCTGGCATATTTGCTGGCAAACCACTGGATGCGTTCCTTGTCTTCAAGGAGCCGTGATATCTGATCCGGCAGCTTCAGCATCGCATCCAGAAGCTCTGCCGAGTATTCCTCACTGATCGTCCCTTTCAGCTCGCCAATCCGGATGGCCAGAAGGTAGAGAACGATCAGCTGAGCGCTGTAAGCCTTGGTTGTTGCCACGGATATTTCGGGACCGGCATGTGTGTAAATGCACCAGTCACTCTCACGGGCAATTGAGGATCCCACAACATTCACGACAGAGAGGACCGGAACCCCTTTTTCCCTGGCCAGGCGAAGTGCCGCAAGAGAATCAGCCGTCTCACCGGACTGTGAGATGATGATCACCATGCTGTTTCTGACCAGTTTCGGGTCACGGTACCGGAATTCGGACGCCAGATCAATTTCCACCGGCAGGTCTGTCAGACTCTCAAGCACAGCTTTCCCTGCCAGTCCGGCATGATAAGCAGATCCGCATCCCACAATGTAGATCCGTTCAAGTCCGGCGAGGACAGACTCATCCACATCCTCAAAAGTGATTCTCCGATCGTGTACATACGAGTTCATGGTTTCCCGGACCGCCACAGGCTGCTCATGAATTTCTTTGAGCATGTAATGTTCAAAGCCGCCTTTTTCTGCCGCCTCGGCATCCCAGTCAATGGTAATAGGCGTATGCTCTATGGTATCGCCGTCCAGGTTGTAAAACGTGATGCTGTCCGCGGTCAGCCGTCCGATTTCCAGATTGTCGATATAGTACACGGACCTGGTATGACTGAGAATAGCAGGTACATCGGAGGCCACAAAATTTTCTCCGTCCCCGGCGCCGATGATCAGCGGCGAATCCTTTCGGGCGACCCAGATTTCCCCCGGAATATCCCTGAACATGATTGCCAGTGCATAGCTGCCGCGGATTCGGACCATGGCCCGGTTGATGGCATCCACTGCGCCCAGTTGATACTTTTTCCAGTAGTAGTCCACCAGTTTAATGGCCACCTCTGTGTCCGTCGACGAATAAAAGTGGTAGCCCTTTCGCAGCAGCTTATCCTTGAGTTCCTGATAGTTTTCAATGATGCCGTTATGAACACCGACCACGTTCCCGTCATCGGATGCATGGGGATGTGCGTTTATCTCGGAGGGTTCCCCGTGGGTTGCCCACCGTGTATGTCCGATTCCGCAAAAGCCCTCCACGGCATTTCCATTATCTGTCTTGTCAAATAGCCGCTGCAGACGTCCCTGCGCCTTGACCGTGACAATTTCCCTTTCATTCCGCACCGCAATGCCGGCAGAATCATATCCCCGATACTCCAGCTTCCTCAGTCCGCTCAGCAGGATCGGTGCTGCCTGACGACGTCCGACGTAACCAACAATTCCGCACATGCTTCAGTCTCCTCCTCCACTTGGGCATTAATATCCATATCTTTGCCCTGGTCCAACTTGATCAAGCTGCCGTACTGATCGCCATTACAAAAAACACTCCAGGATAAACACGAAAATACAGCAAGATGCCGCCACGCCGAACAGCCCCAGTCCAAACCAGGCCAGGACAATGCCAAGTACCAGGGCCAATGCACCGGCCAGGGGATTCTGCGTTGCCTGTACCATTGCCGGAAAGGTCATCACGGCAAGGGTTACATAGGGAACATAATAGAGAAAAGATCGGATGAAACGATTTCGGATCGGCTTACGGATCAGGGTCAGCGGCAGCACACGAATCGTATAGCTGACCGCTGCCATGACCAGGATATAGATGTACATGTTACGCTGCATTTTCCTTATCCTCCATCTGCTCATCCCTGACCGGGAACAGCACCGCCGCGCCGCCGGCAATCAACAGTGTCAGTATAATCGTCCGGTTTCCGGCGGACAGGGCAGAGAGTCCCGGCAGAATTCCAAACAGATACGACAGAAAAAACGACAGTCCGATCAGGGCGGCAACCACACGGCTTTTCCGGGCCGGCGGAATGATCACCGCCAGGAACATCCCGTACAGCGCCACACTAAGGGCGCTCACTGCCCGGAACGGCAGCAGATTGCCCATCATGATTCCCAGTGCCGTTCCGCTCGACCAGGCAATGGCCGAAATGAGGAACGCCCCGTACAGATAGAAAGGATTCAGCCAGCCCGGGCGGGCAATGCAGATCCCGAAAAGCTCATCCGTCACGCCGAATCCGCAGAGCAGCCGGTGATAAAACGGCATCCGTTCCGGGAACTTCTGTGAAAGCGAGGCGCTCATCAAAAGATAACGGGCATTGGCGATCAGGGTTACCAGCGCAATTTCCAGATAGGTCGCATGATTGCCGATACTGGTAAAGGCTGCATGCTCACCGGCACTGGCCATGTTGAGAAAACTGGCCAGAAATCCCTGAAACGGCGTCATGCCGATGCTTCTGGCCGCAATGCCCAGAGAGAAAGCGACGGCGAAATACCCAAGCGCAATGGGAATTCCGTCCCTTGTTCCGGCCAGGTATTCCTGGCTGTTTTTCGTTTTATCTGTGTTTCCCATTTAGATCCTGACTTTCCCCTTTAAAAGGTATCCACGGAGCTTATCACCAGTTCATTTTCCGCCCCGTATCCGTACTACTCAATCCGATCAATAAATAGCAACTTCAGCCGGGGAACGCTGACATCATTTCCCGCACCATCCTGCTCCGTATAGACCCCGTCTACGGCAACGACTGCCGATATATAATTGCCTGCCTGCAGTCCCGGATCTGACTCGCAGGTCAGCACCACCGGGTTAATCCACTTTCCTCCGGCATTTTTGCTGAACTGCATGCGGATATAGGTAATATCACCGGCTGAACTAATCTCGCTTACCGGTCCATACACATTGAGAACCTTCCCAAGGTCACGCTCCAGTCCCTTCTGAAGGTCCTTGTACTTGATTCGCACCGCCGTCTTCCGGATTTCGTCCCGCTGCTGATCATCCGTCTTGATCCGCACGACCGTAAAGGTAAAGCGCCGCTGAACATACCCGCTCTTTTCAAGCAGCAGGGTGTAGTCATACGACCCTTCCTCCTTCGTGTTCAGCTCAAAGGAAAAAGACCCGTCATTCTGTGCACGCTTTTTGCTCAGGCCGAAGGGAGAGATGAGCTGGAGCTGCGTCCCGGCAAGTGTCGTGCCGGAGATGACCACCTGATCCTGGCTGGTCGTCATGTTTTCATCTATCCCGGACACCGGCAGCGTCTTGGAATTGAACGTGACCCATCCGCGTACGGAGGCATCAATGAGTCCATCTGCGTGCGCATGAACGATCAGTTCCGTTTCCCCTTCCTTTTCAAGGGAAACCCGGAATCGGAACGCCCCCCGGTTTCCTGCCGTCGTCTCATCCAGCGTCTGCAGGGCGATCTGCTCGCTCTCCATACTCAGCGTCACCTCCGCCCCGGGCTCCGTTGTCCCGACAATGTCAAGATTTCCAGAGCTGGTTTCCGTCGGCAGTTCCACATTCAGCGCGATTTCACGCATCGGCTCCTCAATGTCCTTCAGGAAAACCATTTTCTGCAGCCAGCTGCGAAACTGGGCCAGGTCACGGTTGGAAAACCGGCGCCCCGAATTCTGCCAGTCCAGTACCACAATCTGTCCGTTATGGATGGTCAGGTACCGCAGGCCGCGTCCCACCGTCTCACCGTTATCCGTCTTCGTGTAATGGATGTACAGCCAGTACCGGTCCCCCACATTCTGCCATTCCGCATCCTGTGTCCGGTAACCGCGGCTCTCCCAGAGCGAATTGGCTTCCACATTCGCCCGGATGCGGCGCCGGTCACCGGTCTGTGCACGGCCGATATCAAACATCTTCTGAGAGACTTCCTCCTCCCAGACCTGCACCGCCAGGCGCTGCGTAAAATCCGCATTGTACGCGCAGCTGAGCACATGCGTGTTCCCCATATCCAGTGCCAGTGCCTCCGGATCCATGCCTTTCTCCCGGATCACGGGTGCATACACCCGGCACAGTTCCGGCGAAAGCACAAGCCAGTCATCCGGGTAATCATAGGCCGCATACCCCTCATCCATCCGGATGGTCTGGGCCATGGCACCTGATGCCAGCAGACAGGCAAGGATCAGCAGGCATCCAAATAACCGTCTGCTCATTCGATCCTCACCAGCATATTCCCGCCTTCGGCCATTTCCACTTTCAGAAGTTTTGCCCGTTCCAGTTCTCTCAGCACATCCGAGAAGCGCCGGAATCCAATCTGCCGTTCACTGAAATCCGGATAGGCGTCCAGTACCGCCGCCTTCAGGACCGGGGGATTGATGCGGTCAAACCCTTCACTCTTGTACACATCCAGGATCTTCCGGAAGGCCGGAATAAAGTTATCCCGGGTCAGCTCATCCACCGCCGTTCCGCCCTGATTGAGGCTCAGCTTCCTGTTATGCTGCTCACTGTTCACCGTGAACGCCCCAAAACGGGCGGAAAGCTCCGCGATCAGCTTTCCAAACGTGGAAAATCCCAGACTCTTCTCGGAAAATTCCGGCCGCAGACGAAGAAGCGTATTTTTCGCCTCGGAGGCCAGCACCTCCCCGCTCTCACTATCCCGCAGAATGGTGACGATCAGGTCATTCACCTCCTGCAGCGTCAGCGTCTCTCCGGTTTCCTTCTCCTGAACCCGCTTCTTCTTGGCCGCCACGCTCTCAAGGAACTGGAATTCGCTGCAGGCATTCATGAACACGCCTGAGGCTACCTCACTGCGGGAAATCCCAAGAACGAATTTTCCCATGCTTTTCAGCTTTCCGACCAGCGGCACGTAATCACTGTCCCCGGAGACAATGCAGAAACTGTCAATCAGGGGATTGGTAAAAGCCACATCCAACGCATCGATCACCAGCTGAATGTCCATGCTGTTTTTCTGACTGTGCCCGTATCGCAGAGACGGAACAACCGCAAAGGTGTTGGACAGCAGCACTTCCTTCAGTTCCGAATAGCTGTCTGTATAGCCGTATACCTTGCCGATCAGTATATCCCCGCGTAGTTTTACCCGCTCAATGACATCCAGAAGAACATTCTTCTTTCCGCCGCAGTTTTCAAGATCCGCAAATAACGCAAAATGCGCGGACATTCCCTGCTCCTTTCTCATACTTCGTCGTTCGCCTGAGCGGCCTGGTCATATGACCATCTGCCGCTGTATGGCAAAATCCCATGCATAAATTACCGACATTTCGGATACCTGTCAGGATCCATATCGGCCATCACGGCATGAACGGGAGATTGACAAACTGGTCCATTTCATGGGACCGTTTCAGAATCCGGTTGACGATTCTCTCTGCTTCCTCTCCCTCTGCCAGGACCGGCCGGTAGTCCGTTCCCTTGTCAAGGCTGGTCAGGCGCAGCGGCACAATGCTCATCACCGGCGGTTCCGCCCGATCCTGATACACCGTAAAGGTGAGCCGCATGGCACAGGAATCCCGGTCATCCGGGTCCACATTCCCGCCAAACACCAGATTGCCCAGGGAATAAAGGATATAGCGGCCCTGGTACTGTTCCACTCCCTGCACGATGTGCGGATGATGTCCAACGACAATATCCGCCCCCGCACGGATGGCCGCCCGTCCGATATTTCTCTGTTCCCCGGTAAAATCCTCCCGGTATTCGCTGCCCCAATGGAAACTGGCTATGACAATCTGACAGCCCGCTTCCCGCAGTTTCCGTACATCCGCCGAGATATCCTTTTTCCCGTCCTTATACGGGAAACAGTACCCGGTCATGCCGACCCTGATGCCATTTTTCTCAAAAATGCCCAGCTGACCGTTACCGGAGACTATCAGGCCGGCAGCCTCAAGATTGGCAATGGTATCCTCCCGACCCTTTTCGCCATAGTCAAGGGTGTGGTTGTTGGCCACATTCACCGCCTCAACACTGCCGCTGGTCAGGATCTCCGTGTATTCCGCCGGACCTTTGAAATTAAACTTCTTCTCTTTCTTGGCCGTTTCCTCGGTAAGTGTCCCTTCAAAATTGATCAGGGTCAGGTCATCTGTTCCAAACAGTGATGTCAGTCCCGAGAAAAACCATCCATAGCCGTTGGCAGCGGCCACATTCTCAAAGCAGTCCTCCCGCTTTCGAAGCGTATCCGTTGAGCCCAGTGTGGTATCCCCTGCCACGGTCACGGTAAAGGTCCTGGGCCAGGTATTCTCTGCCGGCGCCGGTGACATTGCCGGTTCAACCCATCCGGCCGCCTCCGCAAGTCCGCCTTCCAGCAGTTCCGGCGGCAATACTTCCGCCTCATTTTCAGGAATCGTCTGGACTTCCTGTGCAGGCGGCAGCCCCTGATTCACGATTCCCTGTCCGCCCAGTTCCGACAGTGCCGGATTCCCCTGCGGCTCCATTCCGGGCAGGCCGGGATTTACCGTTCCCTGCCAGTCCTGTCCCGGCAGACCGGGATTCACCATCCCCTGTCCGGTCATATCCGCCGGGGCAGGATTCTCTTGCGGTGCCTGTCCGGGCAGACCAGGATTTACCATTCCCTGTCCGGCCATGTCCGGCTGTCCGGGATTTCCCTGCCAGTCCTGTCCCGGCAGGCCAGGATTCACCATTCCCTGTCCGGCCATGTCCGCCGGGACAGGATTCCCCTGCCATTCCTGTCCGGGCAGACCAGGGTTCCCCGTTCCCTGGCCGGTCATGTCCGGCTGTCCGGGATTTCCCTGCCAATTCTGGTCCGCCATTCCCTGACTGGTCATGGACATTTCCGGCATGTTCTGATCCGGATTTTCCGTCCAGCCCTTTTGCACGCTCAGATGCGGATTAACCAGTTCATAATTCATCTCTGCGTTTCCTGTGCAGATCATCATCAAAAGCAGAAGCAACAGAATCAATCCGCGTTTTTGCAGGCGGTGCCGTTTGTTTTCGGCCCTGCCCGTAAATAACATGCTGCATAACTGCCCGGATCTTTGTCCACTCTTTTCGTGCATTTTCATTCTCTCCTTTGCAGGCCTCAATGTTGGTCGTTTGCCGGAGCAGCATTGCATGAAGCCTGGATTTGACTTAGCTGTCGCTTCGCGACAGGGCCGCTCCCCAGTGCCAGAGCTGCCCCGATGAGTGTCCCATCCAGCAGACTCCGCGTTTGTCGTTGTCTGAATCTCTGATCGATCAGCAGCAGCGATCCGGTATCCGTTTCCGTCCGGATCAGCCGCCCGGCTGCCTGAATCACCCGGATCATCCCGGGCAGTGTCATTGTGTAAAAAAAGCCGTCCTCCCCGCGTGCCTGATAATACGCCTGCATCGCCCGAATATGGGCATCCATTGTCGGCATCCCTGTCGAAATCACTACAACGTTCATCAGGCGGCTGCCTGGCAGGTCAATGCCCTCGGCAAATGACCCGCCCAATACACACAAAAGCACAACCTCGCCATCCTCACTGAAACGGTGCAGCAGTTCCGTCCGGTCCGCTTCCCGCATCCCGCGCGCCTCTATCAGGCACGTTCTCCCGCCCGGACACATCCGGTTCTCAAAACAGTCCGCCACCATCTCAAGATAGGCGTACGAGGGAAAAAACACCATGGCATTCCCCGGGTTCTCCCGTAAAAACGTCTCCACCGCCTTCGCGACAAGAGGCGCATTGCGCTGCCTCGCCGAATAACGGACATCAATGGGCAGAATCCGGACACGGAGTGCCTCCGGCCGAAACGGCGAGGGCAGCATCAATGTCAGATCCTCCGGCAGATGTCCCAGCAGCCGCATGGCCGCCGGCAGCGGGGCCAGCGTGGCTGAAAAATACACTGCTCCCCGTGCCTGCCTGGAAATAGCCAGGATTTCCGGGGCCGCATCCAGCAGGCGAATGCTCATTTGAGTATGGTCCCCTGTTCCCTCTGTCAGAAAGACATACCGGTCTGACCAGCGCTTTGACACAGACAGCCAGTCCATGGCAAGGCTCAGCGCATCTGGGATTCCCTCCGCGCCACTTGCCACTTTAACGGCACTTTCAAGCAGTGCTTCCATCCTCACATCCATGTCGCCCCAGGGCAGTCCCTCCGGTCTCTCCGTCCGGTCCAGCGCGCTGCGGATCTCCTCGATCACCCCGCTTAATGCCTTATACACCGCGCTTTTGCGCCCGAGGCTTTTCCCAATCATCCTGCGCAGCTCCCGAACCTCATCCAGACGAAGAGAGATGGAATAATCATCCTTGACACGCTCTGCCAGGCGGTGCGCCTCATCCACCAGGATGGCACTCTGCCGGGTCAGACGGTCAATGGCAACTGCCGGATCATAGACATAGTTGTAATCACAGATGACCAGATCCGCAGCGGCCGCCATCTCAAGCGACAGTTCGAAGGGACACAGCACCTGTTCTTCCGCCAGTGCAAGGATCGACTGCGTATCCCAGATACACCGTTCATCCATCCGGCAAAGTGCCTCCGGCAGCCGGTCATAAAAGCCTCTGGCTCTCGGGCAACTGTCCGGCCTGCAGTCCTGCACCTCATACGGACAGGCTTTCCCTTTGGCAATGATTTCCACGGTTTCAAGCCACGCCCCGGTATCCGTGAGGCGGCGTGCCGCCTCCACGGCCGCCTGTCGGCCCGTCGTCCGGGCGGTCAGGAACAGCACCCGCTGACAATCTCCCAGCCGCAGCGCATGCACGGCCGGAAAAATGGCGGCCATGGTTTTCCCGATTCCCGTCGGCGCCTGGGCAAACAGACGTTTCCTGTCCCGGATTGCCCTGTACACTGCGGCGGAAAACTGCCGCTGGCCCTCACGATATGACGGGAAAGGGAATGACAGCGTCTCAATTGACAGATTCCGGCGTTTCAGGCGTCTGAGATTCCGCTCTGCCAGCGCGATGGCCGGGGCACACAGTTCACAAAACCGCTCCCGGAGCTCCGCCGCCATGCGCACATCCCCGTACTCCCTTTGTACCTGTCCCGTCACATCCACATAGCGAACCAGAAGCCGGACCCGGTCATCCCCCGTGGCAGTCAGGAACATATGCCCGTACATTTCCACCTGGGCCATGTGTGCAGGATTCAGTTCACTTTCGGCCGTCCCCAGTTTGAGTTCCTCAATCACCTGCCCGGCCCGGTCCCTATACAGCGCATCTGCCCGGCCCTGGACACGGAGAATCAGGTCATCTGTCTCAACATCCAGGGACAGCGGAACCTCTGCCTGATACGCCTCCTCCGTCTGACGTCCATTTTCCTGACGGGTCAGATGCGCCCTGGTTCCCTCACGCATCCTTTCCATGACCCCGGCCGCAGGCTGCAGGTCCGGATCATACAGCGTCAGTTCCACGACGTTCCGCACGCTCATCCGGATTACCGGTTTCTCCTCCATCCAATTCTCCCCATCCGCAATCTGTCAGGGCATCCGTCTGACTATTGGCTGCGTTTTAGCCCTGCGGCATCTGATCTGCATCCATCCAAGGATGATCAGGCCCAGCAGGCTGAGCAGCTCCGCCAGCCGCCACAGGAGCGGCTCCCTGTACGTGACCTGAATCAGCCGCTCGGTTCCGTCTGACGGATATCTGATTCGAAGCGTGTTGTTGACATTCCGGTCAATCTCATACCGGGTGCCATCCTCCGCCACGGCCTCATACCCCGGATAGTAAAGAAGCGGCGGCTCGATATAGTACTCTCCCGGCTCGATGGACAGGCGGAAACGGACGTTGGTGCCCTCTTTCCGTACATCCGTCAACGTATACGGCGTCAGGCCGCGGACCTGCAGCCGTCCGGCTGCCAGAGCCTCTTTTTCCGTATACGGATACAGGTATTCAAACTGATTCTGCCGCGTGTTGCTGACATCCTCGGGCCCCAGCACCGTTCCTTTCTCCACCACATGCTGCATGATGTATCCGCCGGATACCATGCAGAGGACCAGGAGCGCGGCAATCCCGGCACTGTCCTCCTTCCGGCACTGCATAAAGCCCCAGGCGCCGGCCAGGGAAAGAAACGGCGTGGCAACGCCGACAAACCGCCAGGGAAACTGGATCTGATGGAATACCAGTGAGAACGGTTTCCGCGTCTTGCACAGGAATTCCCACGGGAAAAGGCTGGTGGACATAAACAGCGCCACGGCCCCCAGGATGAGACAGAAGCTGATCAGGCGAGTGCCGGAATGCTCCCCCCTGCGCTGCACCAGCCCGATAAAGGCCAGGGCGGCGCCGGCCATAATGGCCAGTCCCGGCACCACGCCAATGGTGTATGAAAAATCCTCCAGGCTGTCCGTGACACTGCCCGTGCTTCCGGCAAAGCCCACCAGAAGTCCGCCCGGCTGCAGTGCGTGCAGCCAGGAATCAAATCCCACATACGTGGAAATGCCGCTCCGCATATACGTGATCATGGGAACGATGAACCACAGGCTGCAAAGGACCGTCAGGCCGGCAGCCAGGATCCCGTGCCCGATCCGCCGGGGCTCCCGGATAATCCGCGGGAGGCAGATCAGGACGGCCAGGGCACAGAAGAGGGCCGCGAACAGCGTACTGAGCAGATGACTCATGAAAATGCAGAACATGGAAAGGGTAAGCAGCGGCCAGCGCCGGCTGTCCCCTGCCAGCAGTTCGTACATTGCCAGCAGGACCAGCGGGAAAAAGGTCATCGCAAGTGCCTCGCCTATTGCCGCACGGACGTACAGATTCACCAGACGATACGGATTGAGCAGGTACAGGGCAGCCGCCCCTGCCGCCATTTTCCGGCTGTGCAGGAGCCGTTCTGCGCAATAACAGCAGATCCATGCGGTGGCAAAGTTAATGAGTGCCAGGAAAACCTGCACGCTGACACAGAGGGATACCCCGGCGTTGCGCATCAGGGCCGGAATGTACAGGAACAGTTCCGGATAGAATTCCGGGGCGGCATAGCCATATCCCAGCAGGGTCGAGGCATGAATGCGGACAGGGAACTGCCCGCAGCGAAGCCCGGCCGCGATTCCCTCAATGCGGTTAAGGTGGAACAGCAGATCATGCCCGTCATACAGTCCCTGCCAGAGGAGCGGCATGCAGGCAAACACCGCCAGTCCGGCCACCAGGAGCGGCGCCCTGGACATTCTCCGGCACACCAGCACCGTGCCGATAAGGCCCAGAAGGAGGGCAATGGCGGCCGCATCCGGCGAAAGAAATCCATGCACCCGTTCAAAGGTCAGCAGCCGGATTTCATCCATTCCCGTTTCAAAGGCTGCATAGACCCGGAAGGCCGTATCGCTCAGATGAAACGGCACGATAACCCTGCCTGATTCATCCGCCGTCCCTTCAAATTCCCCCTGCTCCACAAACGGCTGATAGCCTGCGCTGACGATTTTCCCCCGGAACACGGTTCCAGGCTCCGCCTGCAGCGTCATGGTGTAATGGCCCCAGGTGAGGTTCATTCCGCCCTCCGGGTCCTCCGCCCGCATATACGGCTGCCAGACCACATCCGTCTCCGTTGCTCCCCAGATGCCGCCGCTTCGCCTCTCGTCCGCCCGCATCTTCTCCAGATCCATGAGCTCCCCGGCCTGCTTCTCTGCCAGCTCCGCCTCCTCCATGGTTTTGGCGGCCATGGACAGGTAGTCGCGGTCAAAGGTCCACCTCTGTCTGGGCGGCATGGAATACAGAATCACCCCAAGCAGCAAAGCCAGCCACAAGAGGATCAGGCGCTTCCCGATCCGGCCTTTGCCCGGCATCTGTTCGTTTTTGCTTTGGCAGGACAGTTCCTCACGCATCATGGTTACCTCAATTTACGCTGTACAATTTTGTGATTTTGGTTCATCTGACCGTTTTCGGTACAAGATTATAACCGATATCCGTCTCCGGTGCAACTTTCCCGCTCCTGACAGGAGACCAATACACGCGAAAAGAGGTGAGCCATGCTCACCTCTCAACATCGCGCGCTGTCACGCCCGCAGGATCCGGCCCGGTTCAGGCAATCCCCTTGTATTCATAGTCCGCGTCTTCAATCGCCGTTTTCATCTTCCCCTCATCAAGAGGGCCGGCATGTCTGACCACAACCCTGCCGGTCGTATAATCCGGGGCGGCCTCCGCGATGCCCTCAATCCCTTCCAGCGCTTTTTTCACATGACGCTCGCAGTTTTCGCACATCATTCCCCCGACATTGACCGTCGTTACCTGCAATGCCGGGCATTGTCCGCTGCACGTTTCCGTCTGTTCCTGTCTTAGCCCGCAGGCGTCCGGCTTTTGGTCCTGTCCAGCATTCACCGTGACCGGGCCGTCTGCCGGCGCCGCCGGTTTGCGGATTTTCCGGTCCCCGGAGGGATCATGGACGTTAAAGAGATTGAGTCTCAGCGCATTCATGCACACCGTAAACGAGGACAGCGCCATCGCCGCCGCGCCCCACATCGGGTGCATTTTGATGCCGGGATACAGTCCGGCTGCCATGGGAATCAGCAGCGCATTATACGCAAATGCCCAGAAAAGGTTCTCGTGGATTCGCCGGAGCGTCGCCCTTGAGAGACGTATCGCCCCCGGCACATCCGTCAGCCTGGATTCAATCAGGACGATGTCTGCCGCATCTATGGCCACATCCGCTCCCGCGCCAATGGCAATTCCCACATCTGACCGCGTAAGCGCAGGCGCATCATTGATTCCATCTCCTACCATGGCGACCCGGCCCCGGGTCTGCAGTTCCCGGATAACCGCCTCTTTGCCCTCAGGCAGCACACCGGCGATCACCTGATCCACACCGGCCTGTGCGCCGATGGCCTTTGCGGTGCGTTCGTTGTCGCCGGTCAGCATGACGACCTCAATGCCCTGTCCCTGCAGTTCCCGGACCGCACGGGCGGAATCCGGCTTGATCACATCCGCTACCGCAATAATGCCCAGCAGCTGCCCTTCCCGGGCAAAAAACAGCGGCGTTTTCCCCAGGCCCGCCAGGGCATCTGCCTTTTCTTTCATATCCGCAATGGCCGCAATGCCGGCGATGTATTTGCCCGAACCGCCATGCAGACGCTGTCCATTGAGCCGGCCCTCAAGCCCGTTGCCGGCCAGCACCGCAAAATCCGTTACCTCATGCCGGGGCAGCCCTTTTTCATCCCCCAGGGCGACAATCGCCCTGGCCAGCGGATGTTCCGACTTCCGTTCAAGCGCATAGGCTGCCTCCAGCAGTTCCTCCTGACCAACGCCCGCCGCCGGAACAATATCCGTCACCACCGGCTTCCCTGCCGTAATGGTCCCGGTCTTATCCAGCGCGACAATCTGTACACGTCCGGTATTTTCCAGTGCCTCCGAGGTTTTAAACAGAATCCCGTTCCGGGCGCCCATTCCGTTCCCGACCATGATGGCCACCGGCGTCGCCAGGCCCAGTGCACAGGGACAGGAAACCACCAGCACCGCAATCGCCCGCTCCAGCGCAAACGTCACCGTCTGACCGGCCATGAGCCAGGCAACAAACACCACCGCGGCAATTCCCATGACAGCCGGAACAAAAACAGCCGAAACCTTATCCGCTATCCGGGCGATAGGGGCCTTGGTGGCAGCCGCATCCGACACCATCTGAATGATCTGTGCAAAGGTGGTATCCTCTCCGACCCGCGTGGCGCGTGCCCGGATAAAGCCGGACTGATTCATCGTCGCAGCCGATACCGCGTCATCCACCCCTTTGTCCACGGGAATGGACTCACCGGTAAGGGCCGATTCATCCACCGCCGTCCCGCCGTCGATAATGACACCGTCCACGGGAATCGATTCCCCGGGTTTGACAACAAAGATATCCCCGGGCTGCACCTCATCTATCCCGACCTCCACCGTCTGCCCGTCCCGCTCGATGACCGCCGTTTTCGGCGCCATCCGGAGCAGGTTTTTGAGCGCATCCGTGGTCCGTCCCTTGGACATGGCCTCAAGCGTTTTGCCAACCGTGATGAGGGCGGGAATCATCGCCGCCGTCTCAAAGTAAAGCTGCTCATGATAGATGCCCATCAGGTCCATATTGGGGGTGCCGTTGGTCACCATGACCGTCATCTGATAAAACACATATAACGACCAGCCAAAGGAGACCGAAGAGCCAAGGGCCACCAGTGCATCCATATTGGGCGACAGATGCATCAGGCCGCGGAAACCGGAGATAAAAAAGTCCCGGTTGATCCCCATCACGATGAGCGCAATGATCATCTGCGTCAGCGCAAGCCCCAAATGATTGTGTGCTAAAAAGGCAGGCACCGGCAGCCCCAGCATATGATGCCCCATGGTCAGGTACATCAGGACCAGCAGCCACACAACTGACTGTATCAGGCGCTTTTTCAGTCTCGGCGTCTCCCGGTCCCTGAGCGCATCCTCCTCAGCGGCAAGTTTCGCGCTGACGGATCCGCCTGCTTTTTTCGCCGTCTCCGTCCCTTTGACCTGTGCCCCGTATCCGGCCTTTTCAACGGCTTTGATCACCTCAGCAGCAGGGACATCCCCGCTGACGGCCATCGAATTGGTAAGCAGCGATACCGTCACCGATTCGACGCCTTTAAGGTTTGATACTGCCTTTTCCACGTGTGCCTGACACGCAGCACATGTCATTCCCGTTACAATATATTGTTGCGACATTCCCTATCCTTCCTGTTTCTGTCTGTTTTCCTGTCCACTTGTCCTATGGGAGGGAGACGGATTCCTTCAGCCACTCCGGTGCAGCACCCAAGATTTCAATCCACTCGCCCCGTGCAAAGCGCTGCGCCGGCATTTCAGATTCCTGTATACAGACTGCCTTTTACAGCCGCCAGTAGGCAAATCCATGCTTTTTCAGTTCCCGTATCGGATAGAGGCCCTTCACATCGATCAGCACTTTCTCCGCCATCGGGCCGGGCCGGTACATGTCCGCAATCTCATCCAGCGTGATTTTCCGGAAGCAGTCATGCGCAACAGCCGTAATCACACAGTCTGCATTCTTTGCCTCCTCAAGCGTCTGCAGATGCACGCCATACTCGCGCATGGCATCCTCCGGCGACACATGGGGATCGATCACAACCGGATCAATGCCGTACTCACGCAGACGGCGGATAATGTCCTCCACCTTGCTGTTCCGGATATCCGGACAGTTCTCCTTGAAGGTCAGGCCGAGGATAATCACTCTCGCCTCTCTGACTGTTTTCCCTGCCAGAATCATCTGCTTGATGGCCGCATCCGCCACAAACTGTCCCATTCCGTCGTTCACTTTGCGCCCTGACAGGACAATCTGACTGTGATATCCCAGCTTCTCCGCCTCATACGTGAAATAATACGGATCCACACCGATGCAGTGACCGCCTACCAGACCCGGGCGGAATCCCAGTGCATTCCACTTGGTGTTCATCCCGTCCACGACCTCGTTGGTATCAATTCCCAGCCGGTCAAATACCATGGCCAGTTCATTCATGAACGCGATATTGATGTCCCTCTGGCTGTTCTCAACAACCTTAATGGCCTCCGCTGTCTTGATGCTGGACACCGGGACCGTTCCGGCCTCAATCACCAGATCATACACTTTACGGATTTCCTCAAGGGATTCCTCATCCATTCCGGAGACAATTTTGCGGATATTTTCAAGCCGGTGTACCTTGTCCCCCGGATTGATCCTCTCCGGGCTGTATCCGACCTTGAAATCCTTTCCGCAAACCAGTCCTGACTCCCGCTCAATAACCGGCACGCACAGGTCCTCCGTGACACCGGGATACACGGTGGACTCAAACACCACAATCGCTCCCCTGCGAATGTGCCTCCCTACTGTTACGCAGGCGCTGAGCACCGGATCCAGATTCGGCGTCTTGTCCTGATTCACGGGCGTCGGAACCGCCACAATAAAGAACATGGCATGATCCAGATCCTTTTCATCCGAGGTAAAGCGGACACTGGTTCCGGATATCACCTCATCCCCCACTTCCTGTGTGGGATCTTTCCCCTCCTGATAACACCGGATCTTTTCCCGGTTAAGGTCATATCCGATTACCTTTACTTTTCTGGCAAATGCCACGGCAATGGGCATTCCCACATAGCCCAGGCCTACCAGGGCAAGCTGTTCCTCACCGCTGAGCAATTTTTCATATAATGACATATTACCCTTCCTATTAGTGACAGCGCAGGAGAACTAAACCCCTGCGCTGCGTGATTTTACCAGGTTTTCGTTTCTTCGTTTCCCTCAGGAAGCAGTTCTTTCGGAACACTGGGCATTTCAATCTGACGCATGGCGCTGACCGACTCATCGATCTCACGCTCCAGCTGCGAAAACTGATCCGCCACGCTGACACGGAACTGCATGGTATTGTAATAGGTGGCACGGGCAGCCGCCATAATGCGGGAGCGGATTTCCTCCGTCTCCTTCAGGATCTTCTGCTGACGCTCGTTTGCATCCGCCAGGATCCGCTTGGCAGTAACCTCCGCCTTCTCCACCGATCCATCCTCGAGCAGCCGGTCGTATTCCTCAATCTTGTTCTTCTGCTGATCAATGATGGCAGAGAGACGCTGCACGCGGCGCTCTGACTGCTCCAGATGAATCTGGCTCTCCCGCAGCTGATCCTCCAGTTCCTGGTTATGCGCATCCTTCTTATGTCCCTCATTGCGAAGCCGTTCCACTTCTTCCTTGAGGGGCTCAAACGCTGACAGCCGGCGGATTTCCTTTTTCTGTTCTTCAATCTGGTTTTTCAGCTGATCAATGACATTGTTCTGGCTGTCAACCAGTTCTTTCTGGGTCCGCAAAGACCCTTCAAGCGCACAGACCTTTTCCGCATGCTCATTCTCCGCCGCTTCCATGCGCTCCTGTGCATCTTTTTCCGCCGCTGCAATCCGGTCTGCCGCTTCCTGACGGGCCGCTTCTGCGCAGTCCTCCGCATTCTTCTCAGCCGCTGCAATCCGGTCTGCCGCTTCCTGACGGGCCGCTTCTGCGCACTCCTCCGCGTTTTTCTCAGCTGCCGCAATCCGGTCTGCCGCATCCTTGCGAGCCGCTTCTGCACACTCCTCCGCATTTTTCTCAGCTGCCGCAATCCGGTCTGCCGCGTCCTGGCGGGCCGCTTCTGCGCAATTCTCCGCTGCTGCAATCCGGTCTGCCGCGTCTTTTTCGACCGCGGCAACACGATCCTCCGCATCTTTTTCAATTGCCGCCAGCTGGTCTGCATGCGTCTTTTCTGCATCACTGATCTGTTCCGTATATGCGCGCTCCAGCTCTTCCGTCCGACTGACAGCAGCCGACAGCTGCTCATTGTATTCCTTTTCCAGCCGTTCCTTCAGTTCAGTCTTTGACTGTTCCAGCGTATTCCGCTCCTCACCGAAGGTCTTCCGCAGTGCCGCCAGTTCCTCTGTCTTTTTCTTCTCCTGTGCAGCCAGCCGGTCCTCAAACTCTTTCTTTCCGGCTTTGATTTTCTGCGCATTGGCCTCATCCGAAGCTTTCAGATCTTTGACCTGTGTCTCAAGCGTACTCTTCTCGTGCAGCGTCTTCTCCAGCTTTTCCTGTACAGCCTTTGCCTTCTGCTTCAGATCCTCATTGACGGTTTCCAGTTCCTCAATGCGTTCCTCTTTTTCGTTAATCAGCGTCTCCTGATCCAGGCGAACAGTTTCCCCCTGGCTGATCCGGTCGTTCAGATAATCCTTTTCTTCCTGAGCCGCCTTCACTTTCTTTTCCAGGTTCTCAATTTCCGAGCGCATACTGCTCAGCTGATTATCTACATCCTGCTTGATGTAATGCTTTCCAAAAAAAGCCTTACGAAGTGAGTACTCGTTCATTGACATATTCTGCCTCCTATTATTTTGTCACGGAACCTCCGAAGGCCCCGGATCCTTCTCCGATATACGCCGCAGCCTGGTCGTGTGGTACCGGTCACCTCCGATACTCTTTCCCGACAAACTGCCGCGATGCGGCAGGTATACTATTGCCCGGATTCAACCGATGCAAGCTGCTGCCGCAGCCGACTGATATCCGCCTCGACTGTCTCTGTTTTCCCTCCGGTCATTGCATAAGCCAGATTGACTCTGCCTGCCAGAAACGGTTCACAGTACGAAGGCAGAAGCTGCTCCCTGTATTCCAACTCCACTCTCAGAAACACATCCTCCGTCAGCAGAGAGGCACTCCGGGCATCCCCACACAGACTGCGTGCATATGTTTCCACCAATTTCCTGAATTTATCCCGAAACAACTGTCGCTTTTCCGGAGTCGACAGATTCCGGTTCATGTCCATTGTCATTCGGGTTCTCTCCTTTTTTAGGCCGCAGGCTCTTTCACTGCTCATCCCTGACAAAGTGCTGCACGTCGGGTCAGCCATTCCCGTGTTAAATAATCGTGACTGGTCAGGTTTTAAAGGTACACTGCAAGTATAGCAGAAATCCGGCCTGTAATCAATGAAATCTTCATTGACACTGTTCAGCACTCCATCCCTCCGGCACCCCGTAAAACAGGAACAAGGCTGCCCGTTACGGTCAGCCTTGTTCTGTATTCAGCAAAATGGATTACTCATCTGAGCTGCGCCGGCGTCTGCGTGGTGCATTGTCCGCCGGATTCGCCGTATTCGCTGTCGATCCCGATGCCGGTTTCACCGGTTCTGCGGGAGCCGGCGAGGCTTTGGGCGGAACAGGCGGTGTCGGCGGTACCGGTGCAACCGGCTTCACCGGCGCCTGACCCGGTTCTTTGCGCGCGTACGGATTATCTCCCTGTCTCTGATAGGGGTTTTCCGTCTTTACCGGTTCCGGACGCGCCGTTTCTGCGGCGGAGTCCGGTTTTCCATCCTTATCCATCCGCTTCTTCATGTAATCGGGCACTTCCTTCGGTCCGTTCCCCGACGTATTCCCAACGACATCGCCGCTGGACACATAGGGTCTGCGGAGTGCCGTGCCGGGAACCGCTGCATTTTGCTGTCTGGTTCTCTGCAGCTGCTGTTCTCTCAGTGCCTTTTCGCCGCGGTCATCCTCATCCTCCTCATTATCCAGTTCTTCCTCAGACCGCTTGCGCCAGATATAGTATCCATACGCGCCAGCGGCACAGAGCAGAGCCAGGACAACCAGGACAATGGGAATGATGTTGTTGTTTTTCTCCTCAACGACCTCCGGTGCCGCGCCCGGCTGAACCGTTGCGTTGGGCGCCGGCGACGCGGATGCGCCGGGGGCTGCCGTCGCTGCCGCACCTGCGCTCGTATCATACGTCATCGCATAGCGGGCATAAGCCGTACCGGAACTCACCTCAAAGGTCAGCGGTCCGGTCATGGGCAGCTGGATGTCCATGGCAAATGCGCCCTTGGCATCTGATACCGTATTGCCTACGGTCTTGCGGACGCCATTGCTCTCTGCCACCGCATCCCGGATCAGCATGGTCCGGATCAGGCTGCCGTTCTGCGTGCCGGCCGATTCATAAATGGCTGTCGCCGTCACCGTTGTATAGGCGTTGGTGACACCGTAGATGGTAAACCTGCCATCCTTGCTGACGGCCGGGACATTATTGACCTTCATATTCCCCTGGGTGCTGATCAGGGACGCAGGGACTGCCGGGGGCACCGGCGTAGGCGTTGTTCCCGGGGCCGCAGTTGTGGTTGCCCGGGGAAGTGCCGCGCCCGTCGCGGCGGGAATCGCTGTCCCGGCTGCCGTGCTGACTGATCCGGTGGCCGTCCAGCTGTTGTCTACCGGCAGCAGATCCTGCAGCGGGGTTCCCTTAATGGTATACGAAACATTATTGCCGGTCGAACTGCTGTTGCTGCCTGAACCGGTGCTGGTCGATGTATTGTTCCTTGCCGTATTCCGCTGCTCCGCCAGATAATCCTGCAGGGCCGCGATAGTCAGCATCTGTGCCATGTCACTGCGGACATAGCCGTCTTTTCCGTTGTAATTCACCTGATACCAGGTATAGGTTCCATCCGACTGGGTTCCGGTTACCAGAAGCAGCGTATTGACCGGAATACGGCCAAGACTGGTTCCGCTTGAGGACGGGGTCAGCCGGAGATTCACCGAATCCTTGACCAGTCTGGCATAGGCGCTGGTCGCATCCAGGCTGTACGGTTCCGGTGTCGACTGGGGCATTACCGTCGGGGTGGCCATCGCCGTCTGCAGGCTGGCCAGATATTCCTCCGTTTCCTGCTGTCCCATCACGCGGACCAGATCCGCCCGGATATATCCCCACTGACCGTTGTACTGTGAGAGGTACCAGGTCATGCCATCCTGTGCATATACACTCTGGAACAGATGAACAACCTTATCCCCATCCAGGATATCCTGCAGATAGGCATTGTTATCCGGATTGCCGCGCAGCGGTGTTCCGTTGCTCACAATCCGCGCATACGCATTCAGATCCATGGGTGCCGGCGTACGTGTGGGAACTGCGGTAGGTGTCGGCGTCGGCGTCGGAGTCGGCGTCATTGTCGGTGATGCGCTGGGTGTCGGTGTCGGTGTGAGCGTTGCCGTTGGCGACGGACTCGGTGTCGCTGCCGGTGTGGGCGTTACCTCAGGCGTCGGCGTCACCTCGGCCGTCGGCGTCGGTGACGGCGTTCTCACCGGTGCCACCTCAGGATCTGCCAGGCTTGCCACATACATGGCCTCCTCGTTTGTGGCCATCAGGCGGACAAACTTGGCTTTCATGTATCCCTCAGCACCGGATTCCGCGCGCACATGACACCATTTGTCCCCATCGGTCCCCGTTACCTGTTCCATGACCCAGATAATGGTGCCCTTCTGGAGTTTCGTAACCACACTTCCGTTGGTCCCCGCCGTCTTGCGCACATTCACCTGTGCATCCGTGTTATAGCCGTAATGGTAAATTTCTCCATCCACCAGGAGCTGTTCCTCACCCGGATCCGGTGTCGGCGAGGGCGTGGGTGTCGGCGTCGGTGTCGGCTCGGGTGTAGGAGTAGGCACTGTCGTCGGCGTCGCCACCGGCGGAACCGTCGTTACCTCCGGCACAACAATCGCCGCCTTGGCCGCTTCCTCCGTTGTCTTCTCAATGGCGGAAGCTTCCATATACCCCGATGCACCTGTATTGAGATCTGTCACCAGACTCCACAGGCGGCCGGTGTCATCATAGGCCTCTCCGTCAATCCGGACGGGTGTTGCATGTGTGATAATGGGAACGGTTCCAACCTGCGGAATCGGGGCATTCGGTGCCTCGCGCAGCACGATGGAAATTCCGCCGCTCTGCTCAAGGGTAAAGCCCCACATGGGGAACTGGCCCTGGTTCTGCGTGCCGGTTTCCTGCGGACTGTTCGAGGGCGATTCCTTCGGTGTATCCGGCGACGAGGTTACGACGTTCTCCGGTGCAGACGGTTCCTGTGTGTTTGTCTGCTCCGGTGATGAGGTTCTGAGCTTCGCCAGCAGCGGTTCTGCCTCATTATTGGTGAGCAGGGTCAGCAGGAAATCCCGCATGTATCCGTGCGTTCCCTCCGGCAGCACCGCGACCTCATACCACAGATGTGCCTCGCTGTCCTGCGTCTGATTCAGGATCTGAACCAGAACACCGTCCTTATAGGTCCCGATTACCTTGCCGTTGCTGATTCCATCCCGGAGATTGCTCTCATTGGTTCCGCGTTTGTTGTCCGTCACGGCATATCCGGAGAACATGGTTCCGGTGTCATTCGGATTTTGTCCCGGACTGTTGGCTTTGGCCTTTTCATCCTGGATCGCCGAAATTCTGGCAGCGGCATCCGCCTCACTCATCGGCTGAACCTCTGCGCTGTTCACATATCCCTGACGCTCACTGATGACGGAATGGACACGATACCAGATTCCTCCCTGGTCATCCTGTACAGGATCGATCCCCACCAGTACATCCGACGGACCGGTGGCCCCAATCTGACTTCCGCCCGGCATCTCCCGCAATGCGACATTTTCCGCCAGGGGAATCATATACTGAGGAACCGTTATCTTCGTTTCCGGCGTCTCAGCATTGGGTTGTGTCTTTGCCGTCTGAATTGCCTGTATCCGGGCAAGGGCCTCCGTCTCCTCCAGCGCCGCGACCTCATCCGCGCTTACAAAACCATGAAGCCCCGTTGACGCGGACTGCACCTCAAACCAGACTTTGTTGTCTGAATCCAGCGCAAAATTCACTCCGGCAAGCACATCTGAGGTATCGGTATATCCCGCATTCTCTCCATTCGGGCTCTGCGCAATTCCGACAAGCTCATACCTGGGAACCAGATATTTAGGCACCGTCACTGCAGGCGGCTGTGTATTGGCATTGGCATTGGCTTTGGCGGTCTGAATCGCCTCTATCCGGGCATAGGCCACCGTATCATCCAGTGCCGTAACTGCCTCTCTGCTCACATAGCCTTCAACGTCGGTTGCCGTGGACAGCACCTTAAACCAGACATTCCCCTGGGCATCCAGCGCATGGCCGCCTCCGGCAAGCACGTCCGACTGGCCGACAGTTCCAACTGCCTCTCCGTCCGGGCTCTGCCGGATCTCAACAGAATCACTGACGGGTGCCATAAAGGTGGGCACCGTAATGGTCTGCGGCTGTGTATTGGTCTGTTCCTGCGGCTGACTGGCCTGTGCTCTTGCAGCCTGAATCGCCTGCATCCGGGCATTGGCATTCGCCTCATCCACCGCTGTGACTGCCTCACTGCTCACATAGCCCTGAGCGCCCGTCGCCATGGACTGTACATTAAACCAGATACCGCCCTGCGCATCCAGCTCATAGTTGTATCCGTAAAGCAGGTCAGATGCATTGACCGTTCCGGCCACCTCTCCGTTCGGGCTCTGCCGCATTTCAACCACATCACCAATGGGTGCCATATATGCGGGCACCGTAATGGTCTGCGGCTGTGTATTGGTCTGTTC
>JAGAHV010000072.1:0-2327 GCA_017626895.1 Clostridia bacterium | reverse complement strand
GGACCGCAACGGTCTCCGGCCGCTTCGATGTGCCCTGACCGATGATCATCGCCTGATTCTCTCCAGTGAGGCCGGTGTCCTCTTTGAGGAGAACGCCCATATCCGCCGCAGATGGAAGCTCCACAGTGGCGATATCCTCTGCGCCGACCTTTCCTCCGGAAAGCTGCTTGAATCCGAGGAACTCAAAACCCATTTTGCCGCTCAATTCCCTTACAGTGACTGGGTCCGCAGGATTGTCCGGCTCAGTGACCTGCCGGATGTGCCCGTGATGACCTCCGCCCTGGACATTGCCCGTCTCAGCCGGGCTTTTGGCTATACCCGTGAGGATGTGCGGGACATTCTCCTCCCCATGGCCGAAAAAGGCACGGAGCCTATTGCCTCCATGGGGGCGGATGAACCGCTGGCACTGTTTTCAAAGGCCCATCCCCCGCTGTATAACTTCTTTCATCAGCGGTTTGCGCAGGTAACTAACCCGCCTATCGACGCCCTCCGGGAAACGTGCAAAACAGACTGTTCGATCTACCTCGGCGATGACGGAAACCTGCTGACAAAAGGCGCAGAAAACTGTACCGTTCTTGAGCTGTCCTCTCCAATCCTGACCGGGCAGGAACTGGCCCGGATCCGCCAGCTGAATCACCCGGCCTTTTACGTCAGGGAACTGTCCATGCTGTATCCCACCAGTTCCCGTCTGCGAAATGCCATGGATCGCCTTTTTGCTGACTGTGATCTGGCCTGCCGCGAGGGAATCAATCTCCTCATTCTGACGGACCGCGGACTGGATTCCACGCATCTGGCCATTCCTGCGCTTCTGGCGGTATCCGCGCTTGAACAGCATCTGATTCAGATCCGGAAACGGACCAAAGTGTCCGTGATCCTGGAGAGCGGCGAGCCCCGGGACACCCATCAGGCGGCCCTGCTCATCGCCTATGGTGCCCGGGCCGTGAACCCTTATCTGGCCCAGGAAATCATCCGCTCACATCATCCGGAGGACGCGGAACAGGCCATCCGCCGTTACAATCAGGCTCTGACCCAGGGCGTGCTGAAAATCGCCTCCAAAATGGGCGTCTCCACCCTGCAGGCCTACCAGAGTGCCCAGCTGTTTGAAACCGTCGGGCTGAATCCGGAATTTGTCCGGCAGTATTTCACCAATACGCCCTGCTCCCTCAGCGGGAAAGGCCTGCACGATGTGGAAAATACCAGCCGTTACACCCACGACAAAGCCTTCCTGCCAGAAACGCCGGCACCGCTGCCGGCCGTCGGGCAGCACCGCCTGTGCAAGGGGCCGGAGGCGGAGGAACATCTGTACACCCCCGGCATCATTCACACCCTTCAGCAGGCCCTGTGGACCGATAACGAAGCGCTTTTTGATGAATATACCCGGCTGGTAGAGGATGAGGGGCCGCGCACCATCCGCTCATCCCTGGATTTTCGCTACGATCTGTGCACCCCGATTCCGCTTGAGGAAGTGGAACCCGTCAGCGCTATTGTCCGCCGGTTCCGGACTGGCGCCATGTCCTATGGATCCATCTCACAGGAAGCCCACGAGTGTCTGGCCGCAGCCATGAATCATCTGGGCGGCAGATCCAACAGCGGTGAAGGCGGTGAACTCAGGGAACGTTTTGGAACCGAGCTGAACTCGGCCATTAAGCAGGTCGCCTCCGGACGGTTTGGGGTGACACGGGAATACCTGCTCTCCGCAAAGGAAATTCAGATAAAAATGGCACAGGGGGCAAAGCCCGGCGAAGGGGGACATCTGCCCGGTTCAAAGGTCACGGAAAGCGTGGCCAGAACCCGCTGCTCTCTCCCCGGCATTTCCCTCATTTCTCCACCTCCCCATCATGACATTTACTCCATTGAAGATCTGGCTGAACTGATTTACGATCTGCAGTGTGCCAATGAAGAGGCAAAAATCACGGTGAAACTGGTTTCCTCCGCCGGTGTCGGAACCATTGCCAGCGGGGTCGCCAAAGCCGGTGCAGGCGGCATCCTGATTTCCGGCGGCGACGGCGGCACCGGCGCTGCTCCCCTGTCCAGCGTGCATCACGCCGGTCTGCCCTGGGAAATCGGACTGGCCGAAACGCATCAGGTTCTCTGCCGGAACCGTCTGCGGCATACGGTGACCCTTGAGACCGACGGAAAGCTCATGACCGGACATGATGTGGCGGTCGCGCTGCTGCTGGGAGCCGAGGAATTCGGGTTTGCCACCGCTCCTCTGATTGCCATGGGATGCCGCATGATGCGGGTCTGCCACCTGGGCACCTGTCCCCTGGGCATTGCCACCCAAAAGCCCGAGCTGCGCCAAAAATTCACCGGAAAGCCGGAATACG
>JAGAHV010000071.1:0-3153 GCA_017626895.1 Clostridia bacterium | reverse complement strand
TCCCGGTCCCTTTTAGATGGAAAGTGTAAGAGCTATTGGACAGGAACAGGGCCAATGAATGAAGTTCGGGATATCATCCGGCTTAATGTACAGGATCTGCGGGAAGACGTCATCCGTATGGTGGGTGGTGAAACACTGGATATTGAACTATCTGGATTCAGCGTGGAGAAAGAAAAAGTATCTACCAAAGATGAGATTCTGTCAGCCATGGTTGTCTATGGTTTTTTAAGCTACTTTGACGGGCATTTACGCATTCCCAATCATGAGCTGATGCTGAAATTCAAATCTGCCCTGGCTTCCCGGGAACTCGGCCTCAAACAAACGCTGGAGGATTCCAAACGCCTGCTCAATGCCACGCTGGAACAGAAGGACAGGAAAGTGGCATCTATGATTGAGGAGCTTCATACAGAAAAGATTCCATTCTTTGAATACAATGATGAAAATTCCCTTGCCTGTGTGGTGACTATGGGGTACCTTGCGGCGCTGGACAACTACCGCATCACCAGAGAAGACAAGGCCGGAAAGGGATATGCGGACTTTACGTTTGAACCGAGAAACAGAAGCTTTATCCCGATAATCCTGGAACTGAAATATAATCACTCGGTTAAAAATGCTTTGAAATGTATCAGGGAGAGAAACACTATTTCCCGCTTCCGGGAGTATCCAAAAGTCCTGCTGGTTGGGATTAATTACAGCGAGAGGACGAAAAAACACACCTGTAAGACAGAACTGGTGGCACCCGGAGAACTGCTGCAGGAAGGTCCAGAGAATGGAATTTAACTGCAAACGGGAATGCCGGCAGATACTTTTCTCTGTGCACAGAATCGAGCCCATCTATGCGCTCTGATAAAAAAGTGGTCTGTTGGATTTGAATGTCAGAAGAACGCTTATTTTCTGCCTTGCAGGTCCCACAGTTGTCATTCACTGCAGTCTCTTTACAAAGAACTCCAATTTGACTAACGCCGCTAAAGCGGCTGATCTGGTCCTCCATGAGCCGCAGCTCGATCATGAAGATTATGCTGATCAGCGGAACTCACCGGAGATGCTTCCAGTCAAAGCAGCCCAGGCAAACAACCAAAGTTGAGGCCTGCAAAGGATTGGCCCTGTCGCGCAGCGACAGTTAGTCAAATTTGGGCCAGAACCAAGCTGCTCCGGCAAAAGACCAACATTGAGGCCCACAAAGAAGCTCCTGCATCAAGTGTAAATAAAGCAGCAGGCCTGCGTTCTGGTTCTTACGAGCCGGATTGCAGGCCTTTTTTCTTTATAAGCGGTAATCATTCCGGGTTATTCCCCTTCACGTATAAATGAATCCGTAAGTATCAGCGAAAGATAACAATCTCTGACGACTGGAAGGAACACCGTATGCCGTGAAAGTGGCACGTACGGTGTGGGCCAGGGGAAAGGGCGGAGATGATTTCAAAGCTATTGGGACAAGATAGTAATCGACTCACCATCCGCAGGAACACGGATCTGTTTAAGACCTTTTTCCAGGGCCATCTGCTTTACATCGGCGCTGGACACTGTTGCGTGATTGACCGTATCCAGGTGGCTGGCAATTACCAGCGCGTCAGGTGCATCGGCACAAACACGCTCCACATCTTCAAGCCCCATGATCAGCCTGCCGATGGGAGTGGTCGCCGCACAGCAGTTGACTATAATGACGCCGGGAAGGAAACGCGAGATGGTCTGCCGCACTCCTTCATAATAGATCGTATCCCCAGCGATATACAGAGGTACTTCCGATTTGCTTTCCAGCACAAAACCGCTGACCGGCCCCATCCGCCCGACCGCTTCCGGAGTGTCTCCGTGTAACCCATCGACCCGATGAATCGTCACCTGCCCAATCGACATCGTTGTGTCTGAAAACCCTTCGACATTCTGAAAACCCATTTTCCTGAGCGTTTCCGCATCCATTTCATTCTGCGCAATCATTCGCATTTCATCCGGCATGTAATCTTTCGTCACATGATCCGGATGGACATGGGTAACGAGGCAAAACTCCACCCTTTAAGGATCTGTTCAGAGGTATCCGGCAGATCGTGCAGCGGGCTTTTCACCCCCTGCATCTCCGGACGAATCGCATTTGCAGAAAAGCCCGTCCCTTTGTCCTGAAACCAGGGGTCAATCAGAAAGGTGATGCCGCCGTATGTTTACTTTAACCGTTGCGTTTCTGATCTGTTGAATAATCAAGGTGTGTGTCTCCTTCACTTCTGCTTCTTTATTACCTCTTCACTTTGATTCTTCCCGTTCCAAAGAACCATGTGATGCGTTCCCAGATCACGCCTGAACAGGAAAAAGCAGCTCGAGCAGATGAATTCCCTTCCTGCCTCCCCTATTGATGGCATCCGTGCAGAACTTGCAGTAGCAGACAACCTTATCCGTTCTGATCTGTTCACAATGCTTTCGGAAGTGCTCTGTCTGCTCCTCCGGCTCCATTGGCGTAAACATGTGCGGGAACTGTTCAACATATCGCCTGTGAGCAAGAGCAGCATTGCTTTCCGTACAGGGAGAAAGCAGATTGACGCCGCAGAACTTCGTCTTTTCGTAGTTTTCCTCAAGCTCCACAATCCGGATGTTCATCTTTCGGAGCAGCGAACGGACAGAATCCTGGACGTCCCGTTTTTCAAACGCGACCCAGCAATCCTGAATGGTCATCTCTTCCCCATGGTAAGCCGGGAACTGAAATTGGGGATCACTATCGATCACCTGCCACAGGAATTCAATCCTGGCATCTGTATTTTCTTCAATGATGGCCGCGCAGTTATTGCAAACAACAAGCGCCGTGTCATCAGCGGTCAGTTTCTTATGGTTAGGTCTGCAGCACCCAATGGGCCTGATCCCAAACTTCTGATTCACATACTCTCTCGCTGCTTTACTCGCTTCTTTGAACTGAGCGGTAGCTTTACAGCTTGGGAAAAAATAGGTCGCCACGTTCATTCCTCCTGTTTCTATTTTCGCCGACTTCGTGATTTCCTCGTGGCAGAAGCAGCTGCGCACCACGGGCAGTTCGCCAAAGGGTGCACCGTGCTTATCATCATCCCGGATATACAGCCTGCCTTCTTTTTCCGTATATTCCCGGATTTCCTGGTCCAGCCGCGTCCACTACTCGCGGCTCTTTTGTATAGATTTCATGGTACAGGCCGTCCGGTTCCG
>JAGAHV010000070.1:0-2926 GCA_017626895.1 Clostridia bacterium | reverse complement strand
TTATTCCGGAAGCATAATTAATGTACGGGTATTTCTAGGCTGTTGAAATTAGATTTGCAAATTTGCATAAGCTTTTATTATACACCCGAATTTGCAAAAGTCAATACTTTTGTTCATGTTAATATTTTACAGTTCCTTACATCCGCGATGGGATGAATGCGGATCTGTCCGGCCCCGACAAGCGGCCTGACCTTTTCCAGCATACAGGCATCGCCGATGACCACCGGACAGCAGCTTTCCCAGACTTCCGGATGAGACAGGGCTTTCACCGTGATTTCCGGTCCGATGGAAGCCGGATCGCCCATGGTGATGCCCAGAACGGGTTTTTTCATGTTTATCCTTCTTTCTTGGGCTCAGGGCTGTATCGCCTGAGCCGCAGCGGTATGTTCCGGATTTGACAGGCTGTCGCTGTGCGGCAGAGCCGCTTATGCAGGCCATTCCTCTTTCGTTTGGTCCGGCACTGATGCGTTTCTGGCAAACTGTCGCTGCGCGGGCTTTGTATCTGACAGAATCACCGGGCTTCGGGGTCATTCAGCCCGATGATATCCGCCTCACGGAAACGGACATACTTGATGCCCCTGCGGGAACAGGCGGCATAGGCAAGGTGCAGCATGCCATCTGCGGACTGTATCAGGCAGGGATATTCATACTGACGGTTGCTGGTTCGGTTTCGTTCGCCTGCGAAGCCCTCGCCTCGCTCCAGATAACGGATCAGGGGGAACGTCAGGCCGCCGTCCTCACTGAGCGCGACAGCAACCGGACAGCGCAGCCCCGGCCAGGAGGCCGCTCCCGGCTGAGGACTGGGCGCGCAGGTCGGATTGTAGGCGATGGCGATGCGCCCGCTTTGCAGCTTCAGTGCGCTGATGGAAGAGTTGTTGTTGGGCAGCAGGGTAGGAACGGGGACGGTCCAGGTGTCCCCGTTATCCGTGGATTCGCTGCGGTAAATGCGGTCCGCCTCACGGCTGCGCATGAAGGCGGCCAGATGACCGTTGTCAAGCTCTAGCACATTGGCATGAACACGGCCGCGGCTCTGGGGCAGATCTGCCTGATGCCAGGTTTTCCCCTGATCATCTGAAAGCTGAAAAACGGTGAAATCGCTGGCAAGGCGGTCCTCTGTGTCACCGCAGAGCCAGTTGGAAAAGATCCAGCGTCCGCTTTTGAGAACCTGAATCGGCTGACGGCAGAAACTGCCTTCGCGGGCGAACAGTGTCTCATAGGAGCCCCAGGTCTTGCCGCCGTCCGCGCTCTTCTGAACCCGGATCTGAGCGGTGAACTGCATGTTGTCCCTGTCGGCCCGGCGTTTTAGCTGCGCGGTGTAAACCGCCCAGATCCTGCCGTCATTCCCTAAAAAGAAGGACGGATTCTGTTCACTTCGTTCCGGATCGCCTGAAATATTCACCGGTTCCGACCAGTACAGGCCGCCGTCTTCCAGGCGGGAACAGATGATATGGATATCGGCATTTCCTTCCGAACTGCCGGCAAACCAGCAGCACAGCATGGCATGATCCGGGAGCTCGATCAGCCCCGGGGCGTGGGCGGAAAAATAGCCGCCGGTGGGAAGAAAGGATTCCAGCGTTCCCATTTCAGTATTCCGGTAGATACGGCCGTCCGGCGTGAGGCCGGGGAATATGGGATAAGTCATGATTCCCTCCGCTGTTTATTGATGAGCAGATCCTTGAGATCGCATAAAAGGGTATCCGTGCCGAACCCGCCGGACTTGGTGATGATGTATCGTTGTCTGTCTGTTTCAAACGAGGAAAGAACCACGCCCGGGAAAAGTTCCAGGAGAGGCTCCATCCGGGTGATGTTCAGATGCTCCATGCATTTGAGCAGCGTATCGCCTCCGGTGATGAGGACAGTCCGCTTTGCCGGACTCTCAAGCAGTACCGGCAGAATCTGTCCCAGTGAATCAGATACACATTGCCGGGCATATTCCATGCTCATGCTGTGGGAGGCGATGAAGGCCAAACTTGATGCGTTGTCCGGATCTGAATCGTTGGCATCCAGAATCAGCCAGGGGAGATCCTCATACATCTGCCGCCAGGTTTCAAGGGCGTGAAGGCCGTCCGCGGACTCAAAGTAACCGGCATTCAGTTTCTGCTCAGGGAGGAGATGAATTCGGGTGAATCCGGCCAATTCCGCATGTGCCAGCTGACGCCTGGTGATGGGATTCACACTGCCGCACAGAACCAGAAGGCCGGAGGGGAGAGTCGGAAGGGTGGGAACGGGCTCTTTGCGAAGCTCCAGCAGATCCGGCAAAGCGGAGGCAAAACCGGCGCATCCGGCCATGACGCGAAGGTGACCGGCATCCCGGAGTTTCCGTCCCGCCGTGACAAGATCCTCTTCGCTCGCGGCATCGATCACCCAGATTCCCTCATGCTGAGGGAAATGATCCGGGGATCCGCCGGATACCGGCACCGGACTCTGCTGGTGGATAAGCTGACATACATCCGATTCGGTGACGGGGTCAAACGGATCCCTGCCAAAGACAGAGTCTGCCACCGGAACACCGCTGATATAATGGATGCCTCCCACAGTGAGACGGCCAAGAGCGGGCAGGGAAGGGAGGAAGGGGAGAACCTTTGCTGCACCTGCATTCAGCGCAGCACTCAGTTCAGCACCGATATTTCCCCGCAGACCGGAATCCGTTTTCTTGTAAATGAAAGGGATGTTCAGAGCAACGGCATTGCGGACAATGGCTGACACGATCTGAGCTGCCTCGGAGGGCGAAAGATGGCGCGTTTCTGCGACGACAACCAGTACCTCGCATTCCCCGGCTGCCTGCAGATAATCCGTCTTCCAGTCGGTGACGACCCGGGTGCGGATTCCTTTTTGCGAAAACTGGACGCCGGTGTCCAGACCGCCGGTAAAATCGTCTGCAATAATGATCAAGCGAATCATGGGAAACCTCCTGTCGGATACAGGC
>JAGAHV010000069.1:0-33715 GCA_017626895.1 Clostridia bacterium | reverse complement strand
CGCAACGAGATGGTACATAAATCAAAAACGCCTGTGCTACAAAAGCACAGACGTCAACTCGATCGTCTTCGCAACTCGAGTCTGGAACATATTTATCTGCATAGAGTAGGAAAGCTGGAATGGTACCGTTCTACCCTTTTCATTTTTTCGTTCCAGCTCACGCTGTTTCTGCTCCAGCAGTGCCTGAAGTCGTTCCTCATTGAGCAGGTTCCGGTTAAAGAGCATGTAAAAATGGACACCGGTCCCGGGCAGTGCATCCTCCGTGTAAACGCGCTGCAGGTCTGCCAGGCTTTCGCGCACCACCACCGGAATCGGCGCGGAGGTGTAGACCGGAAGCGCCGCGGCTCTGAGTCGTTCAAGTTCGCGCTCGGTCATCAGGAGCGCATAGGGCAGGAACGGATTCCGCTCCACCAGATCAAGGTTTTCCTGCTCCGTGTTCCCGTTCCGCTTCAGCCATTCCATGCCGTACACGACATGAATGCCCAGTCCTTCCATGGCCTCTTTCAGTTCCGGCGACAGTTCCACGGTCCGTCCGGTACTGAGCCGGAGGATTTCCTTTTCCAGTTCCTGACTCTCAATGACCGCCCGGTCCGTGCCCGCTTCAAGCTCGGCAATCCGGCTATCCAGCTCACGGATAATCCGCTCCGTATCAAAGAGGGCGTCCTCTTTCAGTTCCAGGTACTGCAATATGCCCCGGCGAACGTTCAGCTCATCTTCAAAGTTCTGCAGTTTCTCCATTGCGGCACGCAGCTTTTCCGCCTCTGTCTGTCTCTGCCGTTCCAGATCGGCCAGCCCGTCCTCCATCTGCCGGATACTGCTCTCCAGCTTCTCCTGCCGGGTCCGTCCTGCCTGACGCGCACTGGTCAGATCCTGCCGCTCCTTTTCGAGGTTTTTGGCCATCAGGGCCAGCCGTCCCGGTTCATATTCGCCCATCAGGTTGCGGTTCAGGTCCTCGTTCCAGTTTGCGACGTAACGGCTCTCGGTCTCATCATACGCCTGCACGGATGCCGTCAGCCGGCCTCTTTCCTGTTCATTGCTACGCAGTTCCCGCTCGGCCCCGGTGATCGCGTCCCCGAGTTCCTTTCGCCGGCGCGTCACGGTTCGCAGTGTCCGCTCCGTTTCCTCAAAGCTGTGCTGCACCTGATCCCGTTCCTGTTCATATCCGGTGCGCAGCAGATAGCCGATATAATCCCGCTCCGGCTTGAGGTCCTCCCCTTTCCGCCGGCAGATTTCAAGGGCCTGCGATGCCTCAAGGAGATCCGCCCGGACCAGATCGGTCTGTTCCTGGCGGTCCGCCATTTCATACAGATGAAACGTCCGTTCACGGTCGTTCCGGTCATTTTCGGCCTCCGCCAGGGTCCCCTGCAGCTCCCGGATCTGCCCCTGCAGTTCCTCCATCTGCTCCCGGGCCGCATAATAGTCGGCCGAGTGCATCTGGTGGTCATTCCGGCGCAGCTCCAGCTGCAGTTCCTCAAGGCAGGCCTGTTCGGTTTCAAGATTCGCCGCCGCAGACTCACTGAGACCCCGCAGCTCACACAGATACGAGGCGATCTCGTTTTCCCGGCGCTCACACGTCCGGGTGCCCTCCAGGTATTCCGCCGCGTTGGCGCGGATCTTCTCCGCCTCCTCCTCAAAGTGAAGGATGCTGTCCCTGCGCCGGATCTTGTCCTGTGTGCTGCGGTAGCTGGCGATGTATTTTTCCAGAATGTTCCGGAATTCCTGCATCCGGTCCTGATCCCGGTTCAGCTTGTTCTCAATCGTCTCCAGGAACCACTTTTCCACCAGGCCCCGCTCATCCCGGCAGTCATCAAAAAGACGCGACAGGCCCGATTCCTGCTCATTGATTTTCCGGATGATGTTCTGCCATTCCTTATAGTTGATGCCGTATTCCAGCAGCTTGTCAAAGTACTGTTTGGACTGGGCGGAATTGCCCATGTCATAACTGATAAACCGGACTCCTTTTTCCCGCCGGTATCCGTCAAACAGGGCGCGGCATTCCGCAAAGCTCTTCAGGCGGATTTCCTCTTTCGTCTTTTCGACCACCGGAAGATGATGGATATCCTGCACGCAGGGTTCCCGGTATTCGCTGATGAAATTGACGATCTCAAGTTCCTCATCCCGGTCCTCCTCCATCCGCTGGTTCTGCCGGACCATCATCCCGGTCAGCACGAAGCCGGCACCCTGCTCCAGCTGCCATTCCACCAGGATAAACGTGGGCTTGGCGGAGGTGAAATAACTGGCAAAGGGGCGGTCCTTGACGTTGCGGTACCGCCGTTGTACGAACGGCGCCGTCAGCATCTGAATCAGCACGGACTTTCCGCCGCCGTTGTCCATTTTCACCAGGGTGCTCTCCCCGTTGAAATACAGGGTTTCATCGCTGATGCGAAACATGTTGTAGTTGTAATTCAGATTGATGAACCGCACCGCATTGATCTTACTCATTCTGCACTCCCAGTACATCCAGAACACGCTGGTAATTAGCCTTGTTCAGGAGATTCCAGTCCATAAAGTGATCCAGCTTCCGGGTGGTCTTGATCATTTCATCCTGCTCAATGTACTCAATCAGGCCCTGGGCCTGAAGGAAACGGAGGATATGATGGATAAACCCTTCCTTGGTCGTTTTCTGCCGGGTTCCCCGGTCATCCGAGCGAAGGGCTTCGTACGCCTCTGTCATCTGCGTAAAGGTGCCCCCGGCACCCTCCGTCTCCTCCCTCGCCCGTCCTTCCTGCAGATGGGCGGTGATGCTGTTCTGCAGTTCCCCCACACGGATATAGTCCCGGGTTTTGCTGCTGCTCCCCTGCCCGTCATAAAACTCGAGGAGCAGCACCAGAATCGAAAACTGCACCAGGTAATAATCCCGGTCCGTTGCCGTGGACCGGCAGAGCTCCTTTTTCAGCTGGGACCGGGAATAGCCGAGAAACCGGTTCTGAAGGCCGGGAATGAGATAGATCACATCCCCGTAACGCTCCACATCACATTCAGAGGCGCTGCCCTGTGACCGGACCAGGTTCTGCACCGCCTCATCCTCCGCAAACGCCCGATACAGCTGCGGCTGATCCTGTTCCCGCAGTTCATGGTGCTCAAGAAGATAGGCAAATATCTCCTGACTGGTTCTCACCTGTTCAAATTCATATGCCATCTGGGTCCCCCTCATCCACTGAAATCACCACATCCGAGCAGCGGACGGAAAGCAGATTCCCGGATTCATCCGGAACCCGTTCAAACAGGACTGGTCCGGCGGCAGGATCTTTCTCGATCCGCAGCCGGATGATTTCTTTCCATTCCGGCCGGTCCTCCACAATTTTCAGAATCCGTTCCTTCAGGCTGAAATCCTCTTTTTCCTCAAGGATATAATCCGCCCGTTCCTGCCGCAGCTGCCGGATATCGATGTTCCGGGCCTGAAGCAGTTCCACCATGATTTCCCGGAACAGATCCACACTGGGGACCAGCTGCTGATACTCCGCCTCGCTGGCGCCTGCCCGGATCTCCGAGAGATGCACCCCCGGCCTGCGCATCGCTGCCTCAAGGAGGATCATCAGGCTACCATCCATCCGCTGCTGCTTCAGCCGCCTTCTCTCCTCCTGCTCAGCCAGCCAGGCATCCTCATCAAAATCCAGTTCAACCGTGTCCTCCTCATCCGCCTCGGTTTCCGCCGTCCGCCGCGGTTCAAAAATCCGGTTCAGATTCAGGATGCGCTGCGGGTCCCGGTTAAACAGCGGATGCAGAAACGTCTCCATTCGATCAAGGCTTTCCGGCTGCTCGAGGATCTGACTGAACAGCTCCTTGCGCAGGCTGAAGCGCTGGACCAGAGACATTTCGGCAATCTTTTCCAGTTCATCCGTGTACAGCGTCTTCAGGTCAAAATGGCCGTTCAGAATTCGCTGATGTTCATCAATCGCCCGGTTCAGATAGGTTTCAATTTCCCGGAGATTGCGCAGCTTGTCCTCCTCGCTGCTCTCCAGCAGATGCACATTGATCCGCTGCTCCTCCAGCTCCCGGACACGGTTTTGCACCGTCTCCCGGTAGCCCCTGAATTTGTCCCGGGTCTGCTCAATGGTATCCAGGTCCTCCTGCTGGATTTTCTCGTAATCCGTGACGTTGTAATCAAGCACATTCCGCCGGATCCGGTTCATGGCTTCCTGGATGCGCTGAATCTGGATCCGGAGCAGATTGAAGACGCCCTTGATATCCTCCAGCGCTTGATCATAGCTCTGCTTCTCCAGGTGCATCCGGAAAATCATTTCCTGAATGGTCAGCTTCATGTTGTTTTCCACTTCCAGGGTTCCCAGAAGCAGATTATACCCGTCATCCGTCAGGTAATAAGACGTCCGCCGGACCTCCTGATCCAGATAGACAATCCGGTTTCCCACATAGCTGATGTGGATCTGCTGCCAGGCCGATTCCTCGAAATCAAACCCGCTGAAGTACATGGGCGCCCCTTCATTGGAAAGGACCTTGTTGATGATGAAATCGCCGAGCCCGCGGCAGTCCTCAAAATTCATGGGTTTCTGAAAATAGCGGGTGTTGACGGTGTCAATAAACACCCCGATATCATCCGTCGTACACGGCATTTCCCGCAGCGACTGCTCCATGATAAACAGGAGAACGGCAAACACCATGTTCAGCTGCTCATCCTCCGTGTCGAACTCATTGTCTTTCCAGATGCTTTTCTGGCCGCTGGCAGAAAGGAGCAGCGCATAAAGGCCGACGCTTTTCATCCGCTTCGGAAAAGTCTTCAGAAAATCATACTGCATCGTTTCAATAGTCTCCGATATTCAGAATCTCCTGCGGAATGTACTGACCACGTTCAAGAATCGCCTGCATCCGCCGGACCGTTTCGGTGTCAAAAAAAGAAAAGAACCAGCCGGACACATTTTTGTTCTGGTGTTCCCGGGTCGCGGGCAGTGTCTCGGCCTGCGCCCCTTTACAAAGCATCGCCAGATAGGCCGGCACAAACGGGCTCACCTTTCGTTCCCCGAAGACCTCCGCCAGAGACTCATAAATCCCGATTCCCTCATAATCCAGGTCACCGAAGTACAGAAAGGAATTCCTGTCCTGTTTCATGTACGGCTCGGCGCTGATGTCAAACTCACGGAAACTGCTGACCACCCGTTTGCCGGCGCCGTAGATCAGCGTGCGGATTTTCTCTCCCAGAATCCGCTCATGCCCTTCCAGCAGGAATTTGCGCATTCCGAAAAAGGGATCCTTGTTTTCAAGAATCAGCAGTTTCTGCGGGACCTCTCTCCCGGCCGCATAATAGGCAAACGGTTCAGCCGTATAGTAAACGTTCAGTTCCGCTTCCTCGATCCCGCAGTGGCTGAGAACCGACCGGGCATTGCCCGAAAGGAACTTCTCCTCGCCCCAGATTTCAAAGCTCCGCTCATTCCGTGACACCGTCACCGTGGCCTGCCGTTTCTGCAGGTAGGCCGACAGCCGCCGGACATAGGGGCGCTCCTGCACATACACCTCCGGATGCCGTAGATAGTAGTCCACGTGAATCAGCGGACTGGTCTGATACAGCAGCTCATCCCGAAATGCGGAATAATCCGGCTTCTCCTCCACCAGCCAGTACTGCGTATAAAGGGCCGGCCGCTTTCCGTTGCGCGGTGAGGTCTTAACCGGCCGGATTTCCCCGGATTCAATCCGCTCCATCACATACCGGTATTGACTTTCATAGGGTTCCGCAAGCCGCTTTCCCAGCAGCATTTCCAGACTGCATTTTTTCATCCTTGTCCGCTCCGTCCGCCGATGATTTTACCGATATCGCTCAATGATACAGGTCTTTTTGCAAAAACAGACTCCATAGGCGATCCCGATTTTCTGCATCTGTTCTCCAGCCTTCTCAAGAGACTTCATTCCCTGAATTTTTCCATTGTCATTATAATTCAATTTGATTTGTTTGTCACTTCTCTCGTTTTGAAATCCCACACAAAGAGAAGCGGCAATTCCTCTCCGGATTGCCGCTTCTTTCTTTTGTTCAGCCAAGGAGTGCCATGAGTTCTTCCGCGGACATGGACATGAGCGATTCGCTCTTTCCTTCGAGAATGGCCTCGGCAAGATCCTTCTTGGCATCCTGCAGCGCCATGATCCGCTCCTCAATGGTATTCTTGAGAATCAGCTTGAATACCGTTACCTGACGCGTCTGGCCAATGCGGTGCGCCCGGTCTGTGGCCTGGTTCTGCGCGGCCAGGTTCCACCACGGATCATAGTGAATCACCATGTCCGCGCCGGTCAGATTGAGTCCGGTGCCGCCCGCCTTGAGGGAAATCAGGAAGACCGGCACATCATTTTCATTGAACTGCCGGACCAGCGAAATCCGCTTTTCCTTGGGCGTTGCGCCGATGATCTTGTAGGTTTCAATGCCCTCTTTGGCAAAATCCTCCTCCAGCAGATTCAGCATGCTGACAAACTGCGAGAAGATGAGCATCCGGTGTCCGCCCTCAATGGCGCTCTTCACCAGCTCCATGCAGGCCTCACGCTTGGCGCTCTCCCCGCTGTAGTTTTCAAAGAGAAGGGACGGATCGCAGCAGATCTGGCGAATCCGGGTGAGTTCGGCAAAGATCTTGATCTTCTCCTCGCCGGCCAGTTCACCGCCCGCCAGCATCTCCTTCATGCGGACCACCTGACCATCATAGATCTTCTGCTGTTCCCCTTCAAGATGCGCGTACCGCACCTCCTCCAGCTTGGCCGGCAGATCCTTGAGCACATCCGCCTTCCTGCGGCGCAGGATAAACGGCGCCGTCATGGTCTTCAGCCGGTTTGTCGCTTCCTCATCCTTATATTTGGCGATGGGCAGTTCATAATCCCGCTGGAAGGTTGCCTGGTCATACAGGAAACCGGGCATGAGGAAATCAAAGATGCTCCACAGTTCAGAGAGCCGGTTCTCAATCGGGGTGCCGGTCAGGGCGTAGCGATGATCCGCCTGAATCAGCTTGACCGTCTTGGCGGCCGCCGCCCGGGCATTCTTGATATACTGGGCCTCATCCAGCACACAGCTGGAAAAGGTCAGATCCGTGTAAAGGGCGATGTCCCGCTTCAGAAGATCGTAGGAGGTAATGAACACATCCACCCCGGCAAAGTCTCCAAGGGCCTTTTTCCGGGCTCCCTGGGTTCCCGCCAGGACAGAAACGGTCAGATCCGGGGCAAACTTGGCAATCTCCTCCTGCCAGTTGTAGACCAAGGACGCCGGACAGACCACCAGGGCCGGCTTGCCCGCCTCTTTCTTTCCGCGGGCCTTTGCCCGTTCATCCTTGTATTCCTTGAAAACGGAGATCATCTGCAGGGTTTTCCCCAGACCCATCTCATCCGCCAGGATTCCGCCGAATCCGGATCCCTCCAGCGTTTTCAGCCATTTATAGCCATACACCTGATACGGCCGCATGATGTCCTCAAGGGTGGATGGAACCTCAAATTCCGCATCCCTGACCGTCTTGAAATTGCGGATCAGGGCACGGTAGGTGCGGTCCCGGGTGCTGGCCAGCTTCTCATGATCCTCCAGCATTCTGTCCAGATACAGCGCCCGGTACATGGGGACTTTCAGCTTGCTGTTGATGACATCCTTGGGGAGCAGCTGCATCTGCGTCATAAACGTGCTCAGTTCACTCAGCTGTTCATCCTGCGTCAGGTCCACAAAGTCACCGCTCTTCAGGCGGTAATAGCGCTTTTTCTGCACATAGCTGTTGTAAACATCAAGGAGCTCCCGGGGAGAGAGTTCTTTGGAAATCACGGAAATGTTCAGCAGTCCGCCGCTGTCAACCGAAACGCCGACCTGAACCGCCGGACCGGAGATGACGCGTTTGGACAGGAAGCTGCTGCTTCCCTTGATCTGCCCGTAATATTCCAGTTCCGAAAGCCCCACGGTCAGGAAATCATACAGGCGGTCATCCGTCAGTTTTCCCGTATAGCTGTTCGTCTTCTGCTGAATATTGGGCGTCCACCGCCTGACGCACTTCAGCGCCCGCTCCTCCTGCTCCACATCGTGATACCCACCGCCGGCCTGCTCTGCCGGAACCAGCGGATACTCAAGCTCATCATACCGGACAACGCCGCGGATGGTGAGGGTGTTATTGTCATCCAGATCCAGATAAAAGGTAAAGTTCGGTTCCGGAGGCAGATAACCGGAGGCCTCATCCACACAGTTGTCCACAAACTCGACGAACGGGTTTTCAAGCAGCCCGGGCAGAACGCGGTAATAAAACTCCTGCAGCCGGTCCTTTCCCACCTGGAAGCGGAAATAGCCGGAGGAATCCGACACCGAGATAAATGGGGTCAGCACCGAAATTTCCTGATCGGACACGCGGGAGAGACCGGTGGTGTTGATCACGTATTTGTATGAGTTTCCGCTGATCATCACCGGCACAAAGCCTGAAACCGTCACGCCGATGAAATTGTCCCTGGCATCCGCCAGGCGGTCCGCCGTCAGTTTGAAGCGGATGTCCATGTGGCCGACCCGAACGATCTCATCCTTGATATTGTTCGTCTTATCGAGGAGCTCACAGTCCCCGTTGTACATATCGTAGAAATTGTCAAGCCGGGAACCCTTCAGGGGAATCTGATAGGTCCCTCCGTAGGAATCTGCCTGATTGCGGCGGATAAAGTCAAAGAGAACCTCTGCATTTGGCATGAATTCCTGCTCGGCAAAATGAAGGGTTTCCTTCTTTCCCAGCACATAGTCCTCTTCCTTCAGGACCGCACTGATCAGCTGATGGCAGTCCTTGACGATGTACTTTTTTGCTCCGCCAACCCCGATTTTAAACGAGAGGATCGGCACACCGTTTTCAAGGACAATCCGGGGCAGAATGTCGATGACGGCCTTTTTGGAAACCTTTTCCACCGTCCGGGTTTCCTTGATGGCGCTTTCCTCGCGCATTTTGCGAATGCTGCGGAAGAATTTCTCTGCCCCGTCATCCGTAATCTTTTTGGTTCCTTCCTTGTCTACCCTGTTCCAGACCCTCCGGATCGTTTCCAGATCATATTCATCTAGGGGCTCATCAATGCTTTTCCGCTGATTATCCCGGCCATACGCGCTGACATAGGAAGATCTTGCATCCAGCTTGACGGCATTATGCTGAATGTTCAGTTTTCCGTCAATGATGCTGCCCCATACAATCACATCCTCAAGGGGTGCATTGAAGCGCTGGGAAAAACTCAGGGATTTTTCCCCTTCCCGGGTGGTCTCGATTTCATAGGTAGAGGAAGAACTGCTGACCGTCTTTTTCGCTTCGTCCATATACAGGATGGCTGCCGGTGTGGTCTTATATGATCCAAGCAGCGCTTCCATGTCAAAATAGACCGCCCCGGCCACCGCTCTGCCCCTGAATGCATTCAGCGCCGGCACCGGGTTCGTTCCGGCAGCCTTTTTCTCTTTGTCCCTCTTCTGCTTCAGTGCCTTGAGTTCCTCTGTCTTTTTCCGAAGCTTGTAATCGTAATCCGATTCCCATACGGTCCATGGTCCGGATGTTTTTTCAATCCAGAAAAAAACAGCTGCCATATGTTCACAGCGCGCAGTCGATCTTCCATAGCCCCGCCTTGTGGTGCATTCGGTGCATTCAAAATAGGCATTGTTCCACGTCTCCCCCAGTTCTGTCGGCACTGAATGCATGGACACAATGACGCGCGTCCGCGGATATTCGATCGAATAGCTGGTCGTTCCATACCAATTGGTGTCCTTCTTTTCAATTTTCAGTTTCGCCGCAATCTGCCGGCCTTTTTCAAGCACTTCCGACTTAAACAGGCCCTTCCAGTCCAGTTCTCTGTGAATTCTGTCAGCTTCATTCATTTTTCTCATCTCCCCAGCATTTTTTCTGTTTTCAGTTTACCACAAAAGCCGGACAGCCGCCACCGAAAATGAAAACATTCCCTTCCGGCGAACTGATTCCATACCGGTTTTCCCGCCTGGCTCGCGGTTCCCCCGGCGCTCCCATTGTCTCAGTTCTTTTCCGGCTTTTTGCCCGCCTGAGACCGGGAGTAGGCAAATAGATACTGCTGACAGACCCCGTTATACGGCGCATACCTCTCCCGGTCATATCCCTGCGGATACTGTTCCTCAAGAACCCGCCGGATCCAGACATCCACCGGAAAGAAATTAAGGCGGTGGAAGCCGAACAGCAGGATGCAGCTGGCCACTTTTGGCCCGATCCCCGGGAGGTCCCTGAGCACTTCCATTGCCTCATCATCCCCCAGCGCCGAGAGCTGCTCCAGCGAAAAATGCCCCTCTGCCGTGAGCCGGCTCACCTCCTGCACGTATTTCCAGCGGTACCCCAGTGCGCAGGGACCCATCAGGATGTCACGGTCCAGCCGGGCCACCGCCTCCGGTCCCGGAAACGTCCGGAAAATTCCGGACCGGCCCTCCCGCTGTTCCCCGGCACAGGCACACAGCGCCTCAATTGAGCGCCGGATCATGGGGATATTCCGGTTCTGGGAGATGATAAAGCTGATCACCATTTCCCACGGATCCTGCCGCAGAATCCGGATTCCCTGCTGTTCATGGGCGGCTTTGGCCAGGTATGGGTCCGTCGCCGGATCCACTTTCCCGCGGATTCCGGCATAGGAGGTGTCAAGGTCAAAATACGGATGCCAGACATGTTCGTATTCCTCCTCCGTGCAGTCAGCCCAGAACCGGTCATTGTCCGGCCGGATCCAAAGACAGTGTTCCCGGTGCACAATCCGGTAACCCCTGTCCTGTTTTTCCCATCTGAAGCACTGCCCGCTGCCGGCGATCCGGTCAAGGTCAAAGTCATCCTGAATCTGTACAACCATATGATCTCCTCCTCAGCCTGTCTGTTCTGGCCTGTCTGAAAAGAAAGGGAAAAAGTGAAAAAGAAATGAAAATAGACAAAAAAGGCAGGAAAAAGTTCGCGAAGCTTTCGGAATCGGTGGGAATCCGGAAGAAATGACTATTTTTGATTTTGACTTTCTTTGACCATAGAGGTATACTACGCTCGTCATCAGGGAAGGAAAGGAAACAGACCGGACCGACCGGATGACGCGACAAATTGTTATCAGTCGCGAACGTTTGAACCGTGCGCCGGACTTGTCCGAGAGCCGGCAAATGACCGCGAGTTTTGGCCGAAGGGCCGTTTGATTGGAGGTTTGCATGATGAGTACGTATCTTCCTTCACTGTTTGGTGAGAATCTGATGGACATGTTTGATGATTTTGACCGTGATTTCGCCCGTACGTTCAGCCGTCCTGAACATGCGCTGTACGGCAAGAATGCAGGAAGAATGATGAAGACGGATGTCAAGGAAACCGATGACGGATACCAGGTCGATATTGATCTGCCGGGATTTAAGAAAGAGGACATTCATCTGGATCTGACCAGCGGTTATCTGACCATCTCCGCCGAGAAGACGCTTTCAAAGGATCAGGAGAACAATGGAAAGGTTCTGCGCCAGGAGCGCTATGCCGGTTCCATGCAGCGCAGCTTCTATGTGGGCAACAACCTGACGGAGGAGGACATTAAGGCCAAATACGAAAACGGTGTTCTCAGCCTGATCGTTCCCAAGAAAGAGCCGGAGCTTCCTCAGAAGAAGCAGATCCTGATTGAGTAAACGTTTCGCATAACCTTTTGCAGCAGCTTCGGCTGCTGCTTTTTTATGTTCCGCCGGCTTTTGCCTCCTTTTTCCGGACATTGCCGGCCGCAGCGGCCGTTTCTGTCCGGATAACGTGTCCGGCACTGTCCCCTGAAAGGCCCAGAATGCAATTTTATGCAGGATTCTGTATAAAATTGCAATTTAGGCGTTGACAAGACGAACTTTTTTCGTATAATAAGGCGAAAGACATCTGAAGGAAAGGAAAACCCATGACCCGAGTATTTATCGACGGCAGTGCGGGCACCACCGGTCTTCGGCTGGCCGCCCGCCTCCATGAACGTCGCGATATCGAACTTCTGACACTCCCTGAGGACAAACGAAAGGACCCGGAAGCCCGCGAAGAGATTATGAACCGCGCGGACATCGTCTTTCTCTGTCTTCCGGATGCCGCGGCCATCGAATCCGTCGCCCTGATTGACAATCCGGCAACGGCCATCATTGATACCTCCACCGCCCACCGCACGGCAGAGGGCTGGACATATGGTTTCCCGGAGCTGACCGGGCAACGGGACAAGATCGCCGGCAGCCGGTGCGTGGCCAATCCGGGGTGCCACGCCAGCGGCGTGATCGCCCTGCTGTATCCGCTGATTCACAGCGGGATGCTGGAGCCGGATACGCCCCTCAGCTGCTTTTCCCTGACCGGATATTCCGGCGGCGGAAAAAAGATGATCGCGGAATACGACTCGGAAACGCGTTCGCCGCTGCTGGATGCGCCCAGAATGTACGGGATTTCCCAGAACCACAAGCATCTGCCGGAAATCGTCCGTGTCTGCGGCCTCAAACAGGCGCCGCTGTTTTTCCCGGTCGTCGGCGATTTCTATTCCGGAATGGAGGTCATCATCGGTCTGCACGCCTCCCAGCTGAAAGGGCCGGCCACCGACCTGCTGGACCTGTACCGGTCGTTCTATCCAGGCCCTATTATTCACGCCGATGCCAATGCGGATGAATCCGGCTTCCTCTCTGCCGCCGCCTTCTCCGGACGGGACGATCTGCAGATCACCGTCACAGGCGGAAATGAGCGCATTGTGCTCACGGCACGCTTTGACAATCTCGGAAAAGGGGCCTCCGGCGCCGCCCTGCAGAATATGAACATTCTCATGGGTGTCCCGGAAACTACCGGCCTGATTCTCTGAGTTTTCCCCCATCCGAACCGGCACATTTTCCGATTCGGACAACTGCCTGACAGGAATACCGGGTAAACCGGTAGAAGGAGATACCATGATTAAGTTTATTGAAGGCGGCGTTTGCGCCTCAAAAGGTTACACCGCTTCCGGCGTCCACTGCGGAATCCGGAGGAGCCAGAGCAAAAAAGACCTCGCACTGATTGTCAGTGAGGTAAAGGCCAACGCGGCCGCCGTCTATACCACCAACCTCGTCAAAGGCGCACCGCTCCTGGTCACCCGTTCCCATCTGGCCAACGGGCACGCCCAGGCCATTCTGTGCAACAGCGGCAATGCCAATACCTGCAATGCCAACGGCGTTGAGGTTGCCGAGAAGATGTGCGAGATGCTGGCCAATGCCCTGCCGGTTGCCGCCGAGGATGTGGTCATCGCCTCCACCGGGGTCATCGGCCAGCCGCTCAATCTAGAGCCCATTGCCGCCGGCATCGCTCCCCTGGTCGCCGGCCTGTCCGCAGAGGGCTGTGATGCCGCTGCCGAGGGCATCATGACCACGGACACCGTCAAAAAAGAGGTCGCCGTCTCCTTTGAACTCGACGGGAAAACCTGCCATATCGGCGGCATTGCCAAGGGCAGCGGCATGATTCATCCGAACATGGCCACCATGCTGGTGTTCCTGACCAGTGATGTGGCCATTTCCCCGGAACTGCTGCAAAAAGCCATCCGGGAGGACATTGCCGGCACGTTCAACATGGTCAGCGTGGATGGCGATACCTCGACCAACGACATGCTGGTCCTCATGGCCAACGGTCTGGCCGGCAATCCGGAAATCGTCACCGAGGATGCGGATTTCAAAACCTTTATGGAAGCGCTGGGAACGGTCACCGTCGCCCTGTGCCGGATGATTGCCGGAGACGGCGAGGGAGCGACCAAGCTGCTTGAATGCAAAGTCAGCCACGCACGGGATCTGGCCACCGCCAGGACCGTGGCCAAATCCGTGATTACCTCCTCCCTGCTCAAGGCCGCCATGTTTGGCGCAGATGCCAACTGGGGCCGCGTCCTCTGCGCCATCGGGTACAGCGGAGCCGATGTGGACATTAACCGCATTGACGTCCGTTTCAAAAGTCCGGCAGGGGAAATTCTGGTCTGTCAGGGCGGCAGCGGCGTGGACTTTTCAGAGGAAAAGGCCAAGGCTGTTCTGCTTGAGCACGACATCGAAATTCTCGTAGACCTGAATGACGGTACGGCCGAAAGCTGTGCCTGGGGCTGCGATCTCACCTATGACTACGTCCGTATCAACGGCGATTACAGGACCTGAGGAACCACCATGACAAAGCTTTTTTCAAACGCGGAACGGGCAGAGATCCTCACCCAGGCGCTCCCGTACATCCGTCAGTACAACGGAAAAACCGTTGTGGTCAAATATGGCGGAAACGCCATGGTCAACAGTGAACTCAAGCAGCAGGTGATGGAAGATATCGTGCTGCTCCACCTGATCGGCGTCCACGTGGTGCTAGTTCACGGCGGCGGACCGGAGATCAGCGAGATGATGAACCGGCTTGGCAAAAAGCCGGAATTCATCGACGGTCTCCGGGTGACTGACCAGGAGACGATTGACATCGTCCAGATGATTCTGGCCGGCAAGGTCAACAAGACGCTGGTCTCTCTCCTTGAGCGGTACGGCGGACAGGCTATCGGGCTGAGCGGCATGGATGGGCGACTGATCGAAGCGGAGCCCAAGGATCCCCGCCTCGGCTATGTGGGAAAAGTGACGAAAATCAACATCCGGCCGGTCATTGATCTGCTTGAACGCGGTTACATTCCCGTCATCTCCACCCTGGGCTGCGATGAAAGCGGGAACATCTACAACATCAACGGAGACACCGCCGCGGCGCACATCGCCGGCGCGCTCCGGGCAGAACGCATGATTCTCATGACCGATATCGCGGGCATCCTGCGGGACCGGGAGGACCCGGATTCCCTGATTCCCCGCGTCACGCCGCAGGAAATTGAAACGCTCAAGCAGGAAGGCATCATCACCGGCGGCATGATTCCCAAGGTGGAATGCTGCCAGGAGGCCATTCGCGCCGGCGTCCGGAACGTGGTTATCATGGACGGCCGGATTCCCCACTCCATTCTCATGGAACTGCTGACCAATGAAGGTGCCGGTACAATGGTTATGGGAGGTGCACAATGAGCATCACGGAGAGAGACAAAAAGTATGTTGCCGGAACCTACAACCGGTTTCCGGTGGAAATCGCAAGCGGAAGCGGCAGCGTCGTATATGATACCGCCGGAAAACGGTACATTGATCTGGGATCCGGCATCGGCGTCACGGCTTTCGGCATCGCAGACCCGCTCTGGCAGCAGGCCGTGGCCAGACAGATCGGTCTCGTTCAGCACATGTCCAATCTCTACTATACCGGGCCCTGCGTGGATCTGGCCGAGATGCTGTGCACCCGGACCGGCATGAGCAAGGTCTTTTTCTCCAACTCCGGCGCGGAGGCCAATGAATGTGCCATCAAGGTCGCCAGAAAGTATCAGGCAGAACACAAAGGCCCGGAGTGCTCCACCATTGTCACGCTGAAAAACAGCTTTCACGGGAGAACCCTGACCACCCTGGCTGCCACCGGTCAGGATCACTATCATGAGCTCTTTACCCCGCTGACCCCCGGCTTCCTTTCCGTGGATCCGGACTTTACCGAGCTTCCAGACCCCGACAGGATCGCTGCCATTCTCATCGAATGCATTCAGGGGGAGGGCGGCGTCATTCCCCTGCCTCAGGACACTGTTCGCCGGATTGCGGATTACGCCGCCGCCCACGACATTCTGCTGATGGTTGACGAGGTACAGACCGGCAACGGCCGGACCGGCGCCCTGTATGCCTATATGAACTACGGCATCCATCCGGACGTGGTCTCCACCGCGAAAGGTCTGGCCGGCGGCCTGCCGCTGGGCGCTACCCTTCTGTCAGAAAAGGTGTCCGGGACGCTGGGTTTCGGGGATCACGGATCCACATTCGGCGGAAATCCGGTTTCCTGTGCCGCCGCCCTCTCCGTTCTCTCGCGAATCGACGATTCCCTTCTGGCCTCTGTCCGGGAAAAAGGGCAGTACCTGATGGACTCCTTCATGGATGCCCCTGGCGTCGAAAGTGTCAGCGGAATGGGACTCATGATCGGCATCAAGTGCCGCCGGAACGCCGGTGACGTTGTCCGGGAGGCCCTCTCAAAGGGTGTCCTCTGCCTGACCGCCAAAGACCGGGTCCGTCTCCTTCCCGCACTGAATATTCCCATGGACATCCTCAAAGAGGCGGCTGACATTCTCAAAGAATGCATCGCCGGATAATCCCCGTCTGCAATGACAGGCCGTTCATCTGATGATGAACGGCCTGTTTTATGCAAGTCCTTATTCCCGGGCGGTCCGGCGCTCCGTCTTGTCCCGGTAAAGTGCCCGGTCTGCCTCCTCCAGCATCTGTTCAAGCGGCGGATGGAATTCCGCTTTCCGGCTGATGCACCCGCCTATGCTGGCTGAAATCCTGTATGGTTTTTCACCGGCGTATTGCCTGGCATAGTTTTCAATCCGCTCCCGAACCGCTTCCACATTCTCGGACAGCCCGGTAAAAAATCCGGCCATGGCGAACTCATCTCCGCCGTACCGGGCACACAGACCGTTGTCCATGCGCGCTGCTTCCTGTTCCAGCGCCTTGCCGATGCTCTGAATGGCTGCGTCGCCCTCGGCATGTCCATAGGCATCATTGATCCGCTTCAGTCCATCCAGGTCCACCGAGAAAAGGACCAGGTTCTTTTCCCTGACTGCCGGATTTTCAAGTCTTTTGTTCAGTTCCTGCAGGAAGCCGCGCCGGTTATACAAGCCCGTGAGAAAATCATGGTCCGCCATAAACTGAACCGCCGCATTAGCCTGGCGGAGACGCCCGTTGCTCAGTACCGCCCGCAACACAGAGGACATGAAGATCGTATGTTCCTCAAAACGCTGTTCCTCACGCAGATTCCACTTTCTTGAGCCGTAGATGATATACCCCATGGTCTCATCCATGGTCTGAAGCAGATGTGCCATCACGATGACAATCTCCTCGTTGCGGATCACCCGGTCAAAATCCGGTATCGGTTTGCCGCGCCAGGCAAAGCGCTCACCGGAGGTATACTGACCATTTTCCCCATGCAAAATCGTCCGGGCCATCATCCGGTCTGATTCATCCAGTACACAGATGCAGTAATAGGAATCCGGCCAGGGCCCGATCGCTTCTGGCATCAGGTGAATCAGATCATCCACCGAATTGATATTCAGCGTTGAGCGGACAAATGCGCCCATGTTTTTGATATTCCTGCTGAAGTCCTGGTTCTCATTCTGGATGTCGCTCAGAATCCGTTCAATGGCATGACTGTCCTCTACCTCATGGCATCCGCAGGACTGCCGGACCTTCATTTCATAGGAAAGAGGCCACATCTCGATCCGGCCGGAATTTTCCGGATTCCAGTGCTTCACGCAGTCCATGAGGCGCTCAAGCACAGAGTCAAAATCTGGAACACCGGTCGTAATTCCGGGAAGATGCCGCTCACCCATCAGAATGCCGTCAAATCCGGTTACCCGAACCGTATCCGGTACACTGATGCCCATCGTCCCGAGAAAATTACAGACACAGAGGGCCATGGCATCATTCGCGCAGACAAAGGCCTCCGGCATTTTTCCGCCGCCTGCAAAGTACTTTTTGAGTGCGCGCCGGGTAGCCGAATCCCAGAAATCCCCGTAAATGATTTTCTCCTCCGGCAGTGCGGAGCCAGCCTCCTCAAGAACAGCGCGGCAGACCTCAATCCGTTCCTCAGAATACGGATTTCCCTTGAATCCGGCTACCATCACCACATCCCGGCAGCCGTGCTCATCGACCACATGCCGGACCAACTGTTCAAAACCGCTTCGGAACTCATACCGGATGTTGATGCAGCCCTCATAGGTCCGTTCCATCATGAAAACGGGAATCCGTTTTTCAATTCCCATGTTGATCAGATAACGGTTGATTTCCTCCGCGTGAATCATCTCACCGAACAGGATAATGCCTGATAGGTTCTCCAGTTCAAAAAGCATCCGGCATTCCCGCAGTCCATCCTCTCCGCGTGCCAGAACTGTATTGCGGTCAAAGGTGATACATAGCGGGAGAAAACCGTTTTCTCTGGCATGCGGAATGAGATGCGACAGAAACAGATTCAGGTTTTCCTCATCTACCCACGCCGCACATACCGCTATGATTCGCCGACCTTCCGTCATTTCATTTCCCCCTCGTTGGTGTTGGATTCCCTCTGTCCGGCCCATAAGCCGGATTTTCTCATCCCGCAGGCCTTTTCCGGCTTACCTGCCCTCTGCGCAGGTTCCCCATACCTGCAGGAGGCCGATCATCTGGTATACGCCGCTGACCTGCATATCATTCAGGCTGTTCCTGAAGCTGTTCACCTCATCCGAAACCTTGAGCTCGATGCAACATACGCAAAGATCTGTTCAAGGTCATTCTCAGCCTCTGGAGTAATGATGATCTCGTCTTTCGTTCATCGTGCATATTTTCTTTCGAGAGCATCAAATACATCATCCAGCGAACGTCCCTCATGGCGCATGGCCTGCTGATAACCACGCTCCAGTCTGGCATTAAGCTCCGGATCAGACAGATCAGGTTCAGGATTATCCTGTCGGGGAAGGACCAGGGGGAATGGAAAACCATTCCGGGCAATTATCTGACAGTAGAGGGAACCGATGGCTGCTGAGACTGGGACACCAAGTCGCTGAAGGATAGTCTCAGCATCGTTTTTTATGTTCTCTTCAATGAGGCAGCTGACAGGCCATTTTTCATAAGTGTACACCACCTGTTGTGTGGTCATTATATAACGGTGTCATGCAGTCTACAAGACTAACATGGGATTAATTCTTTTCATGTGATTTATCTTTTTCTTTCGGAATATTTCTTCTGAAAGCCACTTTACATTATACGTATTCGTCTTTTCTTTTCATCAAAACGTAACGGGTTGAAACATTCGTTCTCCGTGACTGCTTCACTTTCTGTTCAGTCCCAGCATTGATTTCACCTGTGCGGCAGCTGACCTGGCCTCTTCCTGTCCCCGCTTTCCGGTGGTTTCATAGCAGAAGTTCCCGACAATTTCCGGGCAGTAGCCGTATTCCTGTCCATAAATCGCGGACATAAGGTTATACACCACCTGGCCCCAGCGCTGATGATAATCTGAGGTCACCAGCGTCAGGGACTCTACCTGCTGTTCTTTCAGAATGCGAAAGGTATACACGGCGTTTTCCGCTGTCGTCATGGCCTGTTCATCAATATAAATCCGTTCCGGGGCAATACCGAACTGAGTGATCAGATACTCCCGCATCATCCCTGCCTCGGTATGCTTTTTCGGGTTGTTCCCGCCGGTTGCACCGCCCGAGCAGACAAGGATCGTCTCCGGGAAGGCCTGTGCCACCGCGGCCGCTGCGCGGCATCGCCCCTTCAGTTCATCCGTCATCTCCCCGGCCCGCAGGGCGTATCCGAGGACGACAAAAGCATGCCTGCGACTGTTTCTTACCCCTGCCTGCCAAAGCTGCTCCACTGCGCCTTCTTTCCCGGCGAGAATCAGATCATACGGACGAAGATAGACCTTTTCCCAGTGCGCGGCAACGGAAAGGGCAATGGCATAATCTGATTCCCGGATTCCCCGGAGCACCTCCAGATCCCGCCGGATCTGTTCCCCGTCATCCGGTTCCGGCTGCTCCCAGGCCTGAAGCAGGTGATCTACCAGAATCCGAAATGCCTCCCGGCTTCGTTTGGGCATCCAGTACTCCTCGCTCTGCGCTGCGCAGGCGAGCATGCATAACAGCAGTCCCACTATCAGGACAATTCCTTTTCTTCGCATTCCTGTACCCCCTTCTAAAGCTGAGCAGTCCCTCCATCCCGGCCGGACAGTAGCTCTGTCGCGCAGCAACAGATTGGCAAATTCAGGCCTCAGACAAACCGCTCCGGCAAGGCCAGCATTGAGCCCTGAACGGCTGCCAAATGTCGCTGAAACTTCCTTTTCCTTCCCACGAAGACATGGTATACTGATCGGGCAAAAATACGGTCTGAGGGGCGGGCTCGACGTCCCATATGTGCACCGGAAAAGCCCCGGTGCCGGAAGACCAGGCTGCGGCTAAGGGACTGGCCCTGTCGCGCAGCGACAGTTTGTCCGCTCACGGTCACTGCTAATGCAGCCCGGGCGAATGACCAGCACTGAGACCCAGAAGGGAGGAGAAACGAATGAAAGAATCCGCAAATACGCCTGTTCCGGATCGGACATACCTCGCCATTGACCTCAAGTCCTTCTATGCCAGTGTCGAATGTATTGCCCGTCATCTGGACCCTCTGACCACCAATCTGGTCGTCGCTGACCCGGAACGGACAGAGAAAACCATCTGTCTGGCTGTTTCACCCTCCCTGAAAGCGCTGGGCATTCCGGGACGGGCAAGACTGTTCGAGGTGGTCCAGCGGGTCAGAACGGTGAATCAGGAACGTCTTCGGACAGCCGCCAGAGCCGGACTCCTTGAAAAAGATGATCATGGACAGTTCCGCTTTTCCGGTTCATCCAGCAATGCCCCATCTCTTAACCAGAATCCCTTCCTTGAGCTTTCCTATATCATTGCCCCGCCCCGAATGAAACTCTATGAGGAAATCAGTACAAAGATCTTCTCTATTTACCGCAAAAGCATCAGCCCGGAGGACATTCATGTCTACTCTATTGACGAAGTGTTCATGGATGTAACCTCGTACCTGAAAACCTACGGCATCACCGCCCATGAGCTGGCCATGCGCCTGATCCGGGAAATTCTCGCAGCCACCGGAATAACGGCCACCGCCGGAATCGGAACGAATCTGTATCTGGCCAAGGTCGCCATGGATATCGTGGCCAAGCATGTGCCGGCAGATGCACAGGGAGTTCGGATTGCCGAACTGAATGAGCAAACGTACCGGGAACTCCTGTGGTGTCACCGTCCCCTCACTGACTTCTGGCGTGTCGGACGCGGTCTTGCCAGGCGCCTTGAATCTCTTCGCTGCTACACCATGGGGGATATCGCCCGCCTCAGCCTGACAGATGAGGAACGTCTCTACAAAACCTTCGGCATCAATGCCGAACTGCTGATCGATCATGCCTGGGGCTGGGAACCTGTCGGAATGGAACACATCAAGGCCTACCGGCCGGAGAACAATTCCATCTCCGCAGGCCAGGTTCTTGCCGAACCCTATGACAGCGAAAAAGGCCGCCTGATCGTCCGTGAAATGACCGAACTGCTCGTCCTGGATCTGGTCCGCAAACAGGTGATGACAAAACAAGTCACCCTGACGATTAGTTACGACCGCGAAAGTATCGCCCCCGCCGGAAGGGGAAATTCCGGTTACATCGTCACAAAAACCGGCAGACCCTTTAAGGGCAAAGTTACGCCGGACCGGTACGGCCGCCCGCATCCCGGACATGCCCACGGAACCGGAAATCTGGATCATTACACCAGTTCCACGCGTGCCATTACCCGCACCATGATGGACCTGTATGACCGGATCATCGATCCGGATCTGCTGATTCGCCACGTCGTCATCGCTGCCCTGAATATCCTCCCCGAAAATGCGATTCCGGCGGAGGCACCGGTGCAGCTGGACCTATTTACCGACTATGAATCCCTTGAACGGGAGGCTGCCCGGCAAAAAGCCGAAGAGGAAAAGGAACGCCGCCTTCAGAAGGCAACCCTCGTCCTCCAGGACCGATACGGGAAAAACGCTGTCCTCAAAGGAATGAACTTTCTGGAAGGCGGAACAACCATTGAGCGAAATGCACAGATCGGCGGTCACCGTTCCGGTGAAACTTCCTCCCTGACGGACCGGAAACCCAAACGCCCGGGCCGGACAAACAAACAAGGAGAGCATTCTGATGAATGAACCGGATCCCAGAATCGTTTACAAAGACATTATCCGCCTGCCGCACCATCAGTCCGCGGTGCATCCGCAGATGAGTCTTGCTGACCGCGCCGCCCAGTTTTCCGCCTATAAGGCGCTCAGCGGCTACGAGGACATGGTCACCGAGGAAGCGCGGCTCACGGATGAACAGATTGAGCTCGGAGAGGCGCAGAAGGAACTGCTGAACCGGAAACTTCTCCGTCTGGCGGAATTTCTGGCCAATGGCACACATCCCTGTGTCACCGTCACCTTTTTTGTCCCGGATGAATGGAAAGAGGGCGGTCATTATCGCACGGTCACAGATGAAATCAGAAGGATCGATCCGGTTGAACGAAAACTGTGTCTGGTTTCCAGCTCGTCCCGCCTGCCTGCAGGCGAAGCCATTTCCTTTGACGACCTGCTTGACCTGCATGGATCCTGTCTGGATGAACTGGATCTGCCCACTGCCTAACTGCCTAACTGTCCACTGTGGTTCTGGTGGATGCCGATCCGCTGGAATATCGCAAGGAAACCGATACAAAAGCCGATCGAAAGAACGTATCCATGCCTGCTTGACACTGTCGATAAGCGCGGCTTGAACTGCAGCCAGATTCTCTAAGGTGCACCGAAGAAGCAACATACCTAACCTGTCCAACAGCACTTGCCGTCCACTTCCGGGCGGCTCTGTTTATTGGGTTAACAATTCCGCAGCGATTTCATCCCCTTACAGGCTAAGATTTCAGTATTTACGGGTTCCCTTGATTTTTTCGTCAAAAATTCAGAAACCTCCAAAACTGTGTATGACCACATTTCATGATTACTGAGCCGTTTTCAGAAAATCTTCAGGCTTTATCCGTTCAGTCCGACAGGTATGTTTCTTTGTCTTCTCACTGTAATTGATCCCGACAAGCAGCACATTGGGATAATCCCGAAAGCGCCGAATATACTCTTTTTCCTTGATGCACCTGAGAGCATGATTTACAGAACGGTTGACCTTCAGTTCCAGAATGATCGGGACAGCTTTTCTGTTTCTGGGTTCAAATGTGAAATCTGCATATCCCTTTCCTGCTTTATCCTCCCGGTTGATACGATAATCATCCAGTGCTGCCAGGTATCCGATGGTCACCACACATGCAAGAGCATTTTCATCACTATACGAATAGAAGGGGATTTTTTCTGTATGCAGATCTTCGAATAAAGCCGCCACTTCTCTGTCCCGCTGTTCAAGCGTCGTCCGCAGCAATCGTCCGGATTCTTCAAGGGTTTGCCTGAGTCCCAGTTTCTGTGATGATAAAGCCTCCTGAAATTTCAGCATCAGTTCATGATTGGGAATTCGCATTTGTTCCTCAAAATAGCTGAGAAAACCATATACCACCATTGAAGAGAGAATTTCATCTTTCGTAGAAATTTTCTCCTTTTCAGTACTGAAGCCCGACAGCCTGATGGGCAGTGTCTCCCCTCCAGCCATCCGTACGACATCTTCTCTCAGATCCATTACGTTATGGCGGATACTGTCTCGGACTTCATTCATCGGTCCCGTTCCCGTCCAGTAGCTCTCACATCGTCCATCCATCAGGGCACAGGAAACAGACTCCGGATTAAACATAGTTTTCCCATCATGTGGCCGCGAGTATCCATCATACCAAAATGTCAGTTCTTCCACAGAAGGCCGAGGAATCCCCTTCATCTGCATCAGTTTCTGAATTTCCTCTTCGGACAGCCCAAAGTAAGGATAAAACTGATTATCCTGAAATGCCGAAAATTCACGGAACATATTCAGAGGAGATCCGCTTGTATATTGGGCAATCGGCAGAATACCCGTCATATAAGCAAAACAAACATATCCAGTATCTTTAAACAGAGAACGAAGAAATTTCAGATAGTTTTGCTTGTCTGCCTGCGTCATAAAGGACTCTTCAAAAACCGCATCCCACTCATCGATCACAAAGACAAATGAATCACCTGTTTTGTTCAGTAAATCCGGAATAGCATACTGGCTTTCCATGACAAGATCGGGATATGCCTGCCGGAGATCATCTTTCATTAATGCTTCTATTTTTGAAAGATAATCCGCATATGTTCTGACTTTATTGTTCAGCATTCTAATCATATTCATGCGGATGACATTCAGTCTTCCCTGAGAAGGCCAGCAAAGTTTTCCCGCTTCCAGGCCTGATGGATCTGCAGACCAGATTTTCTCCTGTTCCCCCCTTAGTCTGCCAAGTCTGCATTTTTCAAACAGTTGACTGCTTTGCTCACGTGTGCTCTTATCAAAAAAGGCAGCAATCATATTTGCCGCCACCGATTTGCCAAATCGTCTTGGCCTTGTGACACAGATATATTTGCTGCCGGACATCACATATCGGTACAGTGAATCAATCATTAAGGTCTTATCCACATAGGCAGCCGTCCGTGCAGCTTCTTTAAAGAGTGTATATCCCTCTCCGCTGTTTAAGAAATTCATCTTCTCTTCCCGCCTTTTCATCCATCTGCCTGCGATCGGGGCTTGCCGCCCATGAAATGGCTGTGGATCGATCGGCTATGCCACTCAAGTTCGTTTTAAACAGAACCATTTGGTTTTTCAGGTCGGTGAAGATCCAAAAATTGCCAAACTGTTTTGAACTTGGTCAATGAGCGCTGACATGTGTAATACCCATTTTCTCGCCATCTTTACCATGGCCCCCGGTGGACGTAGATTCTGAATTTCCTTTGGTACAGAGTCCCGTCCCATACATTTAACTGACCGACCTATGACGACCCATAGATAACGACCTATAACGACCTAATTACCATTATCGATAAACGTATGTATATCAATGTTCTTCATAATTCTCGATAGCTATAATCAGATTTCAATTTCTCTCACCGACCTAAAAACCCGAATAGTTGTGTTGAAAAGAGAGAACTTTTACTACAAGTCCTCTAAAAAGCGGAAATGAGAAGAATCGAAGTCCTGAACCATCCACTGTTTTGGAACTTCAGGCATATTTTGCATCGTTTTCCAACATTTTAATGATATGATCAGAGACTATTTTTCGCGCAGTTTCTCCTCTGGAGTACGCACACAAGTTTGTTTAAAAAAATAGAGAGAACTCTTACAAGAAGTCCTCTCAAAAGTGGAGATGAGGGGAATTGAACCCCTGTCCGAAAAAGCGACAACCAGGCTTTCTTCGAGTGTAGTCTGTATTTTAACATTCCCTCTGCCGGGCGCCTGCAGACAGGCTCAGGGCTTCAGTAGCTTCATAAGTGTGTCTCAATGGCAAAGCTTACATTGAAACATTGCCCGCTAAATCGACGCCGGTGAATGAGGCAGCGGGATCCTCATGCCGACGCGCGCCTAATTAGGCAGCGATAGCGTAATTGCTATTGTGAGTTAATTTTTAATTTCCCGTTTTTAACGTAGCACGGGGCTACGACTCGCTTACCTGACCACCTACGATCCCGTCGAAACCAGTACATCCCCATTCATGTCCTGTTCCGATCCCGAAGCGCTCGCTGCATCTCACGTTTTACATCCCGCTCAGCAATATCCTCACGTTTGTCATGAAGTTTCTTGCCTTTGCAAAGACCCAGATCCATCTTGAACCGTCCATCCTTCAGATAGACGGAGAGAGGAACCAGTGCATATCCCATCTTCCCAACTTCCTGGAACAGATGGCGGATCTGACTTTTATGAAGAAGCAGACGTTTCGGCCGGAGCGGATCCGTATTGAAGATATTCCCCTGTTCATAGGGACTGATGTGCATTCCCTGAACAAAGACCTCACCGTTTTTTATGACGGCATAGCTTTCTTTCAGGTTCATCCGGCCCTGCCGCATGCTTTTAACCTCAGTACCCTTCAGCTCCATTCCGCATTCCAGCCGTTCCTCAACAAAATAGTCATGGAACGCTTTCTTGTTCTGAGCCATCGGTTTTATTCCTTTTGCGCGGGCCATACCAGTACCTCCATTCGCGTGTAGTATATCAGTTTCATTACAGATTTTCAAGTAGTGATTTTCAGGGTTTCCAGGGCGAATATAGGCCGGTCAAAACGGTTCACGCATTTTCCGGTCCGTACAGTCCGTTTTTTGACGTTTCTCCCTGGAAGTGCTATAATTCAACCATTCAGAGTAGAAATTTGTCCGCATTTCTTTATCTGTCGGCAAATATCCGATTCTGAATGAGGAACTAAACCCAGTCAGAAGTTCACCGGATGCAATGCATCTGTTGTCAGATTTAACAGCCTCTGCCAGGTAGCAAAGTGCGAGAGGCTCAAAAAAAAGGAGTGATTCAATCATGTTTCTGTCCAAACAGCTGTTCAGACGGTCGTTTATTCTTGCCGTGTTTTCCCTTTTATTCCTGCTGACCGGTCTGGCCGAGGATTTCAGCCGTCCGCTGCTTTTCGTTTCGATGCCGGAAGATGCGCAGATCATCGAAGATGTTCGTTTTGAAGACGGCGACTTCATTCAGACCTATCAGCTGGGTGGCGGCGCACATATTACCCTGCTCCGCAACGCCAATTTCGACATGTCCCTGACCGACCTTGTGGCAAGTGAATGGGAAGGTGCCACCTCCGTCTCCTCCCTGAATCTTGAGCCCATCAGCGGGCACCAGACCGATGCCCTCCGTTTTAACTATACCGATGCAGATTCCGTGTCGTTTCTCGTGACCCTCATCTCCGTCAAATCCGGAAATGATACGCTGATCTTTGAGGCCGTTTTCCCTTCCCGGGACGGAGAGGAACAGATCAATGCCATCGTCGACAAAATGATTCAGTCCATGTCCGTCATCAATATGAGCGAAAGCAATCTTGGCTAAAAAGCGTGACAACTATACACAAAGACCGGCTATTCGAAAGGAATAGCCGGTCTTTGTTGGTAAGGAGGAGTTCACGCTTTATTTTTTGCCGTCTTTTTCGACTTGCTGTTTCTGCGTTCCGTAGAGGAGACGACAATCTTCTGGATGCAGGTAAAGAGCAGCAGCAGAAGGCCTGTCGCAATCTTTCCCCACCAGGAAAGCAGGTTGCCGTTGAAGGTGATCAGGGCCGGAATCATGGATTTCAGCAGCACGCCAAAAAGTGTGCCGATCATGTATCCCTCACCACCGGTCAGCAGTGTGCCGCCGATAACCGCGCAGGTGATGACATCCAGTTCCGCTCCCTGAAGGGAAAGGTTCCATCCGCTCTTGACATACAGTGCATAGGCAATTCCGGCCAGAACGGAGCAAAGCCCGTTAAATCCGTATACCAGCACTTTCGTTTTGCCAACCGGAAGACCCATCAGCTTGGCGCTCTGTTCATTTCCGCCGATGGCGTAAATGTTCCGGCCAAAACGGGTCCTCTGGAGCAGATAAATGCCCAGCACCAGCACCACCAGGAACATGATAACATTGAAATTGACAAAGGCACTCGGACGAATGCGGGTCCATTCCCCGTCCTTGAGGTACATAAAATAGAGTTTCCAGCTTGCCAGTGCATCAATTGTCTCATTCTTGATCTCAATGGATTCCCGGCTGATCAGTGCACAGACACCGCGGGCCAGGAACATGCCGGTCAGGGTTGTAATGAACGGCGGAACATTGAGATAGTGGATGACCCAGCCCATGAGCAGTCCGAGGCCGACGCCCACCACCAGGGAAAAGGCGATGCAGACCCAGGGATTAAGCCCCAGCACGGCCGTCCCGTAGGCAATAAACATGCCGGTCAGGGAAGCCACGGCACCAACAGACAGGTCAATGCCGCCGGTGATCAGGACCATCGTCATGCCGACTGCGGAAATTCCATAGTAAGCATTGTCAACAAACAGATTGGTAAATGTCCTCAGCGTTGTAAAGCCTTTGCTGCCATAAGCAACGACACCGAACAGATAGATGACAAGGAAGATGCCGACCGTGGCATAAACCATGATGAATTTCGGATTCAGTATGCTGCTGAGCAGACTGCGTCCGGATGAATTCCGATTGTCACTCATCATTTCACACCTCCGTTCGCGAGTTTTGCTCTTGCAGCGGCACGCTTGCTGAAGTAGTTGCGCACCGGTTCAGACTGCAGCACGATAACGACCGCAATAATCACTGCCTTGAACGCCATGGTTGCCTCGGAGGCAATGCCGAAATAGTACACCAGCGTCACGATGGTCCGGATAATGATGCTCCCGAGCACCGTACCCAGCAGACTGAATTTGCCGCCGGTCATGCTGGTACCGCCGATAACCACCGCGAGAATGGCATCCATTTCAAAGTTCAGTCCGGCATTGTTGGAGTCGTTGGACATGATCCGGCTGGAATAGATGAGACCGGATATGCCGGAGAGGAATCCGGTCAACGCAAAGACGATAAAGATGATCATCTGGGCGTTGATGCCGGAAAGGCGACTGGCCTTCCGGTTGATGCCAACCGATTCCACAAAGGTACCAAAAGCGGTTTTCCGGACAAAGAGGGAAACCAGAATCACCACAACTGCCGTAATGATAATGGGCATGGGCAGGAACAGGAAGCTTCCCTGTCCGATCACCCGGAACGGAGAGTAACCGGTGGTAAACTGTTTGCCATTGGTCAGAATCTGCGCAATTCCGCGGCCGCAGACCATCAGAATCAGCGTCGCGATAATCGGCTGCATATCCCACCGGGCAATCAGGAAGCCGTTGAACAGTCCCATCACAATACAGACCAGCAGCGGCACAAACAGAACCAGGAAAAATGGATAGACCGTGTAATCGCCGGGGGTATTATAAACCGTTACATCCCACCGCAGGAATTTCAGTGCAATCGCGCCGGAAACGGCGACCAGTGCACCAACGGACAGGTCCGTGCCGCCCAGGGCGATGACCAGCGTCATGCCCATGGCGATGATGGTAATTTCGCTGGAACGGTTCACAATGTCAATCAGGTTTCCATACAGCATGCCCGTACTGGGCTGATAGCTGATCGAGAAGAAATCCGGTCGGACAATCAGACAGACGATCAGAATGAGCACCTCGGCCACAACCGCCCAGGTGACTTTCGAACGCATCAGTACGGAAAGATTCAAACGTTGTTTCATGATTTAGCACCTCCCGCGCCCTGTGCGCCCTCTGCGATGATCGCCAGAATTTTCTCCTGGGTACAGTTGGCTCCATCCGTCTCTGCCACCTTTTCACGGTCACGCATGACCACAATCCGGTTGGAGCAGCGGATGATCTCATCCAGTTCAGAACTGATGAAGATGACCGAAACACCTTTTTCACACATCTCCAGCATCAGACGCTGAATTTCTGCCTTCGCACCGATATCTATGCCCCGTGTCGGCTCATCCAGAATCAGGACGTTCGGATCTGTTGCCATCCAGCGGGCCAGAATGACTTTCTGCTGATTTCCGCCTGACAGCTCGCCGATCTTCTTTTCCGCATCCGGAGTGGCGATTCCAAGGGCCTTGATGTATTTATCCGCCAGGTCATTCTGTTCCTTGCGGGAAAGCGGGTGCATGAATCCCCGCCGGGCCTGTACCGCCAGGGCGATGTTTTCGCGGATGGACAGGTCTCCAATGATTCCGTCCACTTTCCGGTCCTCGGGACAAAATGCCATGCCGTGCATCAGCGCATCGTATGGCTTGCGGATCTCCGTCTTCTTTCCGTTCAGCTCAATTTCACCATTTGCCGTCTTCGTCGCACCGAACAGCATTTCCGCCGTTTCCGTCCGTCCGCTGCCCAGCAGGCCGGCAAATCCCATCAGTTCCCCTTTCCGGAGATTGATCGATATATCCTCCACCTGGCCCGGAATGCCGATATGGCTGGCCGTGAGCATATACGGTGCATCCTTGTCCACATCAACCCGTTTCAGATTGAAGATGGTATCCATATCCTTGCCTACCATCTGCGTGACCAGTTCAACCTTGCTGATATCCTCAATATTGTATGTGCCCACCAGATGACCGTTTCTCAGAATCGTCAGGCGGTCGCTGACCGCGTAGACCTGATCCAGGAAATGGGTAATGAAGATGATGCCCATGCCCTCTGCCCTGAGGTCGCGCATGACCTGGAAAAGCAGCTTTACCTCATTGTCATCCAGTGAGGAGGTCGGTTCATCCAGTATCAGGATTTTCGCCTGGATATCCACCGCGCGGGCAATGGAAACCATCTGCTGAACGGCCGTAGAATAATACGACAGCGGACGTGATACATCGATATCCAGATGGAAGCGCCGCATGAGCTCACGCGCCCGGCTGTTAATGGTGCGCCAGTCTATCTGACCAAATTTCATGGGCTGACGGCCGACAAAGATGTTTTCGGCAACCGTCAGATTGGGACAGAGGTTCACCTCCTGGTACACCGTGGAAATCCCCAGCTCAATCGCATTCTGGGGACTCTGCGGCTGAATCTCCCTGCCATTCAGGATAATCGTTCCGCCATCCTTGTGATGAACGCCCGTCAGGCATTTAATCAGCGTGGATTTTCCGGCGCCGTTTTCACCCAGCAGGGAATGAATCTCGCCGGCTCGCAGACTGAAATCCACTTTATCCAGTGCCTTTACACCCGGAAACTGGATTTCGATCTGCCGCATTTCAAGAATATTATTGTCTGGCAAAGAGATCCCTCCTCCTTCATTTCGATCCTTCTGCCCGCCATTCGGCATTCGGCACGCAACCGGCCCATTATTAGAATACAGGGCGGACATATGTCCGCCCTGTCTGCAGGCTAATCAGAACCGAACAGCCTGTCTCATTCAATTAATACTGACGCTGATCGATCACGTCTGCAGCCTTCACGGATACGACAGTACCCAGGTCGATTCCGCCGTCCATGTCGTACACACCCTCTTCAGGATGGATAACCGTCTTGGACAGGGTCTCGCCGGCAATCAGCTTCTCGATGGTCTCAACAACGAACGGTCCATAGAGCGGAGTGCACTCGATCGTCGCGTTCATTTCGCCTGCTACGATGGCATCAAAGGCAGCCTTAACGGAGTCGCAGCCAACAATGATGATGTCCTTGCCCGGAACCTTGCCAGCGGCCTTGATGGCATCGATGGCGCCCAGAGCCATGTCATCATTCTGAGCAATCAGAACGTCGATCTTGTCGATGGACTTCAGCCAGCTCTCCATGAGGGCCTGTCCTTCTGCACGGGTGAAGTTACCGGACTGCTGTCCGACAACGGTCATGTTCGGATATTCCTTGATGGCAGCCAGGTTGCCTTCGGTACGGCCAACCTGAGCGGATGCACCAGTGGTGCCTTCCATGATAACTACGTTCACTTTCTCATCGCCGCGGCCCTGAGCCTTCAGATATTCGCCGGCCCATGCCACCTGGCGGCGGCCTTCCTCAACGAAGTCTCCGCCGAAAGCAGCGACGTAGTCGATCTGGTCGATGCAGTCCGGAAGACGGTCGATCAGGAGGAGCGGGATCTCTTCATCATTGACCTCTTTGAGAACCTCTTCCCAGCCGGTGGAAACCACGCCGGTGAACAGGATCACGTCGACGCCCTGGGTGATGAAGTTGCGCAGTGCCTTGATCTGGTTTTCCTGCTTCTGCTGTGCATCATCATAAATCAGTTCCCAGCCCTCATGGCCCTCAATTGCGGCCTTGATGCTGTCCGTGTTGGCAGTACGCCAGTCAGATTCCTGACCGATCTGAGAGAAAGCAACTTTGTAACCATCTGCCATAGCAGACATCGCACCCAGCACCATAACCAGTGCCAGAGCCAGTGCAAACAGTTTCTTCATAGGTGAATACCTCCATCTGATTTTTAGCGAGTTCCTCTCGCTTCTGGTCAAGATTATAATGCAGTTTCACCAATTTATCAAGAAGATTGATTTTGAATTTCAGTTAATATTTCTTTCCTTCTCAGCGATTTTTTTCACTTTCGGATTCTGAACGGTTGATTATTTTTCTGTTTCAGTCGAACTTTTTTCCTCCCGCTGCCCCCGCCGAAATTCACTCGGCGTCATCCCGGTCTGTTTTCTGAACAGATAGCTGAAATAATGCGGATCGTTATACCCGACCGCCAGCGCGATTTCCGAGGAACGAAGCGATGTTGCCGAAAGCAGTTCCTTTGCCTTGTTCATCCGCAGCGTGGTCAGATATTCCGTGAACGTGATTCCCATCTGCTGGCTGAATACCGCCGAAAAACGGCTGTCACTGACCCCCACGTATTCACTGACATCCCGGAGCATCAGGTTGGGATCACTGTAATGCTGTGCCAGATAGGCACGGGCTCTTGGCAGCATCCCGCCGCCCTTTCCCGGACGATTGGCATCCCGGTATTCAAGCACGCACCGCAGCAGCGCCACGGCATCATCCAGGGGCAGCCGCCCGTCTGATTCCGTCAGGGTCTGTTCATACCGCAGTCCATCCGGCAGATCCGTGATTTTCCCGCCGGTTTCCCGGAGAATGCGGGAGGCGGTCATGAGCACCTCGATCCGCAGATAGGAATCCACCATCTCCGTGTGAAAGTCCTTCACGCTGAGCGTGGCCGCATATTCCCCGAGGATCCTTTCCGCCTCCGAGGCCTGGGCATACTGCAGACTTTCATAGAGCGGGCGAACATCCGCATCGGAGGGAACGATATCCCATTCCGCCAGTTCCTTGTTGCTGACCGCCGCAAAGCCTGTATAACGGCCGCCGGAGACGCACAAATGCCGGATATGCCGGGCCGTGTGGGCTGAATCTGCCGCAAGCCCCAAGCGCGTCACCGTATCGCCGACACTGACCAGCGCCTTCTCGTATCCGATCCGCTGCAGTTCCGTCAGGACCGACCGGGCAAACGCGTACGCCTGTTCCTCCAGGCTGAGTTCATCTCCGCCCAGAATCAGGACCAGTGTCCCATGCCGGCCCGCACAGACGTACACCCTGCCGCCCGTCCGCTCCGAAAGCGCATAAATGGTATCCTGTCCGACCGAAAGGTCCTCTCCGTTTCCCTCCCAGGTGATATCCTCCGCCACGTACAGGGCAGCATTGAGTTCAATCCCGAGTTCCCTCAGCTGCTGCATATTGGCCCTTTCCTCCGCCTCATTCATCGTTTCGGAAAGAACGGTGGAAATCAGCTTTTCGCGCATGAACCGGTTGGTTCCGGCCAGACGGCGCCGGATGTTTTCCTGCCGTTCATTTCGCTGACGCTCCCTGTCAAGCCGCTGACCGGTGCGCTCCAGTGCATCCAGCAGGTCCTGGGCGGAAATCGGCTTAAGCAGATATTCCTGAACGCCGAGGCTCATGGCCTGACGGGCGTAATTGAAATCGTCATACCCGGAAATAATAATGATCTGAATCCACGGCATCTGCCGGGAAACCTCCGTCGCCAGCTGCATGCCATCCATAAACGGCATCCGGACATCCGTCAGCAGAATGTCCGGCCGCTCATCCGCAATCATGGAGAGTGCAATTTCCCCGTCCGGTGCCTCACCCACCAGTGTAAAGCGCTCATCCTGCCAGATCTTGGAATTCCGGATTCCCTCACGGATTGCCACCTCATCATCCACCAGGAATACTTTATATGCCATCCTGAATCTCCTTCTTTACTTTTGACGGAACGCGGAACGTGACGTTCGTCCCCTGCCTTCCGCTCTCAATCTGCAGCCCGTCCGGCTGTCCGTAATAAAGGCGGATCCGCTGATCCACGTTGCGCAGGCCAAAACCGGACCCGTTATGTCCCGGGAATTCCTGTGCACGGGGAATATCCGTTCCCTCCGCCAGACTGGTGCGAAGTGCCTCAAGGCGTTCAGGGCTCATTCCGGTTCCGTTATCCGTTACACTGAACACCATCATCCCACTTTCCTCATGGCCGCTCACGATGATCTTTCCGCCGCCCCGGCGTTCCTTGATGCCGTGGTAAATGGCATTTTCCACCAGCGGCTGCAGGACCAGTTTCAGAATAGTATGTTCAAGCAGTCCGTTATCCACATCAATCTCATAATTCAGCACATCCCTGTACCGAACTTTCTGAATGGCCAGGTAGCCGGACAGATGTTTCAGTTCCTCTTTGACCGGAATCCAGTCTTTTCCGGAGGACAGGGAGATGCGGAAAAAGTCCGAAAGTGCCTGCGTCAGATGAATGACTTCCTGATTATTTTCCTCCTCCGCCTGCCACAGAATGGTATCCAGCGTGTT
>JAGAHV010000068.1:0-5331 GCA_017626895.1 Clostridia bacterium | reverse complement strand
CATTGGCAAACAGGGCGCACAGCTTCGGATGGGCATCTGGTGGGCCCTTCAAAGAGGATATAAGGGGATCATTACAATTGATGGGAATGACAAAGACAGTATTGAGGACATACCCTCCTTTATTGCTAAACTGGAGGAGGGATATGACCTGGTTCAAGGCTCACGTTTCATTCCCGGCGGAAAAGCGATAAATACTCCCTTTATCCGGAATATTTCTGTCAGGCTGATTCATGCACCAATCATTTCACTGACTGCGCATCATCATTTTACCGATACAACCAATGCTTTTCGGGGATATTCAGCACGCTATCTCCAGGATGAACGTGTTCAGCCATTAAGGGATGTATTTATGACATATGAACTGCTGGCATATCTTTCTGTTCGTGCGACACAGATTGGGATGAAAGCATGCGAAATTCCTGTAACCAGGGCATACCCTAAAAAAGGGAAAATACCGACAAAGATAAGCTTTTTCAAAGGAAACAGTGAGTTAATGAAAATACTAATCAAAAATATGTGTGGAGCATACAAACCGACGGCCATGGAATGAGCAAATACCAACTCCCCTGAGTCAGGATGGAAAAAGTCGGGGCCGATCTGCTCAGGATGGCTGGTCATCCATCCTCCGGTCAGTGCCTGTACATGCCCATTTCGCGCCCCTGATCCAAAACTATCCCTCCCCAATCCCTCTGAAACCCGCTTTCCGTCTTGATCTTCCCCCTGAAATCCGCATAATAGACAGTATCCATTGACTTTGATTTCAAGAGGAGGAAATGCCATGAAACGCCGACTCTCTGTATGCCTCTTCATTCTTGTCGTTCTCTTTGCCCTCTTTGCCGCGGCAGAGACGGATCTGAAAGACTTCCATTGCGGGGAACAGGGATATACCATCCGGATTCCCGCTAAGGCTTCCACCACCTTTCAGCCCGGAAACGGACTGCGGATCTGGCTGGATGAACCCGGGTACGTGCCCAATGTGCTCATCTGGCGCAGAACGGATGACGTGGAGGATCCGCAGACCTATATCCGGGAAACGTATACGGAACACATGAAAAAGACGTATGGCAGCCGTCTGGTGGGCACATCGCTCTCCGAATATGTCGACATGGGCGGCAAGCGTCTGCTGGGGGCCACCTATATTTACAAGGGCAGCTCCGGCGCCACCATCAACCAGATGCATCTGCTGGAAGTCCGGGAGGACGGACAGGTGGAATACGATGCCCGCTACCTGAACTCTGAGCGGGACATGACCCTTGCCGCACTGGACGCGGCCGTCCGCTATTACCAGCCGGACAGCGGCAGCTCCGGCGAAACGGCGTCTGAGGAAGTTCACTGCGAGGAGCAGGGATACACCACCCGGATGCCCGCCGGAAAAACCACCACGTTCCAGGAAGGAAACGGGCTGCGGATCTGGCTGGATGAGCCGGGATACGTTCCCAACGTCCTCATCTGGCGCCGCACCAGCCGTCTCAGTGACCCGGACACCTATCTGGGGACCAGCTATCCTGCCTATATGAAGGAAAAATACGGTGACAATCTGGTGTCCGTCACTCAGCAGGCGGATGTAGACGTCGGCGGAAAACATCTGCGCGGCACCGCCTACGTCTACAAAGGCTCCTCCGGCGCCACCATCAATCAGCTGCATCTGGTGGACATCCGGGAGGACGGCGATGTGGAATATCATGCGCGCTTCGTCGATTCCGAGCGTCAGATGACCCTGGAGGCACTGGATCTGGCCGTCCGGTATTATCAGCCGGACACGGGCGCATCCGGAAAACGCGCCGGCACCGCCGCCTCTTCCGGGAAAAAGTTCAATACCGCCAGTGCTGCCCCCATTGTTTCCGGAACAGTGCCGGTCAAGGACAGCCGTTTCACCATGGAACTGCCGGCAAAATGGAACTGCCAGGTTTCCGGCGAATTTATGACGTTCTGTTACCGTGCCTGGGATCCTGAAAGCCCCAACCGCAGTGTGTTCATGTTCCTCAAGCTTGAGCCTTTCCTGAAAAGTCAGGCCGCAAAGAACATGTACCGGCAGCTCTCCGGATCTTTCGGCGGTTCCTACAGCCTGTTTGCGGATGCTCCGGTGCTGAAAAGCCTTACCCTGGCCGGCGTTCTTGATGCCATTCCGGACACCATCAGTTTTGCCCGGAAATACAGGGACGCAGGGGCTATCAACCCGGCCATCTTCCCGGATATCCGAAACGTCACGATCCTTGAAAAAACGCCCAGCACCCTTCCTGCCCCGGCCAGCTGCACGGAAAACAGCATTGCCCGGATCAGCTATCAGGATGCCGACGGGCACAGCTGCGAGGGACTGGTCACCGCTCAGCCGGTGGATACCATGCATTATGACCTTTACGGCGTGGATGGCTGGCCCTGCACCGTCTATCTGCTCATGGGCGTCACCGCCCCCATGGGTGAACTTGCCGAGCTGGAACCGGTCCTGACCCGGTGCCTCAGCAGCTTCAGTTTCACCCCCGAATATGTAAAGAAGGCCGTCAATCTCTCAACTGAGGAGATGCAGACACTGCTGGGCATCGGCCGTCAGATGGACAATGCCCGCAGCGCCATGAACATTGCATGGGAAAGACGCCAGGCCACCTATGATATCCTTTCCCAGAAGAACAGTGACGCCATCCTGGGATATGACCGCCTCTACGATTCGGAAACCGGAGAAATCTACCGGGCAGAGAGCGGTTTCTACGACAGCTATGATCTGCACCGGAATGAGTACAGCAATCCCAACCTGCAGCTGATCGATGACCAGTCAAAGCAGTATTACCTGAACGGCATCGACTACTACATCACCCAGTAAGGCCCGGGGAAAATGAACCTGAAACACTTCGCACCTGATCCTCCCCTGTCCAAATACGGAGGTTTCTCATGAAGGCTGAATCTGCCGAAAGGCTAACGGTGGATCCGTTCCCTTTCCCGCATCCTTCGCAGCGGCTGCAGCCTTTGCTGCTTCGCCGCCTTCCTTCCGTCCTCGCGTTTCTCTTTCTGCTCTCTGTTGTGTTTCTTTCTGCAGATGTTCCCGGGGCTGCCGCCTTTCTGCTGCTTTCCCTGGCCCTGCTCCTCTGCCTGTATGCCTTTCTGTATCTGGTGCACCTTGAGACACGCGACAGCGAATCCCCGCTCCCCGACGATCCCTTTATTCGGCACTTTACTCTCTGAAACCAACTCAAAAGCGGGCCTGGCCCGCTTTTTTTATTCCGCCCTGCCAGACATTTCCGGCGATTTTTCCCCAAATTGCACAACGGGATTGCGCCTGCTCCTCTGCGTGCATTATAATGCTCCTGTCTGAATCCACAAATCGGCAGTTTGTCAGGGCTGACCACCGGAAAAGCTGCGGAGGGGGATCAACATTGGGAAGAGGCCCTGTCGCACAGCGACAGTCAAGTCAAATCCAGGCCTTATGCAGTATTGCATCGGCAAATGATCAACAGTGAGGCCTGAGGAGGAGGATTGTCATGCCAGCAAGCGTTAAAGTTGAACCCGTGGTCATTCCGACATACGGTGTCGGAAAGGCAGACCGGAATCCCATGTTCCTTGAAAAACGGGTGTATCAGGGAAGCAGCGGAAAGGTGTACCCGCTTCCGGTCATTGATAAAATTCTCGATACCAAAGAGGACCGGACGTATACCGCCGTGTGGCTTGAAAATGAGTACATCCGCGTCATGGTTCTCCCGGAACTGGGCGGACGCATTCAGCGCGCCTATGACAAGACCAACAACTACGACTTTGTCTATTACAATGAGGTCATCAAGCCGGCCCTGGTCGGCCTGACCGGCCCCTGGATTTCCGGCGGCATTGAATTCAACTGGCCGCAGCACCACCGTCCCACCACTTTTGCCCCCACCGATTACCGGACCTGCGAGAATCCGGACGGGAGCGTCAGCGTGGAACTCTCCGAGGTGGATCAGATGTACGGCACCAAGGGCATGATGCGCATCACGCTCTATCCGGGCAAGGCCTATATCGAGATCCGGGGACAGCTGTATAACCGGACCGCCCTCCCGCAGACCTTCCTGTGGTGGGCCAATCCTGCCGTGGCCGTCAATGATCATACCCAGTCCATTTTCCCGCCGGATGTGCATGCCGTTTACGATCATGGAAAGCGGGATGTCAGCACCTTCCCGATTGCCACCGGCGTCTATTACAAGCATGATTACGGCGCCGGCGTGGACATCTCGCGCTACCGGAACATTCCCGTTCCCACCAGCTATATGTGCGCCCACTCCGACTACAACTTTGTCGGCGGCTATGACTACGACAAAAAGGCCGGCATTCTGCATGTTGCCGATCACCATGTCAGTCCCGGGAAAAAGCAGTGGACCTGGGGCTGCGGCGACTTCGGACAGGCCTGGGACCGGAACCTGACGGATGCCAACGGCCCCTACATCGAGCTGATGACCGGCATGTACTGCGACAACCAGCCGGATTTCACCTGGCTGAAGCCCTTTGAGGAAAAGTCCTTCACCCAGTATTTCATGCCGTACAAGGAAGCCGGTTATGTCAAAAATGCCTCAAAGGAATGCGCGTTCAATCTCGAGGTCGTGAACGGCCGGGCCAGGATCACCGTGTATGTGACACAGGAGATGGAGATTCATGCCACCCTCATGGCCGGTGATCAGGTCATTTATAACAATAAGGAAGTCCTGAGCCCCACAAGGCTCATCCAGGCATCCGTCCGCGTTTCCTGTCCGGAAACCGAGCTGACCCTTACCCTTGAGTCCGGCGGCCGCACCCTGTTCCGGTACACCCCGGCGGCAAAATCCATTGATCCCGTCCCGGATCCCATGCCGCCCGCCAAAGAACCGGCGGAGATCGGCAGCTGCGAGGAACTGTTCCTGACCGGTCTTCATCTGGAGCAGTACCGTCATGCCACCTACCTGCCGGATCCCTATTATCTGGAAGCGCTGAAGCGCGATCCGGGTGACATCCGCTCCAACAACGCCTATGGCATGCTCCTGATGCGCCGAGGCAAGCCGGATGAGGCAGAGCCCTTTTTCCGCGCCGCCATTGCGCGCATGACCAGCCGGAACCCGAATCCCTATGACAGTGAGCCCTACCTGAACCTGGGTCTCGCCCTGCTGATGCAGCACCGACCGGATGAGGCATATGACGCCTTTTACAAGGCCACCTGGACACAGGCACAGCAGGAAAGCGGCTATTACTATCTGGCCTGTATCGACTGCCGGCGCAACGATCCGGAACTGGCCCTTGAGCACGTCGACCGGAGTCTCATCCGGAACAGCCATAACCTCAAGGCGCGGGCGCTGCGCGGCCTCATTCTGAAACAGCTCGGCAGGGAAACCGAAGCCGCCCGCT
>JAGAHV010000067.1:0-42314 GCA_017626895.1 Clostridia bacterium | reverse complement strand
GGTGTCGCCGTCGGTGTCGGCGTTGGCGTCGCCGTCGGTGTCGCCGTTGGTGTCGCGGTTGGTGCCACCGTAGGCGTCGGTGTCGGCGTCGCTGTAGGCGTAGGCGTAGATGTCAGCACAGGTGTAGGACTCACCTCAGGGCTCGGTGACTCAGTCACTTCCGGTGATTCTGTTGCGGTAATGGTCGGGGATGGCGTTCCCTGAGACTGCGGTTCATTTTCCGGAATCAGGTTCCGTCTTCCAAATCCGACAGCCAGTCCGATTACTCCGATAATCAGCGCAGCGGCCAGTGACAGGCTTCGGACAAGTGGTTTTGCAGGCCTTCTCTCGGCGATCTCAATCTCCTGTCCGACCGTATAATTATGGTTGGGAATAGTCAGAAATCTTCCACCTTCTGCCAGCACGGTTGCCTGATATCCGTTGATTTTCAATACAACCGCTTTCACTATTCCCACCCCTTTCCTTTCAGATATTGTTTAAGGCCCGGATAATCCCCTGTCTTGATTAGAGCAGCCGTAATAATGTATTTGCGATACCTGTCCAGTATTTTCCGGTCACAGGGTACATCTCTTTCAAGATCCCGCATAGGCAGTTTCCCGCTTTTTACCATCTGCCCCACCAGATCCGGCCGACGGCTGAAATAGGAAACAATTTCGGCACATACGACCCGGGTCTTCTCTGCTTTGGGCGAAAGGTCCGGCAGGGATTCAAACGTAATGTCATAGCGCTCAAGTTGCCTTTCCAGATCCTGTATTTCCATGGCAAGTGAAGAGACGTTTTCCTGCGAATACGCTCTCTCGATTTTGTTCTGCATCGGAAGATCCGGTTCCTCACCGTTGCCCTCGAACAGAGCAGGATCTGTCAGCGTTTCGTTCTCATACTTTTTTCGGCTTCGGATGTAATCAATCAGGCGGTTTTTGATCACCATCCTGGCATAGGTTTTAAATGAAGAACCTTTTTCAGGTGTATAGGATCTGGCGGCATCCCAGAAGGCTGACAGTGCAATACTGTATTCATCATCATGGACGCTTACAATACGATGAAGCGTAAAAGACGCTGTGAATCGTATGAAAGTTTCATTCCGTCTGACCAGTTCATCCGGATTGCTGAGATCCGGTCTGCGGTTATCAGACATTGGCTCTCTCCACCCCACATTCACGTGAATAACATTTGCATCCATCATACCCTCATCAATTTCTCCTGTCAATCACCCCGTTTTTCAGTCCTCATCTGTTGTCGGCCTGTTGTCGGCCTGAATAAGGCCCTCTTCCTCATGGAAGAAGGCCTTATTCAGGAATCCGCATTATCCGTTGTCAGAAACCTGATTCAACGCTTCCTGGAGTGCCTCCTCCGTCTCCTGAATCTCATTTTCAGCAGGCTGCTCTTCATTTACCGTCTCCTGTTCCGTTTCCGCATCATTCTCTTCAGGATTCATCCTGTTTCCGCGTCTTCCGCCGCGGCCATTTTCAAGCGCCTGTTTGTAACTGTCCAGCAGTGTCTGCAGGTTGGTTTTCTCATCCCCATCCTCCAGCGCATCAATGCTCTTCTGAATTTCGTCAATGATCAGTCCGGCATTTTCCATTCCATTCAGTTCAGGCGCGTTCCCGCGATGATTGTTTCCGTCCATCCCGGGAATACGGTTTCTCCGCATGCCAGTCCCTGCCTGATTATCTGCACCGTTTTCGCTGTCCGCGCCCTGCTCCGTTTCAGCATTAGGCTGGGTCGGCTGCGAAATCACATCTGGATTCTGGCCGTTGTTCCAATTCCGGGGCATATTGCCGGGCATCTGGTTCTGGTTGTTGTTCCCGTTCATGGGCATGTTACCGGGCATCTGGTTCTCGCTGTTGCTGCCGTTCATGGGCATGTTGCCGGGCATCTGATTCTGGCCATTGCCGCCGTTCTGCGGCACGTTGCCGGGCATCTGATTCTGGCCATTGCTGCCGTTCTGCGGCATGTTGCCGGGCATCTGATTCTGGCTGTTGTCGCCGTTCTGCGGCATGTTGCCGGGCATCTGATTCTGGCCATTGCTGCCGTTCTGAGGCATCTGGTTCTGATTATTGTTCCTGTTCATGGGCATATTGCCAGGCATCTGGTTTCTTCCATTGTTCTGCAGATCATTGCCGCCGAAGCCGTTTCCGCCGGGCATCCGGCTTTCCTGACCGGCGGAAGGTCCTCCGTTCATTCCGCCCGGGTTGTTTCCGCCGGGACCTCTTCTGTTATCGGCGAAAGAAGTGGCAGTCAGGGCAATCATCACAAGCAGCAGCGCTGCGGTCCATTTCATCTTTTTCATTTTCTTGTTTTCCTTTCAGGTTTTGTTTCATCTGTGTTCTGTCGCTCAGCGACCGTTTGTCAAATCCGGATCCCCGCGATGATTCATTGACCGCTGACCGGATTTGCGCCGTTACGGGAAGGAAATACCTGCAGCTGTTCAGGTTTTATCCTTCTCTGCTCTCTTATACGGAGGGGCCGGGAGAAAAAATGGGGTCGCCGGAAAAAAATCAGAAAACTTTTTTCGTGCTCAAAACTTCCCCATCTCTCAATTGACAGGGCGCACCGGTTAGCGTACACTTTGTGTGTCGATTATTTGAGTGAACCTGAACGCTGCTCATTCACGCAGACGGTTCAGCACTAGAAAGCATGAGGAATTTGATGAAGTACAAAGTGTTTGTCATCAACCCGGGTTCTACCTCAACCAAACTGGCCCTGTATGAAAATGGAACACAGATTGCCTGTGAAAATGTCTTCCACGATTCGACCATCCTGAAACAGTTTCAGACGATCAACGAACAGCTTCCCTACCGGCTGGAGGTCATTCGTTCCTTTATTGAAGAAAGGCACCTTGACCTGTCGGGTCTGGATGCCATCGTCGGCCGGGGCGGAAGTTCCTATTCCGTCCGAAGCGGCGTTTACGCCATCAATGAGCAGATGATCAGGGATACGCGGGAGCAGAAAGGCGGCCTCAATCACGTCTCCAATCTGGGTATCCAGCTGGCAGCCGAACTGCAGAAAATCTATGGCGGACAGATCCTGACCCTGAATCCCACGGTGGTGGATGAACTGCAGGATGTAGCAAGAATCACCGGCGTCAAAGGAGTTTACCGGCACGCCATCTCCCATGCCCTGAGCCTCAAGGAAACCGGCCGGCGGCATGGGCTGGCCATCGGGCGCCCCTATGAGGAACTCAACCTGATCCTCTGTCATATCGACGGCGGAATTTCCATTACCGCCCACGAAAAAGGCCGCATGATCGACGGAAACAACGCCGGCGGCGGTGAGGGGCCCTTTACCCCCACCCGCATGGGCAGCATGGCCGTCACGGATGTTCTGGAGCATTTCAGCAGCATGTCCCATGCGGATCTGCTCATGCTCTGCACGGAATCCGGCGGTCTCAGCAGTCACTTCGGCACCTCCAACGCCGATCAGATTCATGCCCTGATTGACGCCGGCGATCCGTATGCCAGGCTGGTCTGGGAGGCCATGATCTATCAGATTGCAAAGTCCATCGGCGCCATGAGCACCGTGCTGTGCGGACAGGTAGACGGCATTATCCTGACCGGCGGTCTTCTCCGTTTCCCGGAGATCGAACAGGAAATCCGCCGGAGGTGCGGATTCATCGCGGATGTCTTCGTCTATCCCGGGGAATTTGAACTTGAAACCATGGCCAATGCCGCGCTGTCCGTCCTGAGGGGCGAAAAACAGCCGCTTGAGTATACCGGGAAACCGGTTTTCAGCGGTTTTCCCTTTGAACCCTGACAATTATAAATAGGAAGAGAGACCCCTTCGGTCCCGCTTCCTGTTTTTTGTTGTCTCAGCTCATATATTTTTGATTTTTTAGTGCACACTGCATAATTTCCGGCCGGTTTCGGCCCTTTTTCGGCCTTTTTTAACCCGGACCGCCGGGGGAAAAGACTTGACACGCAGGCGTATAATGATGCCCATCCAATCGAGAGGAGGTTTTTGATGGATAAAAACGAAATCATGCTTCAAGGATTTGAATGGAATCTGCCCGCCGACGGAGAGCACTGGAACAGGCTTGCTGCCATGGCGCCCTCGATGAAGCGGGCCGGAATCACCTCGATCTGGCTGCCGCCCGCCTACAAGGGAATCGGCGGCGCGGAGGAAGTCGGATACGCCGTCTATGATCCGTATGATCTGGGTGAATTCGATCAGTGCGGATCGGTTCGCACCAAATACGGAACCCTCAATCAGTATACCGGGGCCATCGAGGCACTGCACCGTTCCGGCATTAAAGCCTTTTCGGATATGGTCATGAACCACCGCATGGGCGCGGAAAAAGCCGAGCGGGTCAAAACACATGTTGTTTCAACCGATAACCGTCTGGACGTTCATCCGGAGGTGCAGGATTCGGTTTTATATACAAAGTTTACTTTCCCCGGCCGGAAAGGCCGTTACTCCAATTTCAAGTGGGACAGCCGTCGCTTTACCTCCGTCAGCTATGACAAGACGGATCCGGACCATCAGCTTTTCCTGATCGACGGAAAATCCTTCGCCACGGATGTGGACGGTGAACTGGGCAACTACGACTACCTCATGGGCTGTGATGTGGATGTTAACCAGAACGCGGTCAAAAAGGAACTGATCCGCTGGGCCATGTTTACCCTTGATAAAACCGGTGAGGACGGATTCCGGCTGGATGCGGTCAAACACATCAGCGCCAGCTTCATGGAAAAATGGCTGACTACCCTGCGTTCGCTGACAGGCATGGATCTATATACCGTCGGCGAATACTGGTCAAGCAGTCTTCCCGCTCTCCTCAACTATCTGAAACAGGTCCATTCCTGCATGTCCCTGTTCGATGTCCCGCTTCATTTCAGGTTATATGACGCGGCACGCAGCGACGGAAACTTTGACATGGGCTCTCTCCTGAACGATACCCTGTCAAAGGCGGATCCGGCTCACGCCGTAACCTTTGTGGATAATCATGACACACAGCCGGGACAGTCGCTGGAAAGCTTTGTCTCCGGATGGTTCAAGGAAGCAGCCTATGGCATCATTCTCCTTCGCGGTCAGGGCATTCCCTGTGTGTTCTGGGGCGATCTGTACGGCATGCCTTATCAGCAGATCAAGCCGGTCAGAAACCTGCGCCTCCTGATGCGCGCCTGCGGGAAATACGCCTATGGTCAGCTGTATGATTACTTTGATCATCAGCACGTTGTCGGGTTTACCCGAATCGGAGATGCGCATCCCGGCAGCGGTCTGGCATTCCTTTGTTCCAATCAGGGCGACGGCGAAAAACAGATGTTCGTTGGAAAGGAACACGCCGGAAAGACGTTTGTTCCGCTGCACGGACAGTTCCCGCCGGTTCGCATCGACAGCGAGGGCATGGGCATTTTCCGGGTATCGGATAAGGATTTCAGCCTTTACGTTCCGGAAAAGATCACCCGTCGCCGCCGCACCAATATCAAAAAGAGAGCCGCCTCATCTGTGAAGCGGCAGGTTATAAATCACTGAAGCATTCTCATTGAGCCGGGCCAGGCAGTACTGCCTGGCCTTTTTTATGGCCGTCGCCATGGGCAGCTCGACAAGTTGTTTTGCGGTTACCCAGGTTCTCTTATCCCGGCGCAGCGTCGTCACCCGGTATTCATAAATCCGCATTTCCCAGATCACATGGGAAAAGACATGCCGGGCCGGTTTCTGCTCGCAAAGAAGCTGACAGGTCATGCCCTGACCGGACAGCCAGGCAAGCCGCTCCTCTTCCGAGTGCCAGTCCGTCAGGCTGGGAAAGAAATACAGGCCTTCAAGAAGTCCCTCCCCTTGTCGCTCCACCAGTACCCGGTCATTAAAATAAAGAAGAAGGATATCCCGATTTTCCACCCGCTGGGGTTTGGCTTTGGAGCGCACCGGCAGCTGTTCCTGTCTGCCGGTTTTCCGTGCCTGACACAGCTCGGCCACCGGACATTCTTCGCACTGCGGATGCCGGGGCACACAGATGCAGGCCCCCAGTTCCATCATGGCATTGGAAAAGCGGTCACAGTCCCTATCCGGAAGACGAGCATCCGTCCGTTCCCGGATGAGGCGGACCGTCTCCGGACGGCGAATATCGTCCTCAATTCCCTCTACCCGCGCCATGACGCGCAGCACATTTCCATCCACGGCACTGCACCGGCAGCCAAAGGCAATGGAGGCAACGGCGCCGGCTGTATATGGCCCGATGCCCGGGAGGCGCATGAGCTCCTCCGGCGTTTCCGGGAAATGTCCTCCGTACTCGGTCAGGACCTGAACAGCGCACTTCTGCAGATTCCGGGCACGGCTGTAATAGCCCAGTCCCTCCCATGCCTTGAGCAGTTCCGTTTCCTTTGCATTGGCCAGCGCTTCAAGGGTCGGGAAACGGGCCATAAAGCGATTATAATAGGAAATGACGGTTTCCGCCCGTGTCTGCTGCAGCATGATCTCGGATACCCAGATATGATACGGGTCCTTTGTGTTCCTCCAGGGAAAATCGCGGTGCCCTCTGTCGTACCAGTCGATGATTCGGCGGGCAAATGATTCCATTTTCATTCCTCCAGTCCCACACATGATACATCAAATTCAGTCAGTTTTTCCCGGAACGTCAAAATACAGGAAAAAGACGGAAAATAATGAGCTTTCTGGCATCCGGACGGGCTATTTCCAGAAATCCGATGAAAACAGATAGAATCGGCGGAATTCAGAAATTTTCTCAGGTTGAAGAAAACTTGATTCGGAATTATAGTATTACACGCTTGTTAGCACTCACCACGATTGAGTGCTAACAATTCCGAGAGCGTTACAATTCCGCAAGGAAGATTTTTAAGGAGGTCCGAATCATGAATCTGAAACCCCTTTTCGACCGTGTTGTCATCAAGGACGCTGAGAGCGAGGAAACCACCAAGGGTGGCATTATCCTGACCAATTCTGCAAAGGAAAAGCCGCAGTATGCATTTGTTATCGCTGTCGGCCCCGGCGGCGTTGTTGATGGAAAAGATATCACCATGCAGGTTAAGGAAGGACAGAAGGTTGTCTATTCCAAGTATGCCGGCACCGAGATCAAGATGGATGGCGAGGAATACAAGATCATTCGCCAGAGTGACATTCTCGCAATCGTAGAGTAATTTGACAGGAGGACAAACGTTATGGCTAAGCAGATTATTTTCGGCGAAGAAGCTCGCCGTTCCCTTGAGAAGGGCATCAATGCTCTTGCAGATACCGTCAAGATCACCCTCGGACCCAAGGGCCGCAATGTGGTGCTCGACAAGAAGTACGGCAGCCCGCTCATCACCAACGACGGTGTGACCATCGCCAAGGAAATTGAGCTGCAGGACGCCTTTGAGAACATGGGCGCACAGCTCCTCAAGGAAGTTGCCACCAAGACCAACGATGTTGCCGGTGACGGCACCACCACCGCTACCCTGCTGGCTCAGGCCATCATCCGTGAGGGCCTCAAGAACCTGGCAGCCGGTGCAAACCCGATGGTTCTGCGCAGCGGCATTGAGGCTGCTACCAACGCAGCCGTTGAGAGCCTCAAGAAGATGAGCCAGCCGGTCAGCGGCAAGCAGTCCATTGAGAACATCGCCGCGATCTCCGCTTCCAATCCTTCCGTTGGCAAGCTCATTTCCGAGGCCATGGAGAAGGTCGGCAATGACGGCGTCATCACCGTTGAGGAAAGCAAGACCATGCAGACCAACCTGAACCTGGTGGAAGGCATGCAGTTTGACCGCGGTTATGTTTCCGCTTACATGGCCACCGACACCGAGAAGATGGAAGCGGTTCTGAACAATCCGTACATCCTCATCACCGACAAGAAGATCACCAACATCCAGGAGATCCTCCCCCTGCTCGAGCAGGTTGTGCAGGCCGGCCGTCAGATGCTGATCATCGCTGAGGACATCGAGGGCGAGGCTATGGCTACCCTGGTTGTCAACAAGCTGCGCGGCACCTTCACCTGCGTTGGCGTCGAGGCACCTGGCTTCGGCGACCGCCGCAAGGCCATGCTGCAGGATATCGCCATCCTCACCGGCGGACAGGTCATCTCCGAGGAGCTCGGCTATGATCTCAAGTCTGCCACCATGGACATGCTGGGCAGCGCCCGTCAGGTCAAGGTTGACAAGGACAACACCACCATCGTCGAGGGTGCAGGCAGCAAGGATGCCATCAGCGCCCGTATCGCTTCCATCCGTGCTCAGATCGGTGAGACCACCTCTGATTACGATCGTGAGAAGCTCCAGGAGCGTCTGGCCAAGCTGGCTGGCGGCGTAGCGGTCATCCAGGTCGGTGCTGCCACCGAGATCGAGATGAAAGAGCGCAAGCTCCGTATCGAGGACGCTCTCGCAGCTACCCGTGCGGCGGTTGAAGAGGGTATCGTCCCCGGCGGCGGAACCGCTCTGCTCAACACCCTGGCCGATGTCGAGGCTCTGCTCCCGAACTTCAGCGGCGATGCCAAGACCGGTGTGCAGATCGTCCTGCGCGCGCTCGAGGAGCCGGTCCGTCAGATCGCTCAGAACGCCGGCGTAGAGGGATCCGTGGTTGTCGAGAACATCAAGCGCGCCGGAAAGTGCGGCTATGGCTATGATGCCCTCAATGACAAGTATGTCGACATGAACGAAGCCGGCATCATCGACCCGACCAAGGTCACCCGCAGCGCTCTGCAGAATGCTGCCTCCGTTGCCGCAACCGTGCTGACCACCGAGTCCCTGGTTGCTGACATCCCGGAGAAGACCCCGGCTGCTCCGGCTGCTCCGGACATGGGCGGCGGAATGTATTAATCCCCTGACCATCCTTTCAAGGAAGCATCCCTGGGATGCTTCCTTTTTTCATGCCCAGCATCTCCGAATAAAAAGCCGTCCATCCCGAATGTATATTCAGGATGGACGGCTTTTTATCGTTCAGTTTGCCTCAGCCGGCAGTTCTTTTCTCTTCCCCTTTTCCCGGGGGGTGAATTGGGACGGGCGCATAACAGAGATGGCAAGCAGCGTCAGCGCCAGTACATAGAACGGGTATTCCAGCAGCTCCACTGCCCGGTTGTACGGGAAAAACAGCAGGGTGATTTCGAAAATATCCACCACGAACAGAAGAAGAGCACTGCATCTGACATAGAAGCGCTGCCGCATGGACAGGCCTGACAGGAGGATCATGAGAATCCCGATGCCAAGGACCTGGATCATTCTCGTCCCCAGCAGCGGCCGGATCGCCCACACCACGACAAACAGCAGGAGTGCCGAAACGGCCATAAAGGCGATCTGGACTTTTCCCAGTTTCCGGTCAATGGCAAAGCCGACAGCAAAGAAGGTCTGTGCGATGCACATAATGGCCAGCTGGGCCTGCGGATCAATCTGCAACAGAATATCCGAGAAAACGCAGATGCAAAGACCGATCATGATCAGGGTTCTGTTGCTCTGCCTGTTTTTGCGGAAGGCCATAAAGGCCAGAACGGTGGGCACGAGTGACGCCAGAATCCAGGACATCTGAGTCACGACTTCGTAATCCGGGAAAAGAATTCCCGACAGATAATAGAACACCACCAGCACAACACTTGAGATCAGTCCCGCGGCCAGCAGACGGTTGGAGGCATTCTCCCCTGCGCTGCTGAAGGTTCCGCCGCGGCTGCTGGCAATAGACAGGAACAGATGCAGGGCCAGATAGAAAATCGTGACCAGGATGATGACGATGAAAATGACCTCCTGCCAGCTGATTTCTCTGCCGGACACCGTCTGAAACCAGTCCAGCAGTATCGGGTCATAGGTGTCGATGGAGTGATAGACATTCTCCTCCTCATCCGACAGTTCAAAGAAGACCTTTGCATCCTGCATGCTCTCCGGCGTGAAAAGGTTTTCAACCCCACCCAGACTCTCATACATCCGCAGCCGGACCGTACTGCTGTGGCTGTGATTGGCAGCTGAACGGGTTGCCACACTCCCGGCGTTGTTCCCCTGTTCCGCAAGGAGCGCATAGACATCATAGTCCCGGTCCATGGGAATCACCAGATCACGCACGCCGGACTCAATGCCCGAGTGGAAATGCATGGATTTTCCGGCCTCTATGCCTGCCGCGGCCAGTGCCTCCTTTTCCTTCGCGCTCAGGCTTTCCGTGACCTCCTTCCCGTTTTCATCCACTGCCAGAACGCACTGTCCGCTGTCCCGGTCCACCACTGCCAGATTTCCGGTTCCCTGGTAGACAAACCGGAGATACTCCTGGGAACCGGAGTAGATCTCCTCCGGATTATCCGAGGAGAGCATCCAGGACATGTACATCTCCGGGCAGTGTTCATGGGCAAGATTTCCGGCCATCGTGGCATTGGTGCGCCAGGAGGCCTTGATTTCTCCGCGATCATCCACCAGATCGATGGCCTGGCGCAAAATGGTATTGATCAGTTCCTCCGCCTCGCGCCGGTTTTCGTCATTCACCAGCTCCTTGTCCTGCAGCAGCCGCATTCCCTGCTGAAAGAGATTCCTGAGTGACGTATCCCCGATAATGTTCACGGCAATAGACTGAATATGTTCCGTATAGACCTCCGGCGTCGGGATCAGATACAGGAGATATTCAAAGCACAGATACAGTTCCATATTCACGCCGACATTGGTCCAGAAAGATTCCCCGGTCAGATTCCTGAAGACCACATCCGCCCTCCTGAAAGCGGTTTCGAAATCGGAATCCGTTTCCCGTGTGGGGGTATACAGGTCATTTCCGTACCGGCGGTAGCCCCAGCCGGAAAGCGGTACTTTCGGAACTACGTCCATTTTTCCGATAATATTGAAGATATTCGGGTATTCATGGTCCACCTTTCGCGTCGTGTTGGGGGTCGCAAATGTGTACACAAACAGATCCTCCGGCGCAACGACCTCCGAATCATACAGGTCCGCGCCCACCGTATTGGCCACGGCCCCCGCGCGGCTGAACCCAACCACCCAGATCTTGATTCGCTTCTGATTCAGTTTCCGCCGTCCAATATAACCAAATACCCGGTTTTCAACCAGTTACGCCGCATTGGAAAACCCTGTATGCCGTACGCCGTTATCCACCGTGAAATTGGACATCCATTCCCGGTGATAATACCCGCCGCAGACCGCAACGGCAATCAGGGAAAAGGGTTCATCCCCTTCCGTGATTTCCTTGCTGGCAATACAGCTGGAGATGGTATAAAGCGACGGGGACTTATCATAATCGCTGGAAACGATATCCGTAAATCCGGCCGTTTCAAAGAACTTCCGGATATGTACCGCGCTGTCCGTCTGATCCCCGGGGTTTGTATTCGGCCTGAACGCCGCCATGGCCGTTCCCATAGACAGCTGGGCCAGCCGATGATGATATTCCGTCGCCTTCTGTGTAAACCAGGCATCGTCATAACGGATATCCACACTGTGATCGCCGGGGAAAATAAACCCGGAAAAATGGACCGGCAAGGTTTTTTCCTCCGCAGATGCAAAGGGCATCAGGAGGAGAACCAGAGACACAAGCAAAACCCCAAACAGACATTTTCTCATATCAGCTTTCTCATAAACCTCCGTTCGTTTCTTTTCCGCTGTCACTTCCGTGAACCGGTTTGTTAGTCAGGCATCTTCATTCCGGCCAGCACATCCTCAAGGCGGATTCCCCGCTCTTTCGCAATTCTGGCCAGGTCCTCGTACTCCGCTTTCCATTTGGTAATGCCATAGCCGGCACCGTTTTTCATGCGCACCTCGCCATGAGGCGTTTCCGTTTTCACCTGACTCCGCTCCAGCACATACCGGCTGAGATTTTCCCGGCGCACCCCCAGGGTCGTGGTGTATTTCAGCATCAGCTGTGCCAGCTGATCCGCATCCTCCGGCATGGCAATGACGCTCAGCAATATGCCCGGCCGGCTCTTCTTCATCCCGATGGACTGCCAGTACACATCCCGTGCACCGGCATCAAACAGGCGTTCCATGGCAAATCCCAGTGCCTCACCGGTCATATCATCCAGATTGCACTCGAGCTTTACAATTTCCTCCTTTTCCGCCAGGGTTTCCCCGATGAACGCGCGTACACAGTTGGCCCGTTCAAAGTCCTTCATCCCCATGCCATACCCGATCGCCGACGCGGCCATCTGGGGACGCTCCCCAAACGCGCTGACAAAATGCCGCAAAAGGGCCGCACCCGTGGGCGTACAGAGTTCACCCTCGATCCTGCCGCCATATGTGGGAATTCCCTCAAGAATCAGCGCGGTGGCCGGTGCCGGCACCGGCAAAATACCGTGCATACAGCGGACATAACCGGAGCCCACATGGACCGGACTGGCACACACCCGGTCCGGCGCAAGTTCATGCATCAGGAGACACACAGCCACCACATCCGCTACCGCATCCATGGTTCCCACCTCATGGAAATGGATCTGATCCATGGGCTTGCCGTGAACCTGTCCCTCTGCCCTTGCAATGATCTCATAGACCGCGCAGGCATCCTCCCTGACTTTTTCCGGGATCTCCAGGGAACGAATCAGAGCCTCAATATCGGTCAGGCTGGAATGCACATGATGATGGTGATGATCATGGTCATGATGGTCATGCTCATGGTGTTCATGTTCATGATGGTCATGGTCCGATTCTGCATGAAAATGCTCATGTTCATGGTGCTGTCCATGGTCCGGCCCTTCAGCATGCTCCTCCCAGTGGTGATGACCATGCCCGTGATGATGCCCATGTCCATGGCCCATCTCCTCGGATTCATCCCCATTGTGATGACCGTGCCCGTGATGATTCCCATGTCCATGACCCATATCTTCGGAATCATCACCATGGTGATGATCGTGCTCGTGATCATGATCGTGCTCGTGATGATGTTCATGTTCGTGATCATGTTCATGATGGTCATCATGAACGTGATCGTGGACATCCTCTGATTCCTCTTCCTGTCCCTGGACGGTCACCCGCATATGTGTCCCCATCACCCCGCACTTCTCGGCCGGCTCCGCGCTGTAGACGATTCCCGGCAGCCCGAGTGCGTTCAGACGACTGAGCATGGCCTCACGGTCCGGCACCAGTTCAAGAAGCGCAGCGGTCAGCATATCGCCGGCTGCACCCATTCCACATTCCAGATAAAGCGTTTTCATTGTTTCCTCCATGGCCGTTTCCGGCCGGTCACCTGTCACCGCCCGCAGGCGAATTCAGGCAGGGTCAGGCATCCTTTATCTCCGGCTCTTCGGCCCGTTCAGGGAAAGGCCGGCTTTTTCCATCATATACACCAGTACAGGAATCAGGACAATGTGCAGGATAATGCCGGGAATCGCCGTCGTAATGGCTCCTGCAATAAACAGGGACATGGTAAACTCGGTTTTGGCGATTCCGGCCAGCACCACTCTGGCTACGCCCCAGACAATGCGCCCGATGATCATGGAAAGGATCAGGGTCACATAAATGCCGCCTTTTCTGCTGCCAAAAAAGCGATACAGGAAGCCGGAAAAGAATCCATAGGCGGCCAGTTCAAAGGCCATGCCAATGGCGCTGGGGTACAGCTTCGGCATGCCAAACAGAAAGGAACGGAGAATCGGGGCAATAAACCCGATGACCATTCCGTGGGCCGGCCCGCAGAGGAAGCCGCAGAGCAGAACCGGAATATGCATGGGACTGAGCATCGCCCCGATCTGCGGAATCTGCCCGGTCAGAAACGGCAGAATCATGGCAATCGCCAGATATAAGGCAGAATAGGTCATCCTGCGGATTTGAAGATCAGACATTTGCCGTTTCGTCATTTCTGCCTCCGTTTTGCGCCTCTGACTTTTCCTCCGCCGGTTTGCCCGTCAGCCGGCTGATATATTTCATCGCATCCTCAATGATCGCCTGGGAGCCCTGGGCCACACCGGCCACATAGGTATCACACAGGTTCATTGGAATCAGCACCCGGTGGGCCTGACTGGAGGCCACTGCGTTAGCCATGGCCGGCGAGATCTCGCCGAACATGGAATCTGCCATGGCAATTCCAAACGGTCCCACAATCAGCTCTGCTTTCCGGCATCCGACGATCACGGCGTTTTCCCCGGTGGCAATATGGTCCGCACATTCAGACCGCATCATATTAATTGAGGCCGTGCTGTTGGTTCCAACCGCCGTGATTTCCGCCTCCGGACAGACTTTCCGAATGCTTTCAATCAGCTTTCGGCCCAGCTTGCCGCCCTGTCCGTCTATGACCAGAATATTCATTCCTGTCCTCCATCCCGTATATACAGTTCTGTCAGTTCTTTGCCGCTCTCATCCCGCAGCATCCCAAGCGCCGCCGGAAGATCCACATCCTCAAATAATTCCGGATAGGCATGGCTGGCCAGCACCAGCGCACCCGCGCATTCCAGATAGGGATCCTCAAAAACATCTGCGGAAAGACCCAGGATCAAGCCGCTTCTGACGGCATTCGTATCCTGCATCCCGTCCCGGTGCCGGATCTCCTGCAGAATCTGTCCGGCGTTCCCGAATCCACTTTTAAAGGAATTTGCCGGCACGATTTTTACAATCATGTCCGGATTCTTCCGAACAATCCATCCCGCATCCACGGTCAGATCATTTTCCCTCAGCCGCGCCGAAACGCTGTACATGCCTGCTTTTGTAATCAGGGCATGCATCTGACTCGACTTATGAATTGTAACATACTTTTCCGGCATTTCCAAATAGCAATATTTGCGTTTACACTCAAAAATCGTTTCGGTCCGTTCCGCCAGCAAAAGACTGTAATACTGCAGGGCACTTTCCGCTGTGTCCCCCGAATCGGATGCGGAAATTCTGTCCGATTCTTCGACCCAGCTCAGCTGCGTCGCACTTTTTTCCGCCTCATCCTTTATCCGGGATACAGCACCGAGCGCATCTGACGCGTATTCATAAAAACCGCTGCCATTGCCCTCCAGCTGAATGCGGTTCGGTTCCCCGCCGCGGATTTCGGCATCGGCCGAGGCATCGTATTCCTTGCGGATGCTCTCCGGATTTTCCTTCGTTTCTGATTCACCATCCGGTTCATCCATTTGCCGGGAATCCGCCGATTCAGCCCGTTCCCCGGCAGAGCTGTCCTCCGGAGATGACTGTCTCGTTTCCCCGCCGGAGCCCGCCGCTTGCCCGGTCTGTTCCCCCGTTCCGGCCTGTCGCTGCTCCGAGTGAATTCTCTCCCTGCAGCCGGCCGTTTCCAGCAGAACAGACAGCAGCAAAAGACACAGACAGATTCTTTTCATGCCCCTCATTCTTTCCCTGTTCGCGTATGCCGGCACGATCCCATGCGCGGCCAGGTCCCCGCTTCTTTTCCTCATAGGTGCAGACACTCCACTGTTCGCAGGCGAAACTGCTGTCGCTTATCTGCCTGCTCATACAAACGTTTTTCGGTTTCCTCAAGGAGCTGCGCAATCTCAGTCCGCTGCGAATCCTCAATGGGATGATCACTGTACGCCGCCCGTTCCCAGACAATTGCCGCCTGATGAAACTGTTCCTCAAATGCATGGTTCATTCCGGGCAATGGACAAAGCCGATACGGACAGTTGGCCTGCAGATGACCGGTTGCCTGCAGATAGCGGCAGACATGCCGGAACATGGCCATAGCGGCAATCCGGTTATCCGGATCTTCAAAGGCTTTTCGCCGTTCCATGGTTTTCTGTCTCCGGCGATTGAGAAGGATAAACGGGAGAAACGGAAGGATCAGGAGGAGAATCATTCCCAGGAGCGGCAGAACGACGCGCAGAAGGCTGAACCAGTCCGGCCGTGCAATCTTCATCCGTTCCAGCTGGATCAGACGATATTCCTCCGTTCCCCGGGCCTCCCGGTTTCCCTCATCCAGGCTCCGCTCGTTGACATGCCTTGTTTCCACCACGGTTTCCGGCATTTCCCCGTCATTTCCACCGGACTCAAAGCGCGCTCCAAACCAGTCCCGGACCTGTTCAGAAATCTGTTCCAGCCCCGAGTCTGTCCCCGGCAGGAACAGTCCCACCAGGATGAAAACAGGAAGAAGGACTGCCAGCATAAAGGCCATGTCTCGCAATTTCACGGGTGGTCGGATCAGGCAGAGCACCGTCAGCAGAAACAAAAGCACATTCACTGCCGTAGAAAGCGTAATTCCGAAATAGACCTGCACACTGGCCAGAACCGTCAGGAAAACCGTCCCGGCCAGCGGGCGGCTGAGCCGGGCCAGCACGAGGAAAAGACACAGAAACAGTCCAAGGAGCACCAGAACCGCCGGAATCTGCCAGGCAGGATCTGCCCCGGACAGGCGGACATAACGGTACGCATTCCGGGATTCACTGAGTTCAAAAATCCGGTTCAGCAAAGCTGCCATTCCAGAGCGGATTGGCGGGCTAATGGCCAGGACAATCAGGACAATTGCCAGACCCAGCAGGCCTTTATTTCGATGAATCGTTTTCATATTCGGCGATCCTCTGTCCTCCATGAGCTGAAATTGGTCTTTCAGCTTCACAGCTTTCCAATACGTATGCTTGATCAGTCAACACTCCGCGTCAACCCGGTCATCCGTCCCGTTCCAGATTCAGGACCAGGTCATGTTCCCCCGCGTTCTCGGGGCGCACAAAGACTCGATGAATCCGGTGCCCGGCCCAGTCCGGATCCGGTACATCTTCAGGTTCATCCGTAAAGAGGAAGACCGATGCATATTCCGGAGGCATTGGCGGTTCCTCCCTGAGCAGTTCTCCCAGGAGCAGCCGGTCCATTGCCTCCGCAAATGATTCCGCCTCGGCCGCCGGCATTCCCCTGACCGAGAGGGCATGCGGGATCTGTCTGTAAAACAGGCCGCTGGAAAACGAAAGCAGCGCGGACATGAGATTGTCCCGCACCTCTTCCGCGCAGCGGCTGTCAAGGACCAGAAGCGGGATCTGCTCGTTCAGTGTGTCGCTTTCCCGCACAAGAAGCTGGTCTGTTTTCGAGGAGAGTTTCCAGTGAATGGCCTGAATGCGGTCACCGGGCCGGTATTCCCGAACACCGTCCGGCTCAAACGAATCCGGACCTTTCCGTTGCGAGGCGCTTTCCCCGTCTTCTGCAAGAAGTTCATCCATTTCCAGCAGGTCCGAATTGAGCGGAAACAGCGGCGGTTCAATGAGGCAGATCCGTTTTGTCCGCACCGGCCGGCGAAAGCAGAAAAGCCCGAAGAGATCCCCGCATTCCACACTGTCAAGGCTGACCTCAATCGCCCCGCAGTGTTCCTGCAGCTCAAAAGCGCCCATTCCCCCGCCCGTGCATAGAACATGCATCGCGTGCATCCCTGAAAAGGCGTGCACGATCGTCACATTCCCGGCCATCCTGATTCCCGGCCAGGGATCAAGCACCACAAACCCCAGGAGTTTCTCTGCTTTTTTTCGTCTCTCGGGCAGATCCAGTGCTGCCTGTACATGTCCTGAGGCCAAACGGGCAAGCACAATGGACACGGCCGGAAGCACGATGACGGCAGCCAGAATCATCCGGGTGCCCGTGTTGTTTTCAAAAAAGTACAGCACCAGTATGGCGAGAAACGTGATGCCATACATGAGTCGGTTCCGCCACATTCTACAGCCTTTCATCCGGTGTGCGAACGCCGGAAAGCACCTGGCCCAGGACGCTTTGCTGCGTCCTGCCCTCAAGCCTGGCACGGCGGCTGAGCTGAACCCGGTGATCACAGACCGGGTGCCAGACCGTGACCACATCGGTTCCGACCACATAATCCCGGCCTTCCATGAACGCGCATGCCTTGGCCATCCGGGTCAGAAACAGGGTTCCCCTCGGGCTGATGCCGGCATCCAGCTGTTCATTTTCTCTGGATGCCACGGCCAGATCGGCGATGTATTCAAGGACCTCATCCCGGATCGTCACATTCCGGACACTGGCCTGCAGCTGCAAAAACTCCTCAAGAGAAAGAACCGGCCGGACCGCTTCCAGCGGGTTTTCCCGCAGACGATCCCGCAGCAGTGTCATCTGTGCCTCCCTGTCCGGATACCCGATGCTCAGCCGGACCATGAACCGGTCCACCTGTGCCTGCGGCAGCGGGTGGGTTCCCGCCGAACCTAACGGATTCTGCGTGGCAATGACGATGAACGGATCCGGCAGTGGATAACTGGCGCCATCCACCGTCACCTGCCCCTCTTCCATTGCCTCAAGAAGGGCTGACTGGGTTTTGCTGGACGTCCGGTTAATCTCATCCCCGAGAAGCAGATTGGTCCCTGCCAGGATGCCGGGATGATAGGAAAATGCGCCGCTTTCCCGGTCATAGATAGAATAACCGACAATGTCCGAGGGCATGACATCCGGGGTAAACTGGATTCGCCGGCCGGTCAGCCCCAGGGCTCTGGTCAGTGCCAGGGCCAGCGTCGTTTTCCCGGTGCCGGGAACATCCTCCAGCAGAATATGGCCGCCGGCCAGCATGGTCATCAGGATCTGCCGGATGACCTCCTCTTTCCCGACAATGACACGCCCCACTGTCTGGATAACTTCCTCTATGTTCCGCATTTTCCTTCTCCCTTCCGGTAAAAGAACGGGAAAGCCCATCGCTTTCCCGTTCTTTCTGTTCAAATTCCCGGTTCAACTGGAACTGGTGTTATTCGATGATGATCCGTCCTGCTGCCTTCTCATAGGCCGCATCCACACGGTTATTCAATGCCTCTTTCAGGTACATCCAGACCACATCACGCACCACGGCTGTCGTAATGGCACTCCTGTCATTCGTTTCCGCGGCTTCTTTCATGACATAGGAAACATCCATTCCATTGAAATTGGCATTGCTGGTCACGACCGCATAGACTGCATCCGGATTGAACGCCTCTCCGTTTACCGTTTCAATGCTGACCCGGCGAACCGAATTGGCCCTGAACCAGAAATCACCCACCGGCTCACCGGCATCGTACGTTTCCTGTGAACGGATGGTACAGGTAAGGCCGGATACCTGCATGAATGCCGCGCAGGCATCTACGGTTTCCGTTCCGCAGGGAATTCCCTGCGCGCAGGCCTCCAGCTGCTCCAGCAGCTGAGCGCCGGTCATGTAGACCACGGCCACTTTGTTCGGGTACGGAAGCACTTCCGCGATCTTTTCAGCATTAAAGATGCCTGCCTCAATATCCGTCTTGAGGTTGCCTGCATTCCACAGGGCGACCACATGGGCCTCGTCCACGTCCAGGGACGTGATTCCCGCCCGAACGTCATCCTCTTCAAAAAACTCATTGATCTTCCCGGAAACGGCAAACCATCTGAGCGCATCTGCCCAGAGATCTCCCAGGTTGGTTTCCCCTGCCCGGGCACTGTCCCCGCCCAGCAGTCTGACATCCGTATACGCCTCAAGCGTCTCATCCAGTTCAATGGTATTCCCGTGTGCATCCGTAAACGTACTGGCATATCCGGAAATCCCTCCAAGGCACAGTACAGCCGCCAATACAAATCCGATGATCTTTTTCATTTTTCCCTCCGATTTACAGGCCATGCTGTCCCTGCAGCAGAGCCCAGATGTTCTGATACGCAAAAAGGTACCACGGTCCTCCTTGTGGAGCCATGGCACCTTGTGATACCAGATATTCCGTCTTTCTCTGCTTGAGCAGTTTTGTCAGCTTATGCGAACAGAATGTAGTCTATCATAACTGCCCTGTAAAGTCCATACCATCCCGCAACTTTTCTGTGGAGACCGTGGTGAGAATTCACGTGAATTCACGTATGGAAGCAATTCAAAAATAGAGTATCCATCTCCTGCATAAACTGAACCCCAATACCAGAGGTTTCATGCTCACGCATCAGAAGCAAAGTGCTTGTCGAGAATTTTTCGAAGTTGAATAAACGTGTTTTCATCTTTTGAATGCTGTTGTTTCAGTGCAGCTATTTCAGCATCACGCTGCCGAATGATGTCATTCAACTGAGCAATGATGTCAGCTGGTACACCATTGGACGAAGAAGTCCCTCTTTCTTCAGCTTCATCTGATGATTCTCCCAGCTTGGATCTGTTCCTTTTTCCGTCTTCCGCCTTGGGGATGATCTCTTTGGTTACGGGATCAACACGGCCAAGATACGTTCTTCTGCTTTTAGGCTGTTTGGTCACAGGATCGCGATATGATTCGGATCGAAAGGCATAAACTACTCCATTCTTTTTATTTGTTCTATAGACAATACTAGCCATGGCACTTCCTCCTGCGGGGTACTTTCCATTCCATGATGGTACACTGTACATACGAGGGCGTCAATAATAACACCATCATAAAAGGTTTTTGTGTGGATTTTTCCGGATGGTCGCAGTCACCCGAGGGTACTCTCCCCTCCTCAGTCACGCCCCCGAATTGCAATTTATTGTTGAATGTCTCCTCGCAGATCCACTCATTGATAACCCGCCTGTCGTGACCGGCGATACACGGCAAAATCTCTGTGTCTGTTTCTTTCCGGGTCTCTCATAACGCCGTTTATTCCTGCAGTTTTCCACAGTCCTTCAGATGCTGCATGAAGGCAGGCGTCTTTGACCAGTACTGAATCCCCCAGTTGTCAAAATTCCACTTCTCGCTGTATTCATTGACCTCATAGTCAACATAATAGAGAAGATGATGACTGACCACATAATTCGTCGGGAAATAATCCAGGTTCACGCCGGCCATCCGGGCATTTTCCGCGATCTTTCGAATCTGCGGCAGATACATTTCCGCCGTGCCCTGCCGCATGACAATATCGAAAATGGTCTCCCCTTCAATATACTCCTTGATGATCCGTTCTTTGTCCAGATCGATCGCAATCATTTGGGGAATCCGTACATCCAGCGACAGAAGCCGGCTATAGGCATAATCCTCCGCAACAATCTTGTTGCCAAAGTGAAAATAATCGCAGGGCTCATGATGAATCTGTTTCAGAACATACTGCATTCTGTCCCGCGTGACCAGATAGGAGTAACCGCTCTTTCCGTGTCCGAGCAGTCTGATCACTCTGTATGTTTTTCCACATACGTCCGCCTTTTCACCGATCACATCTCTCACCTGTACCTATCGCTGTTTTCTCCAAGGCAGTGTATCTGATAACCTGTCTCTCTTCAGCTTCGCCGTCGCAGATTAACACGATGCTGCCATGACGCAGTTTTTCCTGCAGAAACACACGCCGTAAGCTTTTACCCCGACATATCCTTCTTCCAAAATTCCTTCTTCGTATTTCATGTCTTTAATCTGTTTTATGGCTGCTTTAAGCCCGTCCGCCATCTCATTAAACATCTTTCTTACCTTTAGTTCAAAGATGATCGCCGGATTTGCTGGATTCACTGGATAAAGAATAATATCTGGCCTTTCCTCTCCCGCCTCGCGATTGGATCGTGACCGATATCCCGGAACGTTGCCCAGCAAAGACCGCAATAACCACTGTCCATTCAGGAAATCGAAATGATGCATTGCAGGTAAAAGATCAGTCACAATTCCTGAGCATATGATGGAACATTTTTCCTCATTTGTCAATTTCAAAATGAGCTTTGCCCAGAGCAAGCAAATAAACCCATGACGATGTTCGTCATGGGTTTATTGAACCTTTCATATGAACTAGCCGGAGTCAGATGACTTGCAGGCCGAGATTCCCGCCAGCTTTTGCCGGATCAGGCAGCATCATCCGCTTTCATTTCGGCCAGGTTTTCCTCACAGAACAGCGTAATGACTTTCCGGATCAGCTCCTCATCTGCATCTGCCGGGAAGCCTGCGGCCAGCCAGTAGGCATACGGGCCTTCATTGTATTTGGCCAGATCTTCCACATTGCTGCCATAGCGGAACTCCAGATGATACGTCGTTGCAGGGGTATCCGGCATCATAAAGAAGTATCTGAATTCGCCCGCGTCTGTGTCTGCCGTTTCATAGAGAAGACCGTCCATCATTCCGCCCAGAGACAGTTTCCCTGCATAGGCGTACTCATGGCTGAACAACGTCTTTCCGTTTTCATCCGTTCCGCTGATCGTTTTCCCATCAAACGTGATATTCGAAACACCATTGATGAACAGACAGTCAAACTGTGCACCCTGGGATCCGTCTCCAAAAGCCTTCACGGCTTCCTGTCCGTAAATCGTGCCGTTGCAGGCCGCTTTCAGGGCCTCTGCAGCCGCAGGAGCCATTTCCTCGCCCAGCGCCTCAACGCAGGACTTCAGCCAGATGTCATCATACTTTGCATCCGTAATCACGGGAAACAGCGGCGTATAGGTTCCTTTGACGGCTTCAAGCAATGCATCTGCAGCAGCCGTTTCGTCCTCTTTTGCAAAGCTGAATACCAGATCAGGATAACCGAAAGCGGAAACGGTTACGGTGTATTGTTTTCCGGCTTCAAACAGCGGGCTCTCATCCCCGTTGCGGGCTTTCACGATGCCCTCCGTATTCAGAACACCATTCTCATCCAGCGCTATGAAATTCGAGGCTGTCCCGTGATGTCCCACAATTTCCTGTTCAGTCGCTTTCTCGGCACCCTCTGCCTGAATTTTGACATGTTCAATATTCTGCAGATAATCTGCCATGGAACCACTGGCAAGCACGATCCCTTTTCCGTCGAAGGAAAGATCCTTCTCGCTCAGACCACTTTCAATGATGAAATAGGGTGCCTGAGCAGCCGCAGGACCGCCTTCAAAAGACGGAGAACGGTATTTCCCACTGGCATCCACCACATTCACATAGTAGTATCCGGGTTTCAGCGCGGAAATATCCTTAAACGTAAGGGTCATTTTCCCATCTGCAATGGCCGCTTCATAGCTGTCGGACGGGACCACTTCCTCATTGCGAACACCCCACCGGATATCCAGCAGCTGAAGATCAAAATCCTCCGGCAGCTGACTGTTCAGGGTAACCACGTTTCCCTCAATGGAATCAAGCGGCAGAGCGGATCCTTCCACAGCCAGGAACGCTTTCCCCGCTTTCCCCTCCAGCGCATTCAGAACGGCTTCCTGTGCCGCCGCGCTGACCATGGTCGCACCGGACACGGCATCTGCACCGGCACTCATGTCCATCGCCCTGACTTCATCTGCCGTCTTGCCGACGAATTTTTCCAGCAGGCCGCCCTTAACAGCCGCGTCAAAATACGGTTTGTTCTTGTTTCCCCACAGCTCCTCATTGCTGTTCTCAACAGAATCACCCACACCGGTGCCGTTGTCTTTGACAGCGGTAATCACGCCCTTATCATCCACATCTACCGCAACCCGGACATTATAGAACGGCGGATGAATAAACGGCGCTGTGGACGGATAGTTTCTCTGGTCTACATTCGCATCACCCGTCAGCGTCTGATCCGCCAATGCCGAAAATGTCGTCAGTGTCAGGCAGCCTGCAACAAGCAGTGCACCCAAGCGATGTGCTTTCATGAAAATTCTCCTCCTGGTCGATCTCATCTTTTGTCAATTACAGAAGCAGCATTGATCTGCGCCAAATCTGAAAATCCGTTCCTGCGTGACAAATACCTGTCACGCAGGAATCACTCCGTCAGGCATTTTGCACGGAAAACCTGATCTTTGTCACCCTTTACGCAATCGCTGCACCCAGTTTTTTGCAGGCGGCAAGGGCGTCATCATCCGGTGCATTGTTGGCTTTCACACTCTCTGCCGCCAGCTGAATGCCTTTTTCGCTGCAGCGGCCTTCCCAGTTTTCAAGCCACTCACCGGTGCCCCAGTCATAGCTGCCAAACAGGACCACTTTCTTTCCGGGGAGTACCGGTTCAATGCTCTCCAGCATGGGCTGGAATTCGCCCTCCTCCAGTTCTTCCGATCCCATCGCCGGACAACCCAAAGCGACGGCATCAAACGCGTCAACCGATGTCACTTCGCTACAGGTCAGAAGGCTTACCTCAGCCCCTGCTTCTTTGGCTCCCTCAGCGACCGCATTGGCCATCGCCTCGGTATTTCCTGTTCCACTCCAATAAATGACGGCAACTTTACTCATGGAAAACCCTTCCTTTCTGAAATTCGGCCCGTTCCAGTTCCCTCTGGAACAATGAACAGGACACTTGTTCTGTTCAGCCATGAAAACAGATCAGGACCCTGCACCTGTATTTATGCCTGGGTGTCCTCCCTGTCTGTTTCACAGCATCTGTAAACCACCGCTTTCCCGAATGATTTGCAGCAAAGAAGTTAGTCTTATCTAACTAGTATGGAAAAGAAAAACCTGCGATGTACTGCATTCAGGGATAAGTATTGTTAGATTGCTCTAACAGCAGAATCTTAACATACTCATCCATTCCTGTCAACCATTTTTTAGAGTAACCATTACAGCAGGTTGCCGATGTGTTTTATCCCTGAAAAAAATGAGGCAAGAGCCCTGAAAACAAAGGTCTCTTGCCTCAATCTATTCCGGATGCAGCCGTTGTCCACACCCTTTATACGCGATGGATCATTTCCGGATCTGCACTCGCCCGGTTCGCTGCTCAGGCGTTGTCATCCAGATTCACATATTCACGAAACTCCCGGATATCGCAGCCAATCGTGCTGCACATGATCTTTGCAACCACGTTCGGTGTCTCACCGCTGCGTTTTACAAGTTCGGGCAATGCGTCGGCCATGATCCGATACAGTGCCACTTTTATCTCGGTGGCTGCGTTGATAATGCCCGTATTCCACTCATGCCAGGCTTCAAAATAGGCAGACATCTCGGTTTCAACCTTTATCTGTCCGCTGTTCGGCCCGATCCTCTCTGCGCCCTCTTCGGATATCAGATTTCCCTTAAGCTCCAGCTTTATCATTTTCAGGATTTCCTTTCCGTTGGATATTTGCTGCATCCGCAGTTCATGTCTTTATTGTACCGATTTTCCCCCATTTTGTCCATATCGGAATGCCCTAGAACAACGGAAAAAGACGTGCCTGGCACGTCTTTTTCGGTTCTTTGCATGAAGAGAAAATCAGATGGCTTTATCACCAATCACTTTCCGCAGCACTACAAGCGTTCCCAGCATCAGCAGAATCGCCACAGGCAGCGCAATCAGGGCATTCGGAACAAAGCCGCTGATGAGATAGGCAACAAAGCTGACACAGGCCACGGAAATGGCATACGGCAGCTGGGTGGAAACATGGGTCACATGCTCACACTGGGCACCGGCAGAGGCCATGATGGTGGTATCCGAAATCGGAGAGCAGTGATCGCCGCAGACCGCACCGGCCATGCAGGCAGATACGCAGACGACGCCAAGAGGCATCTCCAGCGGGAATACGCTGAGGGTGATCGGGATCAGGATGCCGAATGTTCCCCAGGAAGTTCCGGTAGAGAAAGAGAGGAAGCAGGCAATCAGGAAGATAATAGCCGGCAGGAGCTGCGCAAATCCCTGCGCCCGCATCTTGACCATGGTTTCAACGAATTCTTTCGCGCCGAGAGAATCGGTCATCGCCTTCAGCGACCAGGCAAAGGTCAGAATGAGGATGGCCGGAACCATGGACTTGAATCCCTCAGGAATGCATTCCATCATGGCTTTAAACGGAATCACCCGGCGGATGAGATAATAGATCACGGTAATGACCAGCGTGACCGCAGAACCCAGCATCAGGCCGACGGAGGCATCCGAATTGGAGAATGCGCTGATGAAGGATTCACCGCTGAAGAATCCGCCGGAATAAATCATGCCGATCACGCAGGAAACGATCAGCACGACGATGGGGAAAATCAGATCAAAGACGATTCCTTTGGGATTCGCCGTATCACTCAGCTGCTCACCCATGTGCTTGACACCGGAGAAGATGTCGCCCTTTTCTTTGGCGTTCTTCTCATGGACGGCCATTTTGCCGTAATCAAGACCGGTAATCGCCAGGAAAATCATCATGACGATGGTCAGTATCGCATAGAAGTTGAACGGAATGGCACGAATGAACAGCTGCAGTCCCTGACCATCCTCCACATAGCTGGAAACCGCCGCCGCCCAGGAAGAGACCGGAGCAATGATACAGACTGGCGCCGCGGTGGCATCAATCAGATAGGCAAGTTTGGCACGTGAGATGTTTTTCTTGTCACAGACAGGCCGCATCACGCTGCCGACTGTCAGGCAGTTGAAATAGTCATCGATGAAGATCAGGACACCGAGAGCAATCGTCGCCAGCTGTGCACCCGTGCGGCTCTTAATGTGCTCGGAGGCCCAGCGTCCGAAAGCGGCGGAACCTCCCGCCTTGTTCATCAGCATGACGATAACACCCAGAATCACCAGGAAAATCAGAATACCCACATTGTATTCATCCGCAAGGGAGCCCACAATTCCGTCTTTGAACACATGGAGGAGTGTCCCTTCAAAATTGAAATTGGAATAAAGAAGACCACCTACCACGATGCCAACAAACAGGGAGGAATACACCTCTTTGGTAATGAGTGCCAGTGCAATGGCAATCACCGGCGGCAGAAGTGCCCACGGAGTCATGAAGAAGGGGCTTGTCTTAGCGGCTGTTTCAGCGCCTTCCACGACCTCCTCCGCCATTCCGGGACAGACAGAGAACAGCAAAGCTGTCAGCAGCATCAGAACGGTGACTGCCAGGTATGCGCGTTTCCTTCTGAGCATAACAAAAAACTCTCCTTTTACTCGGTTTCAACCGGCAAGTCATGAACTGTCTCTTTCACAGTTCATCCCTGCCGGGTTCAGACCGGCACAGACAGTTTTCTGTCTGGATTGGAGAGTCTCTATGTGTTCGACAGCGCTCCGCATCAAAAAATGCGACAGTGCAGCGGATATTCTCCGCTGCCCCGGACATCTGTCCATCGGGTCCTGAACAGATTCCTCGGCGGTCACCCCTTTCCTGTTGCCGCAATGACCCCTTCGGCAAAAGTACTGATGATTTCCGCTCCTCTATCATGGTTTTTCGGTTGTGCCGAAATTTTATCATTCTCCCACTGCGGTGTCAATCCTGTCTGTCCTCTATCTTAATATTTGTCTGTTTTTGACTTATTTTTGCCTGTCCCGGGCCATGAACGGAACGGCCTTCATTCCCCGTTTCAAAGCGGATGCACTCCGGATCCGGCAGATGATACGCACTGAAATAGGCCTCCTCCAGCGGAATCCAGCGTTTTTTAAACTGTTCCAGGGATTCAGGGCTTTCCCTCACGGACAGCCGTTTCAGCCGGGTTTCAAGGGAGGCCGTCACAAAAACAGCTGCCTTTGCCAGTGACCGGAGCGACGGCAGGAGGCTGTAACTGCCCTCAAGAATCAGGATGCCGCCGGGCCTCAGTTCTTTCGGCGGGAGCAGTTTATCCGCGTGACAGTCATAGGGCCGTACTATGCCAGCCCGGTCGCCGGCAAAAGGCTCCAGCACTTCCCCCAGAAGCCGCTCATGGTCACAGTTGCCGCCCGGGACGGAAAGTCTTTCCGGCGTCTTCCGGCTGTGCGGCACCACATAGTCATCCGTATGAACAACGACGGCATCCAAGATCATAGCCAGGCGCTCGGCCAGGGTCGATTTGCCTGAGGCGCAGGGTCCATCGATGCAGACGATTCCCCCATCCCGGGTCCGCTCCGCAATCTCAGCGATCAGGAGGAGGAGCGGTTCAAAGGACCGGGAAAGAATCCGGTAAGAGGGATGATATGCCTCCCGGTACCGTTCTGAATGTGACGGAAGATACGTATTGTCCCGGAGGCGCAGGGAAAGCGTGCGCAGCTTGTCGCCCCAGGGTTGGCCCTGGGCATACTGTTTGCAGGTCCGGATAACCTCCTCACGGGAATCCTCGGGCTGGTCTGACTGCAGCATCATTGCGGCAATTCCGGATGCACCAATGCCCGTCCGGACCGCGACCGGAAGGGACAGGCGCAGATACCGCTCTCCCACCGTCTGGTACAGCCATTCCTCGTCCTGCGGGACTGGACGTGAATCAGGATCTTCCGGGCCGGCGGCGTTTTCCGTCTCAATCCGCCGGATCACGGTCTCACGGTCCGCCAGCAGATGGTCCGGTCCCAGGATTCCCTGAAAGAGAAATTTGAGCATGTCCTCCGGCTGCGTCAGGGGATGCCGGATTCGTTCCTTGTCAAGATCCGCAAACAGACTATTCTGTTCGATTTCATTCATGAGGTTCTCCTCCATCTGTGGTTTTGTTTTCCCTTGCTTTCTGACCGGGAAAAAGCTATACTTGAAACATCACATCCGCCGGAACATCTGCAAACGGTCCGGCAAATCATTAAAGTTGAGGCCTGTAAAGGAATGGCCCTGTCGCGCAGCGACAGGTAGTCAAATCTGGGCCACTGACAAAACGACTCAGGCAGATGACTAAAGTTGAGGCCTGTAAAGGAATGGCCCTGTCGCGCAGCGACAGTTTGTCATATTCAGGCCACTGACAAAACGACTCAGGCAGATGACTATAATTGAGACCTGTAAAGGAGCGGTTCGATGATTGAATCCTATTGTCTTGATATTACGCCTTATTCCCTGACGCTTGTTGAAATCATGCGCAAGGACGCCCTGGCCAAACTGCTGGCCGGACAGGGACATCCCATCAAGCTGCGCGGCATGGTCAATATGCTCAATTACACCTATGGACTCGTTTTCAACTATGAAAAGGTCAATTACCCCGTCACCATGCGCTGGGGCATCTACCTGAACAGCAAACGCGAGGCAACCGCCCTGGTTTCCTATTCCGCCCTGGATTCCCTCAGTTCCAGCATGCAGGGCCGCTGCGTCATTCCGGCAAACTGGTATTACGATTCGGATACCCCAAAAGATACCTCCGGCGAGGTGTCCTCGGGCATTGTCGTGGAGCACAAGAAAAAGCTGGAGCGCGTCTGGATCGGTGCCGAGCGGGAAGGTGAAAAGCTGGCCTATTTTCCGGAAAACCGGGACCCCTGCAATTTCGGCGCCATCTACTATCTGGAGGAGGGCATCCCCTGCTTTGCCATCGTCATCATGGAAGACGGACTGCCGCTGATGCTGGCAAGAGACCAGATTGACAACTGGACCAATCCGGAGGGCGATGTGCGGATTGCCATGAGCCAGCGCATCCGCGATATCTGCAAAGCCGTTACCAATGACTGATTATCCGTATACACACAGGGCTGAACCGGATCCTGTCCGGTTCAGCCCTTTTGATTATTTCACGGTATAGTCCTCTTTGGTGATGGAATACATGTCCCGTCCGGTCCGGGCCTCCCACTGTTTCCGGATTTCAATGACCGTTGCCGGATCGGCCACAGCATTGGAGGGCAGACCGTTGTTTTTCTGGAAAGCGGCAACGCCCTGTCCGGTCCGCTCGCCGAAGGCGCCCGAGGAAATAGGGCCGTCATAGTAACCGAGATCCCGGAGCATCACCTGCACCATGCAGACGACCGGGTCCGAGGGCATTCCCTCATACAAGGTTCCCTCGTAGTAGAACCTGTCCTTGTCCACTTTTCCGCAGAGGCTGCAGGTCCGCTCCCGGAGCCCCTTGGTTTTCCCTTTAGGCTCCTCGATGATGGTCCAGTCCCCCCACTCATGCTTGAGCCGCGGGATGGAGGTGTCCTTTTTCACCTTTCCGCACCGGGCACAGGTCATATCCCCTTTTCCGGGGGAATCGCAGGTCGGCGCAACCACGATATTGGAGGGCTGCCAGTCATGACCCAGCTTGTCGATTTTGACGCGCAGGTAGGAATTGCAGACCGTACAGGTCGCATTGCGGACACCGTCCTCCGTACAGGTCGGTTCCTTGGAAACGACCCACTGATCCACGGTATGCGGCAGTTTCTTGGTATACCGCTGCTCCCAGTGATCGCAGTGATTGCAGTATTTTATCTGATGCCCTTCAAGCGTGCAGGTCGGCTCGCGGTCCGTTATCCAGGGGCCGTAATAATGTTCATCCGCTGCGGCCAGTGTGAAAAGAAGCTGCAGCAGCAGAAACAGTCCGATAATCCGTTTCAATTTTGTCACCTTTCTGTTTTTCCCTGAATCTCACGAAGGAACGAGGTTCCATAGATGGTATTGGGAATGCCGAACCAGTCAAGAACCGTTGCGCTGATATCCGCAAAGGTCTCGCGGGTATGCAGATTGACATTTCCCGGAAGGGATTTCCCGTAAACCAGAAGCGGAATATATTCCCGGGTATGGTCGGTTCCCTTGAACGTGGGATCGCAGCCATGATCCGCCGTGATGATCAGCAGATCCTCCGGTCCCAGCTGCTCAACAAATTTCGGAAGGGCCGCGTCAAAGGCGGCCAGCGCATCTGCGTATCCCTGGACATCCCGGCGGTGTCCATAGATCATGTCCGTATCCACCAGATTCACAAACAGGAGCCCTTCATAATCCTCTGCCTGGGCTGAGAGGGCGGCCTCGATGCAGGCCGGATTTCCGGCGGCATGATTGGATCTGGTAATGCCTTTATGGGCAAAAATGTCCTCAATCTTGCCAATGGCATACACCGTCCGTCCGCTGGCGGCGATCAGGTCACACATGGTCGTGGGCGGCTCTGCGGAAAAGTCCCGGCGGGCACCGGTCCGGCGGAATTCCTCGCTCGTTTCACCGACAAACGGACGGGCGATGACCCGGCCGACCTCAAGCATGCCGGTCAGCATTTTCCTGGCGATCTCACAGTCCCTGTACAGCTCCTCAAGCGGGATAATCTCCTCATTGGCCGCAATCTGGAACACGCTGTCTGCCGAGGTATAGACGATCAGGCTGCCGCTGGCAAGCTGTTCCTCTCCCAGCTCCTTGATGATTTCCGTTCCGCTGGCGGCGTAATTGCCAATCACGTCCCGTCCGACGGCCTTTTCAAATTCCTCAAGGAAGTCCTCCGGGAACCCGTCCGGGAAGGTGGGAAACGGCTGATCCAGTATCGCGCCCGCAATCTCCCAGTGGCCGGTGGTGGTGTCCTTGCCCGGGGACTGTTCACGCATTTTTCCGTAAGCGGCGCAGGGCTTTTCAACCGCGCCGGGGAACGCGGCCCCGTCGATGTTGCCAAGGCCCATGGCCATCATGTTCGGCAGGTGTGGACTGCACCGGGTGATGACATGTCCCAGTGTATCAGCCCCCACATCATCGTACAGCGCGGCATCCGGCAGTTCACCGATTCCCACGCTGTCAAGAACGATTAACACGACTTTCTTTTTCATCCCTGTTTTCCCTCCTGTGCTGGTGAACGCATGTCCAGAATCTGCTGGAGTTCTTCCATAAATGACTCGACATCCTTAAACTGCCGGTAAACCGAGGCAAAGCGCACATAGGCCACCTCATCCAGGGAACGCAGCCCGTCCATGACCATGACGCCGATGGCCTCTGAGGTGATTTCCTGGTCCACCTGCTGATACACATCCGTTTCAATCTTGTTCACCAGCTGCTCGATTTCAGCCAGGGACACCGGACGCTTTTCGCAGGCACGAAGGATTCCGCTGCGAATCTTGGCGGCATCAAACTGTTCCCGGCGATTGTCCTTCTTCACGACCAGGATGGGCAGCATCTCGATCTTCTCGTACGTCGTAAACCGGCGCTTGCAGCCCTCACATTCCCGTCTCCGGCGGATGGTCCCATCCTCCGTCGGTCTTGAATCCACCACTCTGCTCTCCGTACACCCGCAGTAGATGCATTTCATTTCTGTTCATCCTCCGCTTTCTGTGGATTAAAATTCACCTGTATCTCTGTTTCAAACGCTTTTCCAAGCAGGTAGTAACGTACCCGGATCCGGCGGCTGTCAGTTCCGCTTTCCGTCAGGATGCGCAGGGGAAGATCCCCCTCCGCAAAGGCGGCAAGCACTTTGGGCCGTTCATCCCGCTCCTCCAGGATATCCCCTTCCTCCGGGACAACGGCCGCCTCGATCCATTCCATGGGAAGAAGACAGCGGTTATGGAGCCGCAGGGTCAGGCTCAGAAACGTGCTGTTTTCAGGCACGGGACTTGCCTCACGGAAGACATGCCCTGTACAGGTCCCCGCCTCCAGCTGTCCCCTGAGGGATTCAAAGCTGTCCCCCGCCTCAGCGGCCGGTATCGCGCTGCTCTGGATGACTGTCATTTCCGGCACCCGCGTTTCAAGGGCGTACAGGACCACGCCGGCTGCCAGCACCGTCACAATCAGCACAAAGATGGCCAGTATTTTCAAAAAAATTCTCAATGTCAGTATCCCTGTCCTTCCAGGATGGTACTCATCTGATCAATCATCTCGGCGTCCTTCATCCGGAACTTGAACACGACGCGCCGGGAGGCTTCCATATTCACCGTATGATCCGCATTGTAGACCGGATCCGAATAGGACCGCCCGTTGACCGTCATGATGTCCTGCAGCAGCTGCTTTTCAGCCGGGCTGATGCCGGTCATCTCCCCGCCGAGGCAGTAGGTGGCCACCGTCAGCGCACGCTCCTGTGAGAGCTTGAGGTTGCTTAAATAGCTGCCGCTGGTGTCCGTATGTCCTTCAATGATAATCTCGCCGATATATTCCTGATATTCACTGCTCATCAGGGTTCTCAGGTAGATGGGAATGAAGCGGTTGAGCAGCTGCTTGCCGCTGTCCTTGAGTTCGTTCCGTCCGGTATCAAACAGCACCGAGCCGGAAAAGCCGATGGCGCCGGTCTTCCGGTCCACCACCGCATCCAGTCCGGCCCCCCGCAGTTCATCCCGCAGGGATTCAATGATCTCGGAGCGCAGGCCCACCAGCTTGTCAATCCGCTTCTGCTGGGCCGCCAGCAGGGCGGCCTGTTCCTGAATCTTGCTCTGCTGCAGGGAAAGGCTCTGCTGGGCTGAGGTGAGGGCTGTCCGGTTCTCTTCAAGTTCCTCCTGCTGTTCCCGCAGCATCAGGGTCGTCGTCGCCAGCAGTTCCTCCTTGTCCTTGAGCTCGGCCTCCTGATCAATCAGCAGGCTCTGCTGGGTGGAAAGCTGTGCTTCCTTGGTTTCCAGTTCGATGGTCTTTTTCTGCTGCAGGTCAATCAGCTGATAGATTGCCGCAAAAAGAATGAGGGCAAAGGTAAACAGCATGCCGGCCATCATATCGGAATATGAAATCCAGTAACTGCCGTTTGACCCCTTTGCGCTGCGGCGGTTTCGTCCTTTCCGCATGCCTTACTCCTTTTCAGCAGTCATGGCCCCGATGGCCTTTTCAAGTGCGTTCATGCCCGATTCAAGGCGGGTCAGTGCCTCCACGAACTGATCCACCTGCTTGGCGTACCTGTCCCGGCTCTGGGTCATCAGCTGCGGAATCTGTTCGGACACATCACGCATCCGCTTCAGCGTCGCATCCATCTGTTTAAGGGAGGAGGTGACGCTCTCATCCAGGAGCGCGGTGGTTCTTGTCATGTTGTCAACGGCTTTTCTGCCAAGCTCCTCCGCCGCGCGGCACATCTCCTCCGTCGTCTTCTCCACCTGGCCGCCGACCCGTTCCATCTCGCGTCCAAAGGAACGGGTCTGTTCCTGCGCCGCCCCGAGGAAACGCTCTGTCGTGGCAATATACTGCTGCTGGTTCCGGTCAAGAGCACCCTGCGCCGACTGTATCCGTTCAATGACCCCGGACTGGGCCTGAATCGCCTGGGTCAGCCGGTCCATCGTCTCCGTCATCTGCGCATGCAGCTGATCCGTGCCTGTATTGGTGCGGTTCATTTCATCCACATAGCTCTTGAAGTGTTCAAGGATGCCCTGGGACATCTGATGCATATTGATGACATCCTGCGTAATCCGGGCTATGGCCTCCATAGCCGCCTGCATTTCCTGCTGCGTCCGGGTCTGTTCCAGGCCGGTCTCCGAGAGCACCTGCCGCAGATGTTCAAATTCATTTCCCAGCGCCACATTCATGCGCTGGACAAAGACCTGCGTAATCCGGTCCATGCCCTCTACCTGTGCCTTGGTGGCTGCCAGGACGAAATTGTCCATGGAGCGCTGCATGGGCAGCATGGCCCGCATGATGCTGTCCTCCAGATTCGCCGTCAGCTTCTCGCTGATATCCGCAGCCGCCTGCCGGAGATACGTGGTCTGCTCCCTGGCCATGGTCAGCATCTCCGTCTCCTGGGATACCGGCTTTGGCATCGCGTAAAGGCCGAACACATCACAGAAACGGTCCAGCGCCTTCCGGCATTTTTCCTTTTCATGATTGTACAGCAGGGTAAAGAAGACGCTGCAGGTCACGCCGGCAATGGAGGTAAGAAAGGCTGTGCTCATACCGCCGATAAGCTGTTCCATGGCCGCAAGGAGCTGCTCTGTCTGAGCCGCTGAAATTGACAGTCCGGAAAGTCCCTTGACAAGACCCAGAAATGTGCCCAAAATACCCAGAGAAGTCAGCAGGCCCGGCGTAATATCCGCCAGTCCCTGACTGCCGGCGGTGTCAATCACGGTTTCATCATTGATGAATTCCGCCACATCGCAGTTCTCACCATGGGCTGCCCTCACCTCGGCGTTTTGCAGAAAGTCCGCCCAGGCCGTCTGAAGACGGTCGCCGAGGAACCCCAGATCTTTCCAGGACCGCACATCTTTTTTCTGCTTGTTTTCCGTGATAATCACCTTTGTCGCCCGGCGAAGCCGCGAGGTCGTCGCACTCAACGGCAAAAGACAGCGAAAAACCGCAATCACGGTAATCAGCACAATGGCTGCATAAATCAACAGGTCAATTGAAAAAAACCGTTTTAAAAGCTCCATTACAACATCCATCGAATCGTCTCTCTTTCTGTTCGCCCGATTATAAAGCGAAAACGATATAAAAAGAAGCACACGAATTTTATCATAGATGGAAAAGATTCGCAATATCTCCGGGAAATGCCCCCAAACCCTGTCCTGGTCTCACTCTGAAAGCCCGTCTTTTGTGATGTTTCGTGTGTATTCTGGTTACAAAAAGTCAGTATCGAATTTGGCGCCTGCCATTTAGTCCGTTTTCCCCTCAAACCCGAACATATTGACATCTCCCCCCATTCGGCCATTATCAGGTTTGATTATAAATTGTATATATTTTTGTTCATTTCTTATATTTTTTGATGACTATCCATTTTTGATAAGTATATTATATAATAATTATTTATCTATCGCTTTGTATTTCCACCATCATATTTCATCTGTTTTCTATAAATTTTTCAATCAAGGGTTGAAATAATGTCAAACATTTTTTAGAATTTGTATTGTTTCATTTGATGCCACTCTAAATAACAGTAGACGACCAAATCAGAGGATATCTTAATGCATAAAACAACGTCCGTAGAAGAGCAAGTCATCCAGCATATTTTCCACATCTTTCCGGTTTTCCGGAACCGGATCCTCAAGTCAAAGGAAATCATCCAGGAGACCGAAGTTCAACTGCCGCACGCCCAGATTCTCATGTGTCTTGCAGAACATGAGAACATGTCTGTCACTCAACTGTCAAAACACACGGGAATCGCGATGCCCAACATTACCCCGATTATCGACAAGCTGTGCGCACTCGAGTATGTCAACCGTCATCACAGCAAAAATGATCGGCGCATGGTGGAAATCTCCATTCTCCCCAAAGGCCTGGAGTGCATCAAACGAATCAAAAGTTCTATCGCGCATCACACCTTTCATCTGGATTCCTCTTTCACCGAATCCCAGCTGAACCGTCTCAACAACGCACTGACAACCATTGTCGAACTGTTTCCCTACGAGAACTGATTCAGGGCCTGCTTTGCCGCATCGGCCATCTGTCCGATGCGCACCGGAAAAGCAGGTCTGCCAAAGGCCAGACGATGACTTATGACAGAGACCGCACTAAAGGCGGTCTCTTTTTGTTTTGTCCCCTTCCCCGCAAAGCGTCTTTTTTGCAGACAAATCAGTGCTTGCGCGAATGTACATGATCATGTATAATTTCAAGCCGTCTTAAGTATCTGTGTGTTTGAGGTGAAAGTTATGGCTGAGAATGAACGTACCAATTTTATCTGGGAAGCAATCAAAGAGGATCTGGCCGAGGGCAAGAACAACGGCCGCGTCCAGACGCGTTTCCCTCCGGAGCCGAACGGTTACCTGCATATTGGCCACGTAAAAGCCCTGACCGTCGATTTCCTGACCGCGGAAAAGTTCGGCGGTGTATGCAACCTGCGCTTTGATGATACCAATCCCACCAAGGAAAAGGAAGAATTTGTCGATGCCATTATGGATGACATCCACTGGCTGGGATTTGAATACGGCAACGTCTACTATGCATCCGAGCAGTATGACCAGATCTATGCGTATGCGCTCGACCTGATCCGGCGGGGACTGGCCTATGTGGATGATCTTTCCAAGGAAGAGATCCGCGCTTACCGGGGAACGCTGACCGAGCCCGGAAAGAACTCCCCCTATCGCGACCGCACGCCGGAGGAGAACATGGATCTGTTCCTGCGAATGAAAAACGGCGAGTTTCCGGAGGGATCCCATGTGCTGCGTGCCAAGATTGACATGGCCTCGCCCAATATCAACATGCGCGACCCCACCATCTACCGCATCAAGTATGCCCATCATCACCGGACCGGTGACAAATGGTGCATCTACCCCATGTACGATTTTGCTCACCCCATCGGCGACGCGCTGGAGGGCGTGACGCATTCCCTGTGTTCCCTTGAGTATGAGATTCACCGTCCCCTGTACAACTGGGTCATTGATGTCTGCGGCTTTGAACAGAAGCCCCGTCAGATCGAGTTTGCCCGTCTGAATCTGACCAACACGGTCATGAGCAAGCGGCTCCTCCGTGCCCTGGTGGAGGGCGGATACGTCTCCGGCTGGGACGATCCCCGCATGCCCACCCTGGCCGGCATGCGCCGCCGCGGCTTCACCTCCCCCGCTGTCCGGGATTTCATCGACCGGGTCGGTGTTTCCAAGGCAGACTCGGTGGTGGACTGCCGCCTGCTGGATTACTGCGTCCGGAACGATCTCAATGAAAAGGCCATGCGCGCCATGGCGGTACTGGATCCGGTCAGGGTGGTCCTGACCAATGTTCCCGAGGGAACCTGCGAGATGTGCACCATCGAGAATCACCCGAAGCATCCGGAAATGGGCACCCATGAGATTCCCTTTACCCGCGAGATCTATATTGAGCGAGAAGATTTCATGATTGATGCGCCGAAGAAGTTCTTCCGTCTGAAGCCGGATGGCGAGGTCCGCCTGAAGGGAGCGTACATCATCCGCTGCGAGCGCTATGATGTGGATGCGGACGGGAACGTCACCTGCATTTACTGCACCATTGATCCCGAGAGCCGTTCCGGCAGCGCCGGTGCGGACCGCAAGGTCAAGGGCACGATTCACTGGGTCAGCGCGGCTCAGTCCATCCCCTTTGAGGGACGTCTCTACGATTCACTGGTGCTGGATGACACCGGGGAAACCGAAGTGGATGCCGAGGACGATTCCGAGTCCGAAGGCCAGACGAACGGTCCTGATTTCCTGCGCCGCCTGAATCCGGATTCCCTGAAGGTGGTGCACGGTTATGCGGAGCCCTGGCTTGCACAGGCCTCTGTCGGCGACAGCTTCCAGTTCCTGCGCATGGGCTATTTCTGCAAGGACAAGGATTCAACCGATTCTCTCGCCGTCTTTAACCGGGTTGTCCCCCTCAAGGACAGTTATAAACCGGAATAAGCTTTTTCTGGGGAAGCCCAATGCTTCCCTTCTTTTCTGTAAACCTCACTCATTTTCATTACGAAAGGTGACTGTTATGTCAGATGTAGTTCGTACACGCTTTGCGCCGAGCCCCACCGGTTATCTCCACCTGGGCGGCCTCCGCACGGCGCTTTATACCTATCTGCTCGCCCGCAAGCACGGCGGCAAGTTCATCCTGCGCATTGAGGACACGGATCAGGAGCGCGAGGTTCCGGGTGCCGTGGATCTCATCTACAAGTCCATGCATGAGGCCGGCCTTGACTATGACGAGGGCCCGGATGTCGGCGGCGATTACGGTCCGTACATTCAGACACAGCGCCGGGATCTCTACCCCAAATACGCCTGGCAGCTGGTGGAATCCGGCCATGCCTACTGCTGTTTCTGCACCAAGGAGGATCTGGACCAGCAGCGCAAAGAAGCCGAGGCCAAGGGCATTACCTGGAAATACAACAAGAAGTGCCTCCACGAGGTCAGCCTCGAGGAAGCCAAGCGCCGCATTGCAGCCGGTGAGTCCTATGTCATCCGCCAGAATGTGCCCACCACCGGCAAGGCCGGATTCGACGACCTCCTGTACGGTCATGTCGAGGTGGACTGCGACACGCTGGATGACAACGTGCTCCTCAAGGCCGACGGCCTGCCCACCTATAACTTTGCCAACGTGGTGGATGATCACCTGATGGCCATCACCCACGTCACCCGCGGCACTGAGTACCTCTCCTCTGCCCCCAAGTACAATCTTCTCTATGAGGCCTTTGGCTGGCAGCCGCCCCTTTACCTGCATCTGCCGCCGGTCATGAAAGACAGCACCCGCAAGCTTTCCAAGCGCTACGGCGATCCCTCTTTCGAGGATCTGCTGGCACAGGGCTATCTGAAAGAGGCCATCATCAATTTCATCGCGCTGCTCGGCTGGGCGCCGAAGGATACCAACGAGGAATTCTTCAGCAAGGACGACCTGATCCGCCTGTTCGATGAGCGCGGCCTCAACAAGAGTCCTGCCATCTTCGATATGAACAAGCTGACCTATTTCAACGCCCACTACATCCGTGAGCTGTCCCCGGAGCGCTATGCTGAGCTGGCCACCCCCTGGCTTGCCCAGGTTCTGGATCCTGCCCGCATCGACTTTGCGCGTCTTTGCGAACTCCTTCAGGGACGCACGGAGGTGTTCTCCCAGCTGCCCGACATGGTTCGTTTTCTGGCGGAAATGCCTGCGTTTGAAACCGATCTGTATGTCAACAAGAAGAGCAAAACCACCCCGAACGTGGCCCGTCAGGCTCTCGCTTTCGTCGAGCCGATTCTGGCCGGGATCCCCGAGTGGACCGAAACCTGTCTGCATGACACCATCATGGCAGCCATTCCGGAGTCCGGAATGAAGACCAGCCAGGTTCTGTGGCCGCTTCGCATCGCCATCACCGGCCAGGCGGCAACGCCCGGCGGCGCCTTTGAGATGGCCTATCTGCTGGGACGCGAAACGACCCTGCAGCGGCTCCACGATTCCATGGCTGCCCTCGGATAAAATATCCTGAACATCCTCCTGCACTCGGCCTGTGCCGGGTGCAGCTTTTTGTCAAGTAGAAAATTATGCATGCGAGTTGGGCAAATCGGAAAACCGACAGAAAACCAAATTTTCCAGTTGTATTTTTCCGACGCGGAAACTATAATATAGAGCGTTGCGCTATTGAAACACTACTTGAAACATGCCCCGGCTGCGTTCCGGAGCTTCGGAATGGTTCCTTATCCGAAAATCCGAAACTTCCTTGACAGAACGCAGTTCGGGGCATATAATGTGTCTGCATTTGTCGCAAACCACAATATATAGTATGCGAGGGGATTGGGAAGCATGAAAATTATCAAACGTAATGGTGCCGAAGAGGTCTTTGACCAGGAAAAAATCATCAATGCCATACGTAAAGCCAACAGTACCGTCGAATCGAAATATCGTATGACGGAGGTGCAGATCAGCCGGATTGCAGATGCGGTCATTCTTTCCTGTGAACAGCTGAACCGGACTCCTACCGTCGAGGAAATCCAGGACTTTGTTGAGGACCAGATCATGGCCCACGGCGCCTTTGAGGTGGCCAAGCACTACATCACCTACCGGTATACCCGCTCTCTGATCCGTCGGAGCAATACCACAGATGACCGCATTCTCTCTCTGATCGAGTGCAACAATGAAGAGGCCAAGCAGGAGAATGCCAACAAGAATCCCATTGTCAATTCCACGCAGCGCGACTACATTGCCGGCGAGGTCAGCCGTGACCTGACGGAGCGTATTCTGCTGCCCCAGGACATCGTTGAGGCGCACAATGCCGGCATTATTCATTTCCACGACAGTGACTATTATGCCCAGCATATGCACAACTGTGATCTGGTCAATCTGGAGGACATGCTGCAGAACGGCACCGTGATCACCGGAACGCTCATCGAGCGCCCGCACTCCTTCTCCACCGCCTGCAACATCGCCACCCAGATCATCGCCCAGGTTGCCTCCAACCAGTACGGCGGACAGTCCATTTCACTGGCCCATCTGGCGCCGTTTGTCCAGGTTTCAAGAGAAAAGATCGCCTCAACGCTCAAAGAGGAGTTGGAAAGCCTCAACGTACAGGTCTCCGATGAGGTTCTCCACAACCTGACGGAAAAGCGTCTGCGCGAAGAGGTCCGCCGCGGCATCCAGACCATTCAGTATCAGGTAGTCACCCTGCTGACCACCAACGGTCAGGCGCCCTTTGTCACCGTCTTCATGTACCTGGGCGAGGCAAAAAACGATCAGGAGCGCGAGGATCTGGCCATGATCATCGAGGAAACCCTCGAGCAGCGCTGGCAGGGCGTCAAGAATGAGAAGGGCGTCTGGGTAACCCCCGCTTTCCCGAAACTCATCTACGTCCTTGAAGAGGACAACATTCACGAGGACAGCAAGTACTGGTACCTGACCAAGCTGGCCGCAAAATGTACCGCGCGCCGTCTCGTTCCGGACTACATTTCCGAAAAGAAGATGCTCGAGCTCAAGGTCGACCGGAACGGCGAGGGACACTGTTATCCCTGCATGGGCTGCCGCAGCTTCCTCACCCCCTATGTGGATGAACACAATCAGCCGAAATACTACGGCCGGTTCAACCAGGGCGTCGTCACCATCAACCTGGTGGACGTGGCCCTCTCCTCCGGCGGAAACATGGAAAAGTTCTGGGAGATCTTTGATGAGCGCCTGGATCTTTGCTACCGTGCCCTGCTGTGCCGGCACAACCGTCTCAAGGGAACCCTTTCCGACGCTGCCCCCATTCTCTGGCAGTACGGTGCCTGTGCAAGGCTTGAAAAGGGCGAAACGATCGACAAGCTTCTCTACGGCGGTTATTCCACCATTTCCCTGGGCTATGCCGGCCTCTACGAATGCGTCAAGTACATGACCGGAAAGAGCCATACCGATCCGGAGGCCACGCCCTTTGCCCTTGAAGTCATGGAATACATGAACGCGGCCTGCCGCAAGTGGAAAGCCAAACACAACATCGATTTCAGCCTCTATGGCACGCCGCTGGAATCCACGACCTATAAGTTTGCCAAGTGTCTGCAGCACCGCTTCGGCGTCATCCCCGGCATCACCGACAAGAGCTATATCACCAACAGCTATCATGTGCATGTCACCGAGGAGATCAGCGCCTTTGACAAGCTGGAGTTCGAAGCGCAGTTCCAGCGCCTCTCCCCCGGCGGTGCCATCTCCTATGTGGAGGTTCCGGACATGCAGAACAACCTGGATGCCGTTTTGTCCATCATCCGTTTCATCTATGACCACATCCTCTATGCCGAGCTCAACACCAAGTCCGATTACTGTCAGGTCTGCGGATACGACGGAGAGATTGCCATTGAAGAGGAGAACGGCAAGCTGATCTGGAAATGTCCGCAGTGCGGGAATACCGACCAGGATAAGATGAACGTGGCCCGCCGTACCTGCGGATACATCGGGACCCAGTACTGGAATCAGGGCAGAACACAGGAAATCAAGGATCGGGTGCTGCACCTCTGATGTATTACAGCGCACTGAAGAAACTGGACATTGCCAATGGTCCGGGCGTCCGGATGACCCTGTTCGTCTCCGGATGCACCAACCATTGCGAGGGCTGTTTCCAGCCGGAAACCTGGGATTTCCAGCACGGCACCCCCTTTACGGAGAAAACGCTTGAGGAAATTCTGGCCGGTCTTGCCCTCCCCTATGTCCAGGGTTTTACCCTCCTGGGCGGTGAACCCATGGAACCCCGCAATCAGCCGGATGTACACCGTCTCCTTGAGCGGATCCGCTGGTCCATGCCGAAAAAAGACATCTGGATCTTTTCCGGTTTCACCTTTGAACGGCTCCTGACGCCCGGCGAATATCCGAACACCCCCCACGTCCGGTCGATCCTGGAACTGGCTGACGTGCTAGTGGACGGTCCCTTTATTCTCGCCCAGAAAGATCTTCTGCTCCGTTTTCGCGGTTCAAAAAATCAGCGTCTCCTGGATCTCCCCGCTTCCCTGCAGCGCATGCAGCCGGTCCTGTGGGATGACCACTATCAGCGCCATTAAACAAGGCCACCTTCGGGTGGCCTTTTCCTTTCCCCAGACCGGGCAATGCCAAAAAGCCGCTGGCATTGGCCAGCGGCTATGGGTTTTGATCTGCGGCAGGCAATGCCTGTCACGGCTTTATGATGGCGCGAATCAGAGCTTCGGGCCGGCAGCAACCAGGGCCTTGCCAGCCGGATTGCCTTCATACTTCTTGAAGTTCTTGATGAAGCGGCCAGCCAGATCCTTGGCCTTCTCTTCCCACTGGGAAGCGTCAGCATAGGTGTTGCGGGGATCCAGAATGTTGGTGTCCACGCCCGGCAGCTCGGTCGGAACCTCGAAATCGAAGTACGGGATCTTCTTGGTCGGTGCCTTGAGGACATCGCCGTTCAGGATCGCGTCGATGATTCCACGGGTATCCTTGATGGAGATTCTCTTGCCGGTGCCGTTCCATCCGGTGTTGACCAGATAAGCCTTGGCGCCGCTCTTCTGCATCTT
>JAGAHV010000066.1:0-8936 GCA_017626895.1 Clostridia bacterium | reverse complement strand
TCATAGTTTCCGTCCACCTCACATTCGATGGACACTTTGGCATCATCGATGAGCGGTGCACCGTTTTCGCCCATGGTCCAGGCGAACGCTTCGGATTTGTCGGTCTTGTTTCCGCTGATGGTTCCCATCCGGTCAGCCGCCTCAAGCCAGGACGCATCCACGACATTGACGGACAGCTTCTTGTTTTCCCGAATTCCCTTGTTAATGTAATGCGCCTGTACCAGAGAAACCATCAGGTGGCTGTGAGCCATGATGCCCGCATGGGCCACCAGCGTCCAGGTGGGTTTTCCCTCAACCATCGCCCCGACGACAATCAGAGGCGACGGATACAGAGCCAGTGTGGCACCGATATTCTTCTTTCCCATTTTTACTTCATCTCCTTTTCCCACATACGAACTGCATGAATGTGCAGGGTATCCGCCAGCGTTTCCAGTTCCCTGACTTCCTCTGCCGTCAGGGAGATTTCCGCCGCCTTTGCTGCATCCTCCACATGGCTGACCTTCGTCACACCGATAATCGGAAGTGTGCCCTTGGTAATGGCCCATGCCACCGGAATCTGGGCGACGGCCACCCCGTATTTGTCCGCCATCTTCTTCATGGATGCATTCAGGGTTTCCAGTTTATCCAGAACGGGATTATAGACGGCTGCGCGGTCTGATCCTTCCGGCATGGGATGCTGCGTATCGTACTTGCCGGACAGTGCGCCCTGCTCCAGTACCATATAGGAGAAGAAAACGATATCGTTCTCTTTGCAGTACTTCAGGATGCCGGAGTCCTCGGAGGAACGGTTAATCAGGCTATAATGATTCTGTACCGCGGACAGTCTGAGTCCGTGTGCCCGAAGGATTTCATCCGCCTGCCTGATCTCGGCCAGATTGTGATTAGATACGCCGATCATCGGGACGTTTTCCTTGCCCTCAAAGTACTTTGCCACTTCCTCCGTCCAGTGCGGCGCACCCCAGACGTTGTGAATCCAGTAGATGTCGAAGCGGTCCAGATCCATCAGCTTCAGCTGCATTTCGATCATATCCGCCATTGCGGTCGGGCTGTCACTGGCACACTGCGGGGTAAACTTGTCGGAAACCAGATAGCTCTCTCTGGGCAGACCTTTCAGGAAAGAGGCCAGCACCTTTTCCGAGGTCCCCATGCCGTAGGCATACGCCGTATCCCAGAGATTCAGGCCATGCGCCATCCCCGCGTCAAAAATCGGCCGAAGCATGTCTGCCGTCAGGCTGCCCCCAAAGGTTCCGTCATTTCCCCAGGCCCATGCACCCAGTGCAATTTTCGGTAAACCGTTCATGAATTCTCCTCCTCAACTTGAATCATCTGTCAAAGGCCCGGCCGGACATCTGCCGATGCGCCGGGACCTTTTCTTAAATGGTCTGATTTCCCGTCGACCACACGTGCTTATCGCGTGCATTTGCCGGCTTGTTCTGCGCCATGACACCGGCCAGCGGATGCGGAACATACGGCGCTTCCAGATACGCTATTTCATCCTCCTGCAGCTCAAGATCCGTCGCTTTCGCCGCACCGTCTACATGATGGAACTTTGTTGCGCCCACCACCGGAGAGGCAACCTTCGTCAGCAGCCAGGCCAGCGATACCTCGGTCATGGATACGCCGCGTCTGTCCGCAATCTCCGCCACGCGTTCGATGATGATCCCGTCCTGCTGCGCACTGGCATCATACTTGAATTTGGCATAGGCATCCTTCTCAAGCCGCTCCGAGGTTTCCCCCGGCTTCCGGGAAAGCCTGCCTGCCGCCAGAGCACTGTAGGGTGTCAGGGCGATTCCCTCTTCCTGGCAATACGGAACCATTTCGCGTTCCTCTTCCCGGAAAATCAGGTTGTAATGTCCCTGCACGGAAATGAACCGGGCCCATCCTTCCCGCTCGGCAATGGCATTGGCCTTGGCCAGTTGCCAGGCAAAACAGTTGGAAATCCCGATATATCGGGCTTTTCCTGCCTGAACCACCCTATTCAGCCCCTCCAGGATATCCTCAATAGGTGTCTGCCAGTCCCACATGTGGTAGATGTACAGATCCACATAATCCATTCCCAGATTCTGAAGGCTTTTGTTGATCATGCGCTCAATGTGCATCTGCCCGGTTATGCCGTCCTCAATTTCCTTCTGTGTGCGCGGCAGAAACTTGGTTGCTACCACCACATCATCCCGCCGGGCAAAATCCTTCAGGGCACGGCCGACATACTGCTCGCTGGTGCCGCTCTGATAGGCAATGGCCGTATCATAGAAATTGATTCCCATGTCCAGTCCGTGCCGGATGATTTCCCGGGTATGTTCCTCATCAATGGTCCAGGTATGCTGTCCCTGACCCGCATCGCCAAAACCCATGCATCCCATACAGATGCGGGAAACGTTCAGGTCAGACTTTCCGAGTTTTGTATACTTCATTAGGCAGGCCTCCGTTTTCTTGTCAGAGCGTACTCCCGGGGGATCTTTGTCCGGACGGCTCCCCGCCCCGGGCATAGATCCCTTTGCTGTCCGCGCCTTCACTTTTCAGGTGTCTGTTTCCCTTCATAAAAACTGACACCGTGTCAACATTGAGAATCATATCACAATGCTGACACGGTGTCAAATATTATTTTGCGTGTTTTTCCACGTTCATCGCCTGATCAGCCTCACGGGCATCCTCAAAAGGCCACAGGATGTACAGTCCCGGTCTCACTGCTGGATCCGGGACAGGTACAGATCGAAATAGTCCGTCTTGTCCACATCATTTACCAGAATCACGTTATAGTCGTAGTCGTTGGATACCGCGTCGTACGTAAACCCCTGCTGATAGAAAATCACCTGAGCATACGTCTCTCCCCGTTCCGTTATACAGCTGGCGTGGCAGGAAAGCGTCCGGTTGACAAAGCCCTCTTCCACCACGCACATCATCGCCGTGCTGTCACAGTTCATCACCTGACCAACAGACCCGTTCTGTTCGTAAAATTTCCGGATCTTGGTGAAGGAATCCGTCACAAACTGCCCGATCTTCCCCGAGGCAGTCAGTTTCTCAAACTGTTCATCTGTCCACTGAGCCTCTTTGTTGCACATGTCCAGCCCGATCACGGTTACCGGGAGACCGAATTCCAGCATTTTCTTATATGCCGGTGCATCCGCGTATACATTGAATTCCGCCACCGGTGAAGCGTTTCCAGGGCCCAAGCCTGCCGAACCCAGGGACCAGATTCGTTTCACCTGTTTCATCGTCTCCGGATCCCTTTCCATCGCCAGTGCGATATTCGTCGCCGGTCCCAGGATGACAATCTCGACTTCCCCCGGATTTTCCCGTATCGACTGCAGGATAAAATCAACCGCATCTTCCTCCTGCGCCGTTCCGCGGGGATGGATCAGGTCCATATCTCCCATTCCGTCACTTCCGAATATGCTGGATGCATTGATTTTTTCCTCACTGAAATTCTCACTGGCTCCCTTGTAGACCGGTGCATCGCATTCCGCGATTTCCAGTGCGGCCAGAACGTTACGGGTTCCCTGTTCCAGGTCTACGTTGCCAACCAGTACGGTGACACCCAGAATATCCAGTTCAGGACTCTTTGCCGCCAGAATCAATGCCGAGGCATCATCTGCGCCGGCATCCGTATCAATAATCACCTTCCGTACCGGCATTGTCGATGGTTTTTCCCCTGCTGCAGAAACACAAATCAGTGCCATGACAAGTACCAGCAGGAGGCAGGACATTTTTCTCATAAACAATTTCTTTTCTTCCTTTTTCAAAATTCCATCTTCATGATTCTGATTCAGAAGGGATGCAGTTGCTGTTCAGGCAATGCGTTCCATCCACATTGCAGTTTCTTTACCTTTCTGCGAAAGGAATCGATCCCATTCAAACCCCGCCTATTATAGAGAAACATCTCCTCAAATTCAAACCCTGATTTCAAAAACATCCCGTATTTTTCCCATTCATGCCAAACTTAATGAACGCAGTCCGGGCAATCTCAAAACAGCAGCGGATTCTTGTAGACAGGCCGAATCATTCATTTTATCATTTTGCATTTTTGTCTATTGACTTTGTAGACAATTCAGAATAAAATAATGCCAGCTTTTCAAAAAGAAGCGGTTTTGCCGCCATAAGTCAGTTTGAACACACATTGTCCGGGACAGGAAGCGGTCAACATTGAGACGTTGCCCTGTCGCACAGCGACAGTTTGTCAAACCCGGGTCACCGGCATTAACAAGAATGAAGAGGAGGAACCCTTCATGTTTCCCAAATCCTTTTTCTTTTGTCAGATGTGTTGCACTCGTCACAACAGAAGTGTGCCCATCTGCGAATGATTGTTTCTTTGCGTTTTGAATTTCATGCAGACAGGGTACAAAACCATTCTCTGTCTGCATTTTTGATCTCATGCAAACAAACCGGCATGGCTGAGCAAAAATGCTGCCATGCCGGTATATTTTTAGAACCAAGCAGCCCTGCCGCACAGCAGCCGTGAGTCAAATCCGGACACGTACTGCGCTGTCCGGGCCAAGCGCCAACACCGAGAACCGGACTCGACGCGCGGTGTCGATTTGTCAAAATATGAGCACCGGAAGTGTCACGGTGCCGAAAGACCGAGCTGCGGCTCATAGAGGAGGGCCTGCCGCCACAGCGGCAGTTTGTCAAATAGGAGCACCGGAAAAACAGCGGTGCCGAAAGACCAAGTCACTGATTATAAGGAGGAATAAAATCATGCCCCGTATTACACCAATAAACCCTGCAGAGGCCTCCAACGAGGTTAAGGCCGCAATTGATGCGCACCTGAAAGATGGCTACCAGCTGACTAATGAGAAGAAGACGCTGCTGCATAATGTCACGGCTTTTGAAGCGCTGGAAGTGCAGTCCTATGCCGTCGACAGGGAACTGCAGCGCCTCATCGGCAAACGGGCCGCAGATCTTTTTGAATATGCCATCTCTGTAGAGAACGACTGCATTGTCTGCACCACTTACTTTGGAAAGCTCCTTCGGCGCCTGGGAATCACCGATTTCGAGCATTTCGATTTTACACCGGAGGAAAAGCTGATCATCGAATATGGACGTGCCGTGGCACGGGATCCCAAGCAGATCCCGGATGAACTGTTTGCACGGCTGCAGGCCGTTTTTAATGATGAAACCATCGTGGTGCTGACGACCATGGCGGTATTCATGATTGCCAACAACGTCTTTAACGATGCCCTTCAGGTAGAACCGGAACCATGACACAGTTCTGCGGGAAGGCACCGGATATCCCGTTTCCGGACTGCCGTAGATATACTCGCGGCAGCGTATGTCCGGAACTCAGGCAAATGACAAAAACGAAGAGGAGATGATCTTATGGCAATTTATCAGTCGATGACGGAACTGATCGGAAACACCCCGCTGGTCCGTCTCAACCATCTTGGATTCCCTGAAGACGCCCATGTATTTGCGAAGCTGGAGCTTTGGAATCCGGGCGGATCCGTGAAGGACCGCACCGGTCTGTATATGCTCAGGGACGCGGAAAGCAGAGGGCTTTTGCACCCCGGCGGAACGATTATCGAGGTGACCGCCGGAAACACCGGCATCGGAACCGCTTTTGCTGCCCTGAACCGGGGCTATCGGGTGATTTTTGTGGTCCCGGATGGGTTTTCCCGGGAAAAGCAGATCCTGATGAAGGCACTCGGCGCAGAGATCGTTAATACATCCAGGGAAGACGGGATGCTCGGCGCGCAGAAAAAGGCAGATGAACTGCGGGCCGCCATTCCGGGCGCGCTCTCCCTTGATCAGTTCCATAACAGGCAAAATCCTCTGGCACACTATGAAACCACCGGTCGGGAGATCTGGGAAGATCTGGGCGAAAGCCTGTCCTACTTCGTCGCGGGGGCCGGCAGCGGCGGAACATACAGCGGAGCCGCCCGTTATATAAAGGAAAAAAAGCCCTGCGTACAGGGGATCCTCGCCGATCCCGTCGGTTCCACAATGGGCGGCGGTGAGAGCGGAGCGTATGACATCGACGGAATCGGCAATGATTTCATCGCAGACACCATGGATATGCAGCTGGTGGACCGGGTGATCAAGATCACGGAGCAGGAAGCCTTCGAGAGTGCCCGGGCTCTGGCCTCCCGGGAAGGTATTTTTGCAGGGCCCTCCTCCGGCGCCGCACTGGCCGCTGTCAGAAAACTGATTGAAAGCGGAGGAAGAGGCACCATTGTCACCATTTTCCCGGACCGCGGCGACCGCTATTTCAGCAAGGGGCTGTATGACTGAACACAAGCCCCTCGGATAAAGAGGAATCCCGGGCGGTCATCTGAACCCCCTGATTCCTTCTTTTCCGATAGGCTGAGCCTATGACAGCTGATCGCCTTTTCATATTGGACAAATATCTACTAAGTCGATAGAATATCCACATAAAAGCAAAGGAGGTCGTCATCATGCAAAACCGGCACAGTTTTTCTGCCGTTCTGCTGAGTCTGAACCGAATGTATGGTGCTATAGCCTAATGGCAAGGCCAGGGTCCCATAAACCACTACATCCCGGTTCGAATCCGGGTAGCACCTCTCAAAATGAATAATAAAGCGGCAGTTTATCAGACTCAGGCCTCAGACACAACTGCTCTGCTTCTGAATCAAAACTGAGGCAAGGAAATGAAGGAGGATCATCCCATGTCAGATATTAAGAATTCCGCCAACTGGTCTTTTGAAACCAAACAGCTCCACATCGGTCAGGAACAGGCAGATCCCGTCACGGATGCCCGTGCCGTCCCGATCTACGCCACCACATCCTTTGTGTTCCATAACAGCGAGCATGCCCAGGACCGCTTTGGTCTCCGGGATGCAGGCAACATTTACGGCCGTCTGACCAATCCGACCCAGAGCATCTTTGAAGAGCGCATTGCCGCGCTGGAGAACGGAACGGCTGCGCTGGCGGTCGCCTCCGGTGCCGCCGCCATTACGTACACCTTCCAGGCACTGGCCAAAGCCGGTGAACACATTGTCGCCTCCAAGACGATCTATGGCGGCACCTTCAATCTGCTGGAGCATACCCTGCCCCTGACCGCCGGCATCACGACAACGTTTGTCGATCCGGATAAGGAAGGCAGCTTTGAGGCCGCCATTCAGGACAATACAAAGGCCATCTTCATTGAAACGCTGGGCAATCCCAACAGCAATATCGTCGATATAGAAGAAATCGCCAAGGTTGCTCACCGTCATGGAATCCCGCTGGTCGTTGACTCCACTTTCGCCACACCCTATCTGGTCCGGCCTCTTGAGTATGGCGCGGACATCGTCGTCCACTTCGCCACCAAGTTTATCGGCGGTCATGGTACGGCCATCGGCGGCGTGATCATTGAGGGAGGCAAGTTTGACTGGAAGGCCAGCGGAAAGTATCCGTGGATCAGCGATCCCAATCCCAGTTATCACGGCATTTCCTTCTACGATGCGGTAGGTCCCGCTGCTTTTGCCACCTATATCCGTGCCATCCTCCTGCGTGACACCGGCGCAACCCTGTCGCCATTCCATGCGTTCATCTTCCTGCAGGGACTTGAAACACTCTCCCTTCGCGTGGAGCGGCATGTGGAAAATGCCCTGAAGATCGTTGAGTACCTGTCCGGACATCCGCAGGTAGAGGCGGTGCATCATCCCTCGCTTCCGTCTGAACCCAGTCATGCCCTGTACCAGAAATACTTCCCCAACGGCGGCGGCAGCATCTTTACGTTTGAAATCAAAGGCGACAGCAACACCGCCAAGAAGTTCATCGACAACCTGGCCATTTTCTCCCTGCTGGCCAATGTGGCAGATGTCAAGTCCCTGGTCATCCATCCTTACACCACCACCCACAGTCAACTGTCAGATGAGGAACTTCTGGATCAGGGCATCCGCCCGAATACCATCCGCCTGTCCATCGGCACGGAAAATGTCAAAGACCTGATCGCCGCTCTGGATGCCGCATTTGAGGCTGTCAGGTAAGACAGGTCCTGCACCGCTTCGGCCATACCGGAGCACCGGCCATGTACGGCAAGTTCAGCACGTCCCATCCCGTGCAGATCCATCCTCCCATCAGAACAAGCCCTGCCGAGGCAGGGCTTGTTTCTTCTGTTTTCGTTTATACACCGCAGGGATAATCCTCCAGATTGAGAGGCTGTGGCTTTGCCTGGTCAATCAGCTGCTGCAGGGACACTGATTCCAGATAGTCCCGAACCACTTTTTCAAGTCCCTGCCATGCCGGCAGCGTGATGCAGAAATCGCATCTGGCACATTCATTCACAGGCCTCTGCGTACAGGCAACGGCATGAAGCGGTCCCTCTATGAGACAGATGATCTGCCACAGGGTGATATCCTTCGGCGGCACCAGCAGCCGGTATCCGCCGTTTTTCCCCCGGCGTATCCCCAGAATCCCTGCCGAGGCGAGGGGCGCTGTAAAAGCTTCCATGTATTTTTTTGAAATCTGCTGGCGTCTGGCCACATCTCTCATGGTTACATATCCGTCTTCTCCCTGGTAAAGGGCAATATCAATCAGCATACGTGCGGCATATCTGCCCTTTGTCGAAATCAGCATCCGCTCACCTCCGTCTTGTATGTTTATTATACTGCCTGAATCTTCTCTCGTCAAATAAGGCTCTTCTGCAGAGGTTTAACATGATTATTTTTCGGGATGGAAACGTCTCTATCCGGCACTTATCTACCAGACATTTGATCCAAATTATGTGCGATACCTTTTGGTCTCAATTTCCACTGTCAAAAATAAAACGGAAGCTTCCAGTCAAGGAAGCTTCCGTGTCTTATTTCATTCTCTTTCTAAACAGTCCGATACCTGCCACGCTGATTAATGCGATGACTGCATACAAAAGAGGATTCTGCGCATCTCCGGTCTGCGGAAGGTTTCCAGCACTTATCTCTGCTCCGATAATGGTAAACGACGTTTCCGCATTGCCGTCATCAAAAACAACTTTCAGTTTATGCTCTCCAATGCTTAGGGTT
>JAGAHV010000065.1:0-13016 GCA_017626895.1 Clostridia bacterium | reverse complement strand
TTTATGTCATCTTCAGTAATGCTCTCACCCACATAGAAGCTGCGCTGCATGGTGCCGACATAACGCTCCTGACGAAGCATCTTACCCTTGTTCTCCTTGTTCAAACTCTTCTCGGTGGAGATGGTCAGGTAACCGTTGTTCAGATCCAGTTTGATTTCATCCTTGTTGAAGCCAGGCAGATCCACATCCACCTCATATCCTTCATCTGTTTCCTTCACATCGGTTTTCATCAGGCGGCTGGCATTCTTGCCATAGAGCACATGCTCCGGACGCCCAAACCCACGGAAGAAGTCACGGTCAAAGTCATCAAAGACGTCAAACAGGTTTTCACCAAACACGGTAGGAAGATAAGTACTCATAATGCAAACCTCCAATTCATTGGCCTTGTACGCTTGGTTCATTGCCACGCTTGCAGGGTCGCATTCATTCCATCTTGTTCGGGCTCTCTCTCGATCCCCCTCCCTTAATGGTGCCTGTATTATATATCTAAGGTCAAAGAGAGTCAATATTTTAAGAAGGGCTTCTCTTCATATTTTTCTCGTTTTCCGTGCATTTCACGTAGTATTGACTCTTTTTTGAATTATTTCTGTGGATTTCATTGAAATACTTCGTTTTTCTTGCACAGAACATCATCGAAAAAAAGGGGAACCCACTAGAAAAGCAGGTTCCTCAAGTATTTACTCACTGGTGATCTCGCAGTATTCCCCGGAAACCCATCCGACCCGGCTTCCGATCTTTACCGCATTTAGTGTTTCAGACTCATCAATGATTTCCCGAACTTCCGCTTTGAAGCGCCCCTCGCTTCGTTGTCACAAATATCTGGATCCTTCGATGGAAATGTCTGAGCGCGTAAAAGGCTATAGCCTAAATCCCTGAATAATCTTTGACAAGAACGGACGCTGTAGTCGATGTTGTATGCTTCTTTGATATACTTGCTTAAGCTCGGTCCATCCCAGATCTGATATCCGTACTTCTGAGGATCATCTTCCTGAAGCAACGCATCAATTTCCGACGCAATCTCCTCTGTCATTTTCGTAGGTCTTCCTGACTTCGACTTTTCCTTCAAAGCTTCGAAGCCTTGCTTGTCAGCTATAGAGATCCAATTCGAGATTGATTGTCGCGTTATCCCGAGCCCATCCGCCAAATCAGCGGCTGTTATTGTTCCTTTTATAACGAGGTTTACCATCGCGACCTTGTGGATGTACTTCGAATCCTCTGAAGCATTCAAAATGGCAGACGCCTCTTTTTTGAGCGTTTCGACGCCTCGTTGATATTGCCTTATTTTCATGGTAGCACCCCCTGAGTGGATGGTACCAAAAAATCATGTCATTGTCAAATTACTTTTGTCGTTTACTATAGGTGTTTCCAAAAACGATGTTTTTCGCCATGTAGATATGGAGGGAGAAAACAATGACACCCTCAGAATACTATGGCACCCAATGGTGGAAACCAGCCCATTGAGATAATTTCGCAAAAGTGTATCCACTATGCCTCGATTTTTCATAGAGGGACAGCGGACGATGTACAGCCGATAGCAGGAGGTGATGTTTGCATGATCCGCCGAGTTTTCGTTGGTTTTAGACCACCAAATAATTTTTTTCAGAAAATCTTCCGTAGGTGTTTCCAAAATCGACGATTTTTGCCATTTAGGGGTGGAGGGAGAAACAGAGGGGATGTTCCCCGATGATTACGCCCTTACAACGACGTGGCCTGCGCTGGAAATCAGCCTGTTAAGAACCTGTGACCCCATCGATGTGAACGATGTGCTCTGAGTTTTTGTCAAAACATCAGCCAAAGTCATTGAATGATATGGTATCATAGGTGCAGCGACCTGGTTCCGGGGCGCGGGATTGTTTCACGGCAGATCAAATGATCCATGAATCCGTGTGGAGCTGTTTACTTGGATATTGAATGCCGCAATGAGGCGGCATCCGTAGTTTCAGACACCAAAAAAAGAATCGATTGGAGCCCTGCTGATGAAATTCAGGAGATTATTGATGCCCACTGCGGCCATATTGGTTCCGTGCGTTCTGGGAATCGTCGGGATGATTAACGCTGGAATATCGGTCAGAATATGGATGCAGAATCCCATTTACATTGCGGTTTTCGCCTTTGTGGCCTGCATGGGGATGAACGTCCGCATATCGGCCAGGGCTGTGGTGGCCGTCTCTGCACTCCTGATCGCGCTCACCTTTCTCGGCCCGGACATTGGCGGCGTTCATCGATGGCTGAGTCTGCCGGGGTTCACATTGAACGCCGGTGCTGCCGTACTGCCGGCCAGCGTTGTCGCACTGAGACGACTGGCAGATGAACGGCGGACAGTATGGTGTCTGTGCGGAACAGCATCCATCGCGGGGATGCTCTGTATGCAGCCGGACGCCTCCCAGCTGCTGGCTTTTGCGCTGCCTGTGCTCGTGCTGCTCATTGGCGGAGAGTTTCACAGGGCGGTAAAGTGGTCTGGGGCGGGCGTTCTGGTCCTGCTGACGCTGCTGTCGTGGCTGCACTTGGACACCCTGGTTCCGGCAAGCCATACGGAGGGGATACTGACACTCCTGCGCAAACAGTCCGCGCTGCTGTACCTGGCAGGCATCCTTTCCCTGCTCCTCGTTCCGGCCGGCCTGGTGATAAGAGGAATCCGGGAAAACCGAAAGTGCTGGACAGACATCGGACTGTACTACGCGATGATGAGCATTGCCGCGCTGTCCGGAAGATTCCCGGTGCCGTTCATGGGCTATGGTGCTTCGCCGATTCTGGGATACTCCATCATGATCTGGCTTTGTCATACGGAGGATCTGTCACTCTGAGGAATGACGTGGGTGACATGATTGCGGTACCAAAAGCCCAGGTCCCTGCTCATGGAGGAAGTGTCTGCCTGCCGGAGGAATGAATTCGCATTCAGGACACAGCAGAGACCGGGTCGGATCTGCTTCGGTTAACGGAGGACGGTTTATCCAGCAGCGGCCTGGATAGATGGGGGCAATTGCCGGAGCAAAGACCGAAGAGGAAGGAAAGCGGATGACGGCGGCCGGGACAAATGTCAAAAATGGCACGGTGATTTTGCCTGAGAAGGCTGCCGCTTTTGGATGAATGGACAGATAAGGCGGATAAGAGCCGGGCGGTTATGCCGGCTGTCAAGGCACGATCATGATTCCCGGGACAGCCGGGGCAACAGGATAAAGGGATGAACAGTGAAAAGAGTTCTGAAGGACTTTCTGACGGGAAAACCAAAATGGAGGAAAATATGCGCAGGGATAATTTGGCAATGATTCAGGAGACTCTGGACATCCTTGAAAAGGGGACTTATCAGATTGAGGGGAAAACGATTCCCCTGAAACTTTCACGCACGCAGATGGAAGAGGTTCGGGTTTTTCTGCCGGAGGATGTCAGGCGGATAAGCCGGGCCAGGGATTTTGAACACGTTCATGCACCCGGCAGGTGTGAAACCAGCTGCGAAAACGTGGACTCCTTCAGCCTTGCAAGGAAAAGAATGAAGGAGCTTTCAGCTGACCCGGAACAGAAAGGGACAAAGCCTGTCCTTGTACTCAATCTGGCCAATCCGGTCCATCCCGGCGGTGGGGTTCGCAGAGGAGCCAAAGCGCAGGAGGAAGATCTGTGCAGAAGCAGTTCACTTCTCGTGTCGCTTGAAGGGGCGAAAGCAGGAGCCTATTACGCGTATAACCGGTCATTGCATACCCACATGGGATCCCATGCCGTGATGATTCATCCGCAGGTGGAAATCATCCGGGATGAAAATGGACAGCTGCTCCCTGAAACGGTGGTCGTTGCGGTCATGACCTGTGCCGCCCCGATGCTGCGTTATGGCATGGAAGGCATGACGCAGAAGGAATACGAAGCTATGGTCTATGACCGCATCACGGGAATGCTGAAGGTGGCCGCGTATCTGGGTTACAGGTATCTCATCCTGGGCGCCTTCGGATGCGGCGCGTTTGCCAATGATGCCAGGGTCGTCTCGGACCTGTTCTGCAGGGCACTGAAAGAATTCGATTTTGACGGCATGCGTGAACAGGACATGTTCCGCCGGATCGATTTCGCGGTTCTGAGCCGTGGGGCAGATCAGTATAATTTCAGGGAGTTCAGCCGGAATTTCAGCAGCTTCCACAGAGAGGAGGACGGGAAATAGGGGCATATACCTGAAGGGAAGAAGGGGACGGAGAGGCGGTCGGATATTATCCGGGTCTGTATCTATGGCGGTGCCATTGGCGATGCATTGGGGTTTCCGGTCGAATTTCTCAGGGAAGAGCATATCTTCCAGAAATACGGGGAGAATGGCATTACCCGGTATACAAAGGCCAGGTTCAGCGGGAAAGCACTGATCTCAGATGAAACACAGATGTCCCTGCTTACGACCAATGGACTGCTGGTCTGGGAGCCAAGGACTGTGCACAGGACACAGGACCGGCCCAGAGCAGATGTCATGCGGGCAATGACTGGCTGAAGACGCAGGAAAGCTCCATACAGGAAGTCAGGCGGTTTCTCCTGGCTGCTGGATGTGTCGGAACTCTATTCAGGGAGGGCACCGGGCATGACCTGTCTGTCTTCTCTACGGGATGGTACCGAATATGAGGATTATGTAAAAGCGGAGCGGAATCACAGCAAAGGGTGCGGCGGTATTATGGGTGTTGCCCCGCTGGCGGTCTGGAATTGGCCGGATATCCGGGACCTGGACAGGGAAGAGGCTCAGCTGGCGGCGATCACCCACGGTCATTCTTTGGGGGTTATGCCTGCCGCTGTGCTGGTTCATGTGATCAACCGCATCGTGTATCCTCCGGAAGGGAAAAAGATGTCCCTGAAGGACATCGTGCTGGAGGCGCGGGATACGGCAGCAGAGATTTTTGAAGGAGATGCCCATCTCGGAGAGCTGGTTGAGATCATCGACCGGGCTATCAGATTGTCGGAAAATGATGCGGATGACGATCTTGAGAATATTCACCTGCTGGGTGATGGATGGGTTGCCGAGGAGACACTGGGAATTTCGCTCTACTGCGCCCTGCGGCATCCAGATGATTTTTCCGCAGGCATGATTGCTGCCGTGAATCACAGCGGGGACAGTGATTCCACAGGTGCGGTGACAGGAAATATCCTGGGTGCATGGCTGGGGGTTGATGCTCTTGCGGATCAGTGGAAACAGGAGCTTGAGCTCTCGGATGTGATTCTGGAGGAGGCAGATGATCTTTGCTGTGTTGCTCAGATGAACGAATCCGCTCCTGTTCATGATCCGGACTGGATTGTAAAGTACATACAGATGCATCGGCTGGCGAAAAAGCAGCCTGTGATATTCTTCTGGAAATGGAAGAGAAATATGGCTGTTTCTCCAACTGGTACACAAGGGTGTTTGTCGTAGACGGACAGGAATATCGGTTTGTGGAGCAGTACATGATGGACGAAAAAGCGAAGCTGTTCCATGATGAGGAACGCTATGCCGACATTCTTCGGGCGACGCATCCCAGGGAATGCAAAGCACTTGGAAGACAGGTAAAGCCCTTTGATGCCAAAGTCTTGGGCGCGGCAAGATACGAAATTGTAAAAACGGCCAGCCGAGCCAAATTTGAGCAGAACCCGGAACTGATGGCGAAGCTCCTTGAGACCGGAGAGGCGGTTCTGGCTGAGGCGAGTCCCAAAGATATGCTCTGGGGAATCGGGCTGGACAGGGCCGCAGCTGCGGACACCAATCCGGCAAAATGGCCGGGTCGGAACCTTCTTGGCCGAATCCTGATGGAACTGCGCGCGGAGTTTGCCGGGAAAAAGGCGTCATCCAATTAACCGGTGATCCGGATCGTGCAGAGACAGGGATTTCAGATGCGCCGCCACTGGAAATGCGGCAACTGATGCTCTCTGCCGGCAGCTGGATGGCCATTGACCATGCGCCTGAAGAAGAAAAACACAGCATAGCGGCAAAAAGCATGGGCCAATGATCAATGCGTGCACGGTTCCTGCAGACGGGTGATCCACACGGCCTGACCGGGCTGGACCGGCGCAGATCATAACGAGACGGAGCTTCGGACAGACGGTTAATGGATGCGGTATCCGGGGGGTGGATCGCCAGATTCGCAGCATTGCGTTGTTGCCTTGACAGAAATCGTTCCTTCCGGCTGAGAAGGCAACGGTAGCAGCTGAAACTGTTAGGCGGGTTGTCTGTTGAATGGAATCCCGGAAAGCGAAAAGGGCTGAACGGATCTGTCTGACCGGACCGTTGTGCACCCGGATTTAATGGAGGCACCGGAATGCCCAGGAATGGACTGAATTTACCCTTGGAGACGGAGAAGGCGGATACGGTTTTGGTCTCTAACCAAGGCAGGGATTGCACGGTCATGTGATCCCGGACAATTCCCGATTCGGGATAGAAATGAAAAAGGGAATGTGTTAGAATACGTTTGTTATGTTCGGAAACCGGGCTATCATAGCGAAAGATGGCGGGGGTCCGGATGGATTTCGCTTTCAGAGGGTTGCGTGAATCAGTACAAAAAAGGTTTTGGAGGAAGAAAATGAAAAAAATCGCTTTACTCATCGTGCTCATCTGCATTCTGGCTCTCAGCATGACGGCGATGGTCGGTTCACTGGCCGAAGCCGGGGACGCAGGGGAGGCATATGACTATTCCAGGGTGTCTTCCTGGATTCAGATTCCGGCAATCACCAAAGAGGTTGATACGTTTTATATCCTGGCAACAGATTATATGCTGTCCAGCTTTTTAGAAGACTCCTCCGATTTTGCTGAGGTTGGAAATCCGGAGATGAAGGAAAATGCTTCGATGGAATATGCCGCACAGGCAAGCGTCTATCAGGAGTCCACGAACGTGTTTGTGCCGCTTTACCGCCAGGCTGGCATGCGGTACGCTGCTGAGGTCTGGACGATGACCGGAAGCATTGAAGGTGCCGTTTCCGGGACGCCGTATGAGGATATATCCGCTGCGCTTGACTACTACTTTGAGAATTTCAACAATGGCCGTCCTTTTATTCTTGCGGGTCACAGTCAGGGCTCTGCCATGGCGAAATATGTGCTGAAACATTATTTCAAGGATCATCCCGAGTACTATGAACGTATGGTTGCGGCATACATCATTGGTTATTCGGTTACAAAGGATGATCTTGAAGAGTGTCCGTACCTGAAGTTTGCGGCCGGGGAGGATGACACGGGCGTCATCGTCAGCTGGAATACCGAGGGCCCCGCAAACGCTGAGGAGAATGCAGCGATGGCGGTATTGCTGCCGAACGCGATCAGCATCAATCCGCTGAACTGGAAACTGGATGATACCTATGCTCCGGCGAGCGAGAATCTGGGCTCGTATATGGTGAACGAAGAAACCGGCAAGAGGGAGATAATCAGGGACTACGCTGATGCGAAAGTGATTCCGGAGCGCGGAGTTGTCGTGACGAACGCCAAAACCGATCCGTTGCCTGAAGAAATGGAAATCATTGCGGAGATTGTGAGTCTGTTCTTCGGACCAGACAGCAGACATGCAGGTGACTATGCATACTACTACAACAATATCAGGGACAATGTCGCAAAGAGAATTGATGCGTACATGAACAGCCAAAAGTAACAGGTGATGAATGCCTGAGCTTTGAGCAATACGGAGTGTGACGTGGTGGAAGTCAAAGCCGTTGTTCGGGAATGCCGGATAATGGCTTGTACACCCCTTTCTTCTGCCAGAGCATTAAAAAAGCCGATTCATTCGAATCGGCTTTTTGGTTTACTCCGGCATTTAATGGCTGGAGGAACACAGGCAGCTTAATGTTTGGCGGATGAAAAGAGATTGTTAAGTGTGGTGCACCTCAAATGCGCTGATTTCAAATGACCAAAGGAATCGACAGATACCGGAACGTGTACCGATTCCTTTGGTCATGACGGCTTTTTCATGGAGATGGAGGAAATCAGGCTGACTGCAGACCCAAAATCTCCTTGACCGTATCAATGGAAGTTTTTGTAATTCTGGAAATAACATCGGGCATGACTCCTTCAGCGTACAATCCTCTGACATCTTGCTCTAACTGATCACGCGCGCCTTCAAGCTTTCCTTCACGCCTCTTTTGCGCTCCGTAACTTACCCAGTCCATTATAGCGTATTTTTCCTGGGGAAACATCTTCAGATCCTCCGTTGCCAATGACTATGCTAATTTTATAGCCGGAGTTAAATGTTCGCCGCGATTTTGCCAGAGCCTTGTGCGGCAGAGATTCCCGGCAAGAACACAGACACCATTATCCGGTTGATCTGCATTTCTGATGTGAAAACATGCCAATCTCAACATAGTTTATGTCATTAGATTGCGGACTGTGACAGCACTTTCTTAGAGTAAAGCGGGAGCATTAGGCTGCCGACTGAGAATCTCTTTGATTTTTTCAATGGAATGTCTCGTAACCCTGGAAATTACATCGGGCATCATTCCTTCGGCGTACATTCCTCTGACATCTTGCTCTAACTGATCACGCGCGCCTTCAAGCTTTCCTTCACGCATACCTTCAAGCTTTCCTTCAAGCTTTCCTTCACGCATTCCTTCAAGCTTTCCTTCACGCCTCTCTTGCGCTCCGTAACTTGCCCAGTCCATTTTCTCATACTTTTCCTGCAGCAACATGTGTTGTACCTCCTTTTCCTGAGTCATTATGTACATTTCGCTTCGTATATTTTTCAATATCTCATCATTTTCGCTTCTTACTTTCTCGTCGTTCACATCGGCAATTGTCGCAAGCCATTTCTGCAGTTTATCTGGTTTACCGTCATCCGATTCGGAATTTTGTCCTGCCCTGTATTGTTCCAGACATTTGTCCAGCTGCACATAAATAACTTTCGCCTTGAGGGGATAGGAGATGCCCGTATCTGCAGTCATCTGAGTGAATCTATGAATGTACTTTTCCGACTCGAATTTCTTAAAAACACGGGGACTATCAACCATCAGGATAATAAGCAGGGCTTCTTTTACGTTCGAATAATTAATTTCGTCTTTGTTCTGTCCGGCGGAAACAGAGTATTGCAGGAGGAGCATATCTGAAGAATATAAATCGCCTCTGGTAAAAATGAATTCCTGAGCTGCTTTTTGAAACTCTAAATTGGAGATCCTTCCATCGCGCATCCATGACGGAAGATCCGTGATGATCCCTTTGGATTGAGTTGACAGGCGAATACCTTCGTTTGCGGCACTGGAGGCCACCTCTATGGAAGGATCTTTTGAAATTGACCGGAGAAGAAAGTTCAGCCGGTCCGGGTGTGCATCGGGATTGAAGATTTTTTTTGCGATGATGTCGGAGTATAAGGGAGGCAGCTTCTTTCCTCTGAAAACATCAAGAAAGAATTCCTGATCCTGTATGGGAAGAGAGTAAAATCTGGATTCATCTTGTAAGTCCATGCTAGATTCCTCCGCTTTAGTACAGTTAAAACATGGATTGTTCTATTTCAGTAGAAACAGGTGACCGGCAATACTGTTGTCAGTATACAAACAATGGTGTACTTATCCAGAAGAAGGATTTTTCAAACAATACGAGGCATTATTGGAACATGTCGGTTAGGGGCTTGCAAAAGGAATGCCATGTCGTGCCGCGACAGTTTGTTCAATTTGAGTCAGAACAAAGCTGCTTAGGCAAAAGATCAAAATCGATGCCCACGAAGGTTTCAGCGGTTTCTCTGTTCCAAACAATGTTTTCCCTATGTAAAAGAGACTGATTTCTATGTGTTAATTTTACCATATCAGACAGACTTTTTCCACAATGACCAGAAAATTTGTTGGAATCTATATACGCAAAGTGAAGTGGCTTTTGGTGAACATCATCCTGATCTTTCGGTGCAGATACCTTTCAGATGTTTGGGATGAACAAAACGAAGAAATGAGTGGGCCTGCCGCATAGCGGCAGTTTGCCAAGTATGAGCACCAGAAATGTCGCAGTGCCGATCTTTTTTCCATCGCTCATCTGAAATGCACAAAAGAGCCGTTCTGTTTTCCGGGATACAGAACGGCAGAGGACTGAAATCAAGCCGGTTACAAGCGTTACAACCGTTACAAAATCGTAATGAAAATTGAACAAACGTAACATGGAATTACATACAAAACAACCAAAAACAGACGTTTTTTACAGAAATTGTAACGCCGCAACTATAGACGTTACATGACTTTGACGCTATACTATTGCTGTCGTCTGAAGGGGATGCCCCGGGTGTTTCGGCCGCTTTCGCGGAGGCAAAAGCGAATCGTTCCGAAAGAGTCGGGCAGTGCCCATCTGACCACCAACCGCGTCAGAACAGATGTCCTCTTTTGCAGGCCTCGACTCTGCTCATTTGCCGGAGCAGCGCTTGTATGAGGCCTGGATTTACCAAACTGTCGCTACGCGACATGGCCTCTCCTGTTTTCAAGTGAATCATCTCTGTTTCCGGTCCCTCCCATCCAGGGCGGGCAGGGAACAGATCCATCGCCGGATGCATACGGCTGGTGGGAAATTACACCGTTTTTAACGGACCAATGACCGGATTCTGTCCGGTGTGGTTGTCCCTGGGGAATTTATGCCCAGAGCAAAAACGGTGTGACTCCCTCTGGTTTTGTGCGTCCGGTTTTTTTTGTCGTTCCCGGGCAGCAAATCAGGGAAACCGGTCCATTTAAACGCCAACTGGTTATTTCGCCATGCAGCGGATTCTGATAGAAAAACAGGAGAGGATCGCTGGTCCGAACAGGCTTGGATGTTCTGTTGATTGCGGAATGGGACTGGCGACAGAACGACAAATTCAGGTCACGGATAAACCGGCTCAGGCAAAAGGCCACCCCTGAGCCCAAGAAAGGAGAAAGGCAGTGTTACAGAAACCGGAAGATTACGATCGGGCAGAATCCTTTGGCGGTGATTATGAACGTCTTCCTGCCGGCGGCTATGTGTGTGAGATTAAAAAGGCAGAGGAGAGAGTCATCCCCAAAACAGGAAGGGTATTAGTGACGGTCAGTTTTGATATTGCGGAGGGGGAATACAGGGACTTTTATGCACGGCTGTACCGGAGACAGAAAATGCGCGAAAGCTTGGGCGGCAAACCAGCCAGATGGCTTGGAACGTACAGTGTTTTTCCTTACACGGCGGAGGGACTCACAAATCCGGGATTCAAGGGACTGCTGGAATGTGTGGAAAAGTCGAATGAGGGGTTCCGGATTATCTGGCCACTGAATCTCGCAGAATTCCGGGGCCTGAAGGTGGGGATTCTGTTCCGTGAAGAGGAATATGAGAACAATGACAAGCATATCAGAACGTTTATCACCGCCTGTCAGGTGCGAACCGTGGATTGTATCCGCTGCGGCTTGTACAGCGTGCCTGCCAAACGGAAGCTGGATAAAAACGTGTCTGGCAGAACCGGATCGGGTGTTCAGAATTTTATTCCGACGGACACGGATGATGAGGAACTCCCTTTCTGAGCAGCTCGTTCTCAGGGAAAGGTCCATGTCATGGGGGAGTTTCTCAGGCCAATGATCCGTATAAGAACTGGCTCTGCGGCGGCAGCCTGCCACAGGATGTGCAGTGTAAAAATGCGGCGCCTAAAGAACAGGCAACGGCTTATAAAGCGGGCTCGACGCGCAGCGTCGATCTGTCAAATGGGAGTATCTGAAAAGCCGCGGTGCCGAAAGACCAGGCTGCGGCAAATGAAGGAGGTTGAATAATGCCAGGTGCGATTTTCTATACAGGTGATATGGAGATCCTGAATGAAACATTGGGAAGGGATGCGTTCCCGGTGATCTGTGCACTGACAAGATATGCAGAAACCGGGGTGGAAACAGATATTGGTTCGTTTTATCAGGGACAGCGGATTGCATATCTGCTGCTTAAGCAAAAAGTGGAAATCAGTCTGCAGATAAATGGTGATGAGGCAGCTGCCAGAAAAAACCACGCCCGGAAAGCGGCAAAGGCACGGTGGGAGCAGGTCAGGGAAAAGGAGAAGGGGATTGAAAAAGCGGACGGGGATGACCTGAAGGGCACGGAGATCGCCTGCAGTGCGAAAGCTGCTCAGGATCCCGACAGCCTTTTCTGTGAAGCCGATACCGTTCAGACAGACGCAGACGTTTCAGCAGATGCATATGAGGATCTGACAGACACGGGCATTCCCGGGAATGCTGAAAATGCTCAGACATGCACAGATATCTCTGAGGATACAGGGAATGCCCGGACATGCACAGGCAGATCTGAGGATGCAGGGGATGATCAGATATGCACAGTCACCCTGCCAAAAGAAGCAGATCGGGCATGTTTGAGCATTCCCGGGGATGCTCAAAATGCTCAGACAGACACAGACAGTAGTAGTAGTTATAGTAGTCGTAGTTTATTTATTTCATATATGGATATACAGGATAAAGATATACAGAATAAAGATATACAGAATAAAGATACAGATAATACAGACTCTATACTCTATAAAAGTTTGTATAAGACTAACGCGTGCGCGCGCGCGGGAGAGGCAGATCAGTGGGGACACCTGGGGGAGTTGGTCTCTGATGAGGAGCTGGAAAAAGTGAGGTGGCAGCGCACAACGGAAATCCCAGCGATTGAGCGGCTGATGAGAGACTGCGGTGCGGTCTTTGCACCGGCAGATGAGGATATTGCCAGAGAACTCCTGGCCGAATACAGCTGTGAGACGATTCTGAGGGCAATCCGTGCGGCAAAAGAGGGAGGAAAGGTTATCTGGCGGTATATTCGTGGAATTTTGAGAAACTGGAAGGAGAGTGAGCAACGTGATGGCGGAAGAAATTCAGGAAAGGGTTGGGGACCTGCTGGCTCAGGGGAAACGTCAGGAGGTGCTGGAAAAGGTTCAGGGAACAGGCCAGATCCCACCGGACGAACCGAAACTTCAAAGCATTCAGACGATCTTCCGGAAGCTGCCAGGCGGTATCTTCAGTCGATCCTCGTCTGAGAGGGACCGGGATGAAAAGCCGGCGGATGAACTGGATCCGGATCATCCCCTTGCCCGTGAGCTGCGAAAGCAGGATGAACTCCGGGAGTGTTTGCAGGCCAAAGCAGATCTGTATAACGAGTCGGAGGGACACCTGAA
>JAGAHV010000064.1:0-1817 GCA_017626895.1 Clostridia bacterium | reverse complement strand
CGCCGGGTGGACCCTGCTGGGCCTCGTGCCGGCGAAGGATCTCCATGCGGACGCGGAAAACTGGATGCTGGTGGGCGTCGTCTCGGTCGGTCTTCTGATTCTTTTCCTCTTTGACCTGTACTATATGCTTTACCTGAACAGGCGTTTTCAGGCTGCAGCGCGGGAGGCGGAATCTGCAAATAAGGCAAAGACTGATTTTCTCTCTACTATGTCTCACGACATCCGCACGCCCATGAATGCCATCATAGGCCTGACGACGATTGCTGAGAAGAATCTCGGGGATGCGGAGTCAACGAGGGAGAACCTTCGTAAAATCAGTCTCGCCGGCAATCATCTGCTGACACTCATCAACGATATTCTGGATATTTCGAAAGTGGAAAGCGGAAAACTGAAATTGAGCCCTTTGACATTTTCCATTGTGGAAACGGTTGAGAACCTTGTAAATATTTCACAGCCGATGATCAAGGAAAAGAATATTCAATTCAACTTCCACATCAGTCAGATGGAAAAGGAATACCTGTATACCGACCAGCTCCGCCTGAATCAGATTTATATCAATATTCTCTCCAATGCCATTAAGTACACGGAACCCGGCGGCCAGGTCAGTGTGGAGATGCGGGAGGAAAAGAGCGACATACCCGGCTGCATACGGCTGAACTATATTGTAGCGGATACAGGCATCGGTATGAGCCCGGAATTCATGACGACCATGTACCAGCCCTTCTCCCGTCAGACAGACAGCCGTGTCAACAGTATTCAGGGAACCGGCCTTGGCCTGGCCATTACAAAGCAGATGGTCGATTTGCTCGGCGGAACCATAGAATGTCAGAGTGAACGGGGAAAAGGGACGACCTTTACTGTTGTGCTGGATATCCCTCTGGCCGACAGACAGCGTGATGATATGATGCTTGACCCCATTGATGTTCTGATTGTTGACGACAACGAGATCATGCTTCAGACGGCTGCCGATACACTCACGTCTCTGGGTGCCACTGCCGAGACGGCACAAAGCGGGCCGGAAGCACTCGGTATGATCGAACACAGACATCTGTCCGGGCGGGATTACGGAGCAGTCATTGTTGATTGGAAAATGCCTGGAATGGATGGTATTGAAACCGTCAGGCGAATCCGCTCGGAGGTGGATACAAAGATTCCGATTTTGCTGATTTCTGCATATGACTGGTCGGACATTGAGGATAAAGCAAGAGAGGCGGGCGCGAACGGTTTTGTCAGCAAACCGCTTTTCCGCTCCACACTTTATGATAAGATCAATGATCTGATCGGGAAAGAATCCAGCTCGCAGGAGCCGGAGGATGATTATTCCGATTTGCAGGGGCTGCACATTCTGGTGGCAGAGGATAACGACATCAACTGGGAAATCATATCCGCCATGCTTGCCATGTTTGGAATCAGTACCGACCGCGCTGAAAACGGACGGGTCTGTGTAGATATGATGCGCACTGCTGCAGAGGGCAGCTATGAGCTGATTTTCATGGACGTACAGATGCCTGAGATGAATGGGCTTGACGCAACAAGAGCAATCCGGAGATTGGAGAACAACTGGGCGGCCTCCATCCCAATTGTTGCGATGACAGCAGACGCATTCTCCGAAAACGTCACGGAATGCCTGAACGCAGGAATGAATGGACATATTGCAAAGCCCGTTGATATCAAACTGGTGATCAAAGAGATCCGAAGAATCAAGGAAGGAAGAGGGTAATTATGAAAAAGACGATGTGTATGTTTTGGGCGGTGCTGATGCTTCTCAGTCTGGCCGCATGCGGTTCCAAGAAGCAGGAAGCGACGACTGCGGAAGG
>JAGAHV010000063.1:0-35733 GCA_017626895.1 Clostridia bacterium | reverse complement strand
TTTTCAGTTTGACTGACTTTGACTAATAACTCTTTTTACGAATGATGCACCGTGTAATAATGCTTTCCGTTGACTTCACAGTAATGATAACCGACGCAATAGTTTTCCATTTGTTGTCCAAGCCAGTCAGCGTCATCGATCCAGCGGATTTCTGTGTATTCCTCGCCGTCGTCATTATAAGTCACTTCTTCATGCAGTTTCTGATCACAGCAGAAACCCGCGTCCCAGTCATCCAGGTTAAACCCGGCATCCCACAGGGCATTCCTGTCGGGCAGCCCGGTCAGTTTCAGGATGTCACTTGTACGACTAAACATGATCACGTTAACCATTTTTATTCTCCCTTCAGGACTGCTTCCTCTTCCGGCAGCCATTCAATTTGGTCGCCGTATGTTGATTAAGGCCGGATATATGAGAATGGTCAAACATGACGATCAGTGGAAACTCCATAACACGAGAACGAAGGATATTGCACTGTTCGAGTCTATTGGCTTTACGCCTTCATTGACATATTCTGGTTCAAACTGATAGCGGTTCTTTGGCCCTCATATGTGCAAAAATCCCAATTACTGTGTCTAGACTTCTTTGCCATAATCTCATCATCACCCTCTATGGAGGATGCCTCCTGATGAGATTGAACAACATATATGTGGTTTTAGTCAAATTGCCCTAAAAAATTATGTACACCCCTCGCATACTTCTTAGGAGGTAGAAACGTGTCCGTGGGAGAAGCGCAGGCAGTCTGCGAGCCGATGAACAAAGCCGCAATTGAACAGCCGAGAATCTCCGTGGTTGTTCCGGTTTGGAACCCTGGACCGGGGATTTCACGCTGCATTGAATCATTGCGAAGTCAGACACTGAAGGACATAGAGATCATCTTTGTGGACGACCGCGGCACAGATGACGCCATGGAGACAGTTCGCAAGGCGGCAGTGGAGGATCACCGCATCCGCATCATAGAAAATGAAGAGAACATTGGCTCCGGTCCTTCCCGTAACAAGGGGATTGCGGCGGCAAAAGGCGAATATCTTTCCTTCATTGATCCAGACGACTATGTGGCGGCTAATTTTTATGAGAAGCTCTATATAAAAGCAAAGGCCGAGGCTTTGGACATTGCCAAGGGAACAACCATCTACGAAAAAGAAGACGGCGCGATTGTCCGGCGCGACCGGGATCTGAATCTGGCGATTCGCAGGGGCCTTGAAGAAAGAAAACCCTTATATTTGTTAATGAATTTATGAGTCATCTTCCTTCTCAGATTTTTAAGTACTTGACATATGCAAGTACATTCAAAGACGAGGACGAGGAATCGACTGCAACTAAGAGACGAAAAAAGAGAGCATAAACCCCATTCCGACGCGTGGGAACCGTGGTTTACATGCCTTTTTCAGGCTCAAAACGGCACAAGAACCCCTTATTTTAAAGGGGAATGTCGCCATTTTGGAAGTGGGAAGTGTCAGTCATATGTGCCATTCTCTTTCTGTTCGCCCTTGATGTTCGTTTCGGTTTGTTCACCCGCATGAAAAACAGGATTGTACGGGTTGTCGGATGGGGGCTGCGCGTCGTCATCGCGGCGTTGACGGTGGTCATTTTGTTCTTCTGCGGGAAAGTGATCGGCGGCAGTCTGATCAACACCGCGGGCCAGGCTGAGCATGCAATCGTGCTGGGACTGGCACTGGAAAACGGGAAACCGGCTGCGGATCCGGTGTCAAGACTGGATACAGCCGAGGCTTATCTGAATAAAAACCCGGAAGCAAAGCTGATTCTGACTGGCGGGAATGCGGACGAGTCCGGAAAGACAGAGGCGGATGTCATGCATGATATTCTGGCGGAGCGCGGTGTGAAGGATGAACAGATGATCCTGGAAGACAAGGCGGGATCGACCAAACAGAATTTCCGCAATGTCACAAAAATGATTGATCCGGGGAAGCCTGTTGTGCTGATCAGCAGCAATTACCATATGGACAGAGCGGTTAAGACAGCCAGGAGTGCCGGATTTACCAACATTATGCGTCTGCCTGCACCGTCGTCTATCCTCAATTATGGTGCGAATGTATTAAGTGAAGTCGTTCTGGAAGTGAACGAACTCACCCTCAGGCGTTAAGGAAACGGCGGGAATAACGCTGAAAAAAGCATTCTGCCCCCGATCAGAGGAGGCCGGATGGCGTTTGGGCATCGTTCCCATTCTCCGGCGAAGCAGCGCTTGAAATGAAACAGGTTCCGGACGCAGAGAATGGATGTTCCGGAATGCCGGCGGATGAAACCGGAGGATGTCGGTAATATGAAAATGGAGAAGGTTATTCATTTTCATGGAAAACCCATGAACGGTCAGGGGAAAGGAAGGTGTGAACAGGTTTAAGTGAACGCTGAATCCGACCGGTTTCGGTGTTTTCCGGCTTCCGGATGCGACAGGGGGTCTTTATCCGGAGGATGATCCTCAGGGTTAATCGGAGAGCATGGGGATGGATTGTCTGTTCCTGCAGAGAAACCGGGATGTACGTCGCGTGCGAACCATTTAAGAAAGTCCCCTGAACATGACACGGGGGAAAATTGTCCTCCGGATGGATGCGCTTGAATCCTGGCAGAGGACATCTGCAGTTGTTTTCTTTTTCATGGAAGTACAAATTCGTTATGGAGGTGTTCAGTCAACTGATGTTGGAACTGTTTAGAACGATTGGATCTGTATTCAGGTCGAAAAGCGGGAGAAAGCTTACCATTTTCTCGGTGATTCTTTTTCTGGTGATTGTTGGTATTGTCTTCACCAACGTCTATATGCACCGCAGAGAGGTATTCCTGAAAGTGTCGGATGAAGGCCTTAACGTTATTCCGGATATCATTGCGGATCGCAGGGGAGAACTGGAGACACAGGGCGCTGTTTATGAAGAGGATATGGTGAAGCGCGCGGAGCTGGGCCTGAAAAACTACGAGCAAAATCCACTGCCAGAGGTTCAGGTGCTGGAACATATAAAGAGCGGGGTTCATGCGGACAGTGTCTCGATTCTGGATGAAAACAGGCAGGTGCTTGTGACCACCGGTCCGGTGAGTCAGGAGGAGGTTTTTAAGGCCAGCATCGAGAAACTTGAACCGCGTACGTTTTATCTGGAGAGGCATCATGTTCTCGCAGAGGATGGAGAAGAGACGGGAAAGAACGGAGGAAAAGGCTTTGTCCTGATTCCTGTATCGGAAAATGGGAAGCAGAGTCTGGTTTTTGAATTCTCCTGTGATGGGCTGATGCAGCTGTACGATGCGCTGGAGGACTGGCCCAGCATTCTTGAACACTTGCTCTACGGCGAAGCGGTGGCTTTTGCGAAAACAGGTGACAGAGTGACGGGTTATCCGCTGGATGGCTTTACAGAAGAACAGAGGAATACCATTCTCGAGAAAGCGAATCACATTTTTAACGACAAAAACAAGTATCTGTATGCAAGGAACGGAAAGCTCGTTACGTTGATGGACACGCTCTGCGTGGTAAAAATGAGACACCTTTCGGAGATGGATACCGATGTCATGGCGGTGATTCCGCTGGAGGCTGTTTTCGGAAACGGGTTTTACATAACTCTGGGGATTTCTGCCATTATCGGCTGTGGGGTCATCCTGATTCAGTTTTATGTGTTTTATCATATTGCTCAGGAAAGGAAGCAAAAAGGCGAAAAGACAATTTCTCCCGAAATGCTGCGCGGAATAAAGTGGCCGGGAATTCTGGTTTTGCTTGTCGTTACGGTTGTCTTTTCATATATGCTTTTACTGCTGGAGAACCGGACGGATGCCATGTACATCGCCAGAAGCAAACTGGCGAATGTCCAGCATGAAATTGCGGAGCGAAAGAGTCTGGAGAACACCATACGCAATAACATGGTGAATGTTTACCGCGAGTATGCAAAGACGCTGGCAGATTTTCTGAAGGAGCACCCGGAGAGCCAGACGCATGAAGGGCTGAAGGAACTCAATGGGATCGCTGGGACAGAATACCTGATGCTGTTTGACAGGGACGGAAAGGAAATGATCGCCAGCAATAACTACATCGGTTTTACCGTTGAGAAAAACCTGAATGAGAAGGTTCAGTCAGTGCTGATGGGTTATCCGGATGCTGTTGCGGGACCTGAGCCGGACCCCTTTACCGGAAAGATGCAGCTTAGCACCGCCGTCCTGATGACAGATTCGGAGGGAAAGGCAGACGGATTCCTTCTGGCTGTCTATAATGCGGCGGAACTGAAAGAAAAACTTGACAGAACGAATTTTGAGGCAGCGGTCAACGGTTTTACGGTACAGAAAGGGCATGTTGTCGCTGCGATTCGGGATGAGGATGGAATTTTTGTTGCGCATTCCGATCCTGCAATGATCGGGCAGAAGGCCAGCGATTTTCTGACAGAGGTTAAGCCGGGAAGCGACTTTGAGGGCTCTGTCCTGTATATTGGGACACGCATGTCTGTATGTGCAAAAGAGATAGACGGAAAGACGCTTTTGTTTATGATACAGGAAAATAAGGTTTCCAATGTGCAGGAAAGGGCTGTCTGGATAGGGATGATCGTGCTGCTGATTATGGCATTTGTTTACTATCCGATTGCCAGCAAGCTTATTTTGCAGACAGAGAGTGAGATGAGAAGGGATCTGGATATCCCGACCGTAAAACCCATGATGATTTTCTACGACGGATATGTCGTTTTCCTGACAGGGTTTGTACTGGTCACCATCCTGCTCTCCTATTGTGGAATCTGGACGCCTTTTGAGTATGTGCTCAAAGGCGGGTGGACCGCCGGCGTGCACCTGTACTCCATATGGGCCTGTGTGTTTATTATCACCGTTGCGTTGTTTCTTGATTACCTTTGCCGGCGCCTGCTGGATCATGTGGAAAAACGTCAGAACATTAAAGTGAAGACGACCATCCGTATATTTAAGAGTTTCATCGATTACAGCGGTACAATTATCGTGTTCTTTACCGTCCTCAATATGTTCGGCGTGAATACCACGACGATGCTGGCTTCGGCTGGTGTTATCTCCATCGCTGTTGGTATGGGCGCGCAGAGTATGGCTGCCGATCTGCTTGCCGGCCTCTTCATGCTGGCCGATGGCTCTGTCTGTGTGGGCGACGAAGTGAATGTCAACGGCGTTGTCGGTCAAGTGACAAACATGGGAATCCGTACGATGGAAATCACGGATAACGATGGAAACACGGTCATTTTTAACAACAGTAAGGTCACCGGAGCGCGTAATATGAGCAGAAGAAATGATAAACTGGTGGCGAAGAAAGATGAAAAGCATAAGTAAGAACGTGTTATCCCGTTATTGATGTTGTGTGCATTGGCATTGACGTTCGGCGGTCTGGCAGAGGATCATGCTTTGCAGAACATGACGAATGTGGACACCCTTTATCAGGTGGCACTGCTGCAGTCCCTGACCCAGGGCTATTATGACGGCATCATTTCGGTGGGCGAACTGAAGCAGCACGGCGACACCGGCATTGGTACTTTTGAGGGTGTCAACGGAGAGATGATTGTGCTGGACGGCGTGGTCTATCAGGCAGTTGCGGATGGCAGTATTGTGATTCCTCCGGATGAGGAGACAGTGCCGTTCAGCAATGTGATGTTCTTAGAGACGGATGAGACGCTGCATCTCGGTGATATTGCCGATATGGCAGCACTGCAGGAGGCAATGAACGGAGTGGTGAACGTCCTTGGTGCCAACTGCTTTTATATGGTGAGAATTGATGGAACCTTTGCCGCGCTTAAGGTACGCAGCGAGTACAAGCAGGAAAAACCCTATCGGGCACTGGATGTCGCGCTGGCTGAGGACCAGACGGAGTTTGATTACGAGGATGCCCGCGGAACGCTGGTCGGACTGTACTGCCCGCCGTACATGAGCAGTCTCAACACGGCCGGCTGGCACTTCCACTTCATCAATGAAGACCGGACCCGGGGCGGACATGTTCTGCAGGTCAGCGTCAAAGACGCGGAGGCGGCATTTGACCTGACCAACGGCTTTGAGATGACGCTCTCCCGCGAGGATGAGTTCCAGAAGATGGATCTTGCCAAAGATGTGGATGAGGCGATCCACCGCGCGGAGACGGCAACAAACGCACAGGACTGATTTCCGGATGGATCCGACCTGAGTGCGAAGCATTGCGATAAAACCGTGATGGTTCGGACCTGATCCTGTATAACAAGAAACGAGCCGGCCTTTTCATGAAGGCATGTGGCTCGTTTCTTTTCTTTCAGTTGTTCCGTGCTGATTTCTGGCAGGGGGCAGTTACAAAAGTTTGGTAGTACTTGTGTGCAGGATCATGGATGGAATGCTGAAAGGCTATTGACAGAAACCCCTCTGTGTAGTAAAAACACAGAGGGGTTTTGGGCGGTTAACAGGCTTACGGAAGATGAGGAAAATCAGGTCGGAGAGCATTTGTTTTCATTGCCTGAGGCGGGTGAAACCGGAAGAAAAAATCAGTTTTTCTTTACGAGACAGTCAAGCAGGCCCGGGATGCGGGAAATCTTTTTCTCGATTCTGCCGCTCTCAATGTTCCCTTCCGAAACAGTGAGTGCCCGGGGGAATGCTTTCCAGTGAATGCTGTCTATGCCTTTGATTTCATTGTGAATCAGCTTCAGGGACTCTCCGTTTATAAATTTCACCAGGAAAGCCTGAAGAACCTCAGAGACATCCGCATTGATCACGCTGCCATACATCTGCAATGTTTCGCTGTTTCCAAGCAGTGTTGCCGCCAGATCCGTCGAGCCGGCCCCCAGATTCTCAATAATCGGTTTTTCGTCCCAGTAGAGCAGATGGACCTTATTGCCTCTTTCGGCAAGCACGGCGGCGCAGCGGTAAAGATTCGCCGCGAGCCATTGTTCGGCCAGCCTTGATGTGGCTTCGAGTTCGGTGCAGGAGGCCATCTGTGTTTCCACGTAAGCCTGTATGGCACCGACAGTGGAAGCGTCCATGGTTTTCTGCTCATCCTCCACCGCTCTGGACAGTCCGTCGATATAGTTCTTATTGCCGACAAAGGATCGGTAAATCAGCATTTCATTGCGCGGAATGCCAATGATAAACTCAATATCAGAGGCGGCGCCGTTTTGCCATGCACGATAGATGTCAGCAGGAATAAGCCGATTGTCACAACTTGGTGCACACAGATTCAGCCAGAGTTTTTGCGCCGCTTCTTTCAGCGTCTCTGAGCTCATCTGACACAGCTCATCCATGGTTGAGGCATGGGTTTCTTTCAGCAGGTCACGTGCCAGGATTCTGGCATTTTCCGATGTCGTATAGGCGTTTTCCGGACTTCCGTTAAAGAGGAACGCTTTGCGGAACAGGCCTTTTGCCTGAGGGCAGACGGAAAGCAGAGAGATGGAGACAGCGCCGGACTCAAAACCGAGTACCGTAACCCGGTCAGGATCACCGCCAAAAGCAGCGATGTTTTCCCGAATCCATTTGAGTGCCGCAATCTGATCCAGCAGACCGAGATTATTTGCATCCGGATAATTTTCTCCGCCGGGCACTTCCGAAAAATCGATAAACCCGAAAATCCCCAGGCGATAATTAAAGCTGACGAACACAACGTCGGGATGCGTTTTTACAAATTCAGTGCCGTGCAGCAGAGGATCCGTGGATCCGCCGAAGGAAAAATCACCGTTGTGAAACAGTACGAGTACGGGTTTTCTGGCCTCCGTCTGTTTCGTACTGACGGTGATATTCAGGGTAAGGCAGTCCTCACTCTGCCGATGCTCCGTCAGGATGACCCCTTTGTGCTGCACCTGGATGGCGGAGGCACCGAAATGTCTGGCCTCCCAGACCGTGTCCGATGAGGGGAGCGGTTCGGGTGCTTTCCATCTGAGTTTGCCTACCGGCGGCTTTGCGTAGGGGATTCCCAGATAGGAGAGGAATTCCAGGTCTTTTTCCCCGACATAGATGCCGGTCCGGGTTTTTACTGCACAATCCGCATCGTACTGGCCGAAAAGCCGCTGATTCTGCTGGTTTGCTTCCTGTATTTCTTTTTCTTCCAGATCGTAAATATAGCCTCTGCTTCCGTCTCCATATCGTTCCTTAACGCGGGAAATACGATATTGGCGTAAGAGCAGGTTGATGAAAAAGCCAAGAACGGGAAAAGCGATCACATAGATAAATTGTTCAGTGAGATACTGCAGCATGGAAGCACCCATCCAGCGGCTGGAAATAGAATGGGCAATCAGAAAAAGAAGAACGATGGCGATATACGTGAATATGCGGTTACGCTTCTTTTTCTGGACGGCTTTACTGAAAACGATCCGGTGGATGAGAGGTTCAAGTGTCATTCCGACGAACAGACATGCCAGAAGAGCGATATACCATGGCCAGCGGAAAAGTTTTGCAAAGGTGTCCATGTATCCATAGCCCAGTGCTGCAACGGCAGCAGCCATGAGTTCATCTATGGTGATTATTTTTTTCATGATTCCACTTCCTGTAAAGATGATGACCGGTATGGCGGGGAAAAACGGCTGAACGATCCGGTTGAATTCCCGCTGCATTGGGTTGACTTTTGTTTCCCGGAGAGACGAAGCTTCATCTGTTCAGCAGATCATCAGAATTCACTGTCAGTATCTTAAACACAAATTGTATCAGAATTCACTGCCAAATAAAAAGTCAAGTTCCAGATTGTCAAACACAAATGGATGAATATTCTTGCCTGTATTGCTGAGTCGGAATATCATAACGTCAGTAAAAACTGGAGGCCGGTTCCATGAGTGTGATGTTTGGGGAAACCCTGAGAAAACTGAGAGAAGAAAGAGGGCTTTCGCAGAAAGAACTTGGAAAACAGATGTTCGTGAATCATTCCACGATTGCCCGCTGGGAGAATGGCAGCCGTTTGCCGGATACCACGATCATTCCCAGTCTGGCGAAATGTCTCGGAGTGGATGTCAACACATTGTTTCAATCCGCGGAAGAGGATAATGAAAGTCCGATTGTCATCATGGTCGATGACAGCAGGGTTATTCTCTCCGATGGTTTGTCCGTCCTGAAATCAGTCATCCCAAATGCGACCATCAAAGGATTTATCTGGCCGATGGAAGCCATTGAATTTGCCAGGACGAACCCGGTTGGGCTGGCTGTTCTGGATATTGAGCTTGGCACCTCAAGCGGGCTGGATCTGTGCAAGACACTGCTTGACATCAATCCCCGGACAAATGTGGTGTTTCTGACCGCCTATCCGGATTACTCACTTGATGCGTGGGAGACACAGGCGTGTGGTTTTATGCTCAAGCCGATAACGACGAAGAGCTTAAAAGAACAGCTGAAAAAACTGCGTTATCCGATTTTGACGGGAGGCGCGAAGTGAGTCCCTGGGTTTATTTTTACTATGGCTTCCTGGCTGGTGGGGGCGTGCTGCTGAGCGGGCTTGGTCTGTGGTTTGTTGCCATTTTGCCCGGATTCGACCGATGGAGCACCCGTTTTTTCCGGTGCTATTATGGCATTCTTATTCTGAACTGCCTTACGTCAATCTGTGAATTAACCGCGTACTCTCTTGAGGCCGAACTAGACGTGATCTATTGGATAATGGGCCTGGAATCTTTTTTTCTTTCACTTCCGCTGCCCATGCTGACATTATACCTGATTCACTGCAGCGGCGAAAAAGCACGTTCAAGCAGGCTTTTTCACACAGTGATCTGCCTGTGGATTGTTTTTCTGTGCCAGGCTCTTCTTGGACAGTTTGCCGAAGGGGTTGCAACGATTACGCCGGAGAGACAGTATCAGCGGGGACCTTTGTACCCCCTTCTGCTGGCGCCTGTCGTCATCCTGGTGGTGTGCAATCTCATCGGGACGATCCGGCGCCGAAACCGTCTTTCCCGCAGGACGTATATCAGTTTTCTTGTCGCAGGAATACCAATAACGCTTGCGCTGTTTGTGCAGCTTTTTACGGATGTTTTCCCCCTGATTGATATCAGCATCGTTCTTTCCGGCGTATGCATGTACGGTCTCATCGTGTCGGACCAGATCCGGAATGACCTGTCCCGGCAGCGGGAAATTGCCCGGCAGCAGCTTGAAATCGCCAATCAGCGCACAAGCATCATGGTTCTGCAGATGCGCCCGCATTTCATCTACAACACCATGACCAGCATCTACTGCCTGTGCAATCAGGATCCTCAGACAGCCCGGCAGGTGGTCATGGATTTCACGACTTACCTGCGAAAAAACTTCAGTGCCGTTGCAAGTGCTGCGCCGATTCCTTTTACGTCGGAACTGGAACATGCACGCGCATACCTTGCGGTAGAGAAGGCACAGTATGAGGACAGCCTGTTTGTTGAATACGATACGCCGCATACGTTTTTCCGTATTCCGCCGCTGACACTGCAGCCTATCGTGGAGAATGCCGTCAAGCATGGCAAAGATCCGTACGCCGGTCCGTTTCACCTTACCATCCGGACACAGAAAACCGCTTCCGGAAGTGAAGTGGTGGTTGCGGATAATGGCCGTGGTTTTAATCATGCGGATAACGGTGAGCCGCATATTGCGCTTAAAAACATTCAGCAGAGACTTGAGATTATGTGCGGCGGAACACTGGAGATTACGAGCCGGGAGGGCGGCGGAACCGTGGTTACGGTGACGATTCCGGATGACAGGCAGGAGAAGGCTTGACAATCTGGAAACCTTCTTGACACATGGAGGGAAAATCGATAGTGTAAGGAAGGTTTAATGTATCAGCAGAAAAAAAGGGCGTCACAGTTTCCGGAATTTACCGGACAGAAAACAAGAATCAATAAAGTATGCTGTCGGGAGGTTTATCGCTAAACCTGCTATCAGCAGAAAAAAGGGTGTCACAGTTTCCGGAATTTACCGGACAGAAAACAAGGATCAATAGAGTATGCTGTCGGGAGGTTTATCGCTAAACCTGCTTCTGGCTGAAGCATTCCCGGACGAATCTGAATGTGATCTGTACGAATTGTTTCTGATTCCGTGTGGAACATTCCGCTTGCTGAATTCCTGAACTGCCGGAACGGATCTCCGGTACCTCAAAATCTAAATCCGGCTTGCTCTGAACGGGTAGCCACAGAAAAGGGAGAAAAAAATGAGCGAAACAGAAAAAGGCCAGATGGAAAAGATCATGGCACGCATTCAAAACGGGGAACTGATGAATCAGAAATGCTGGTCATTTATCAGGGAACTGAATTCTGCCAGCGAGGAGCGCCTTAACAGCGTGGCAATTCATGACGGGTATCGGCAGTATACCTATCGTCAGATGTTCCGTTACTGGGAACGTTATGCGGAAGTCTTCTCTGCTCTGAACATTACCGGGGAGAATCATTCCCGCGCCATACTGATTACGACGCCGATAACGGAATCCATTTTCACGTTTTATGGACTGAATATGACCGGAGCGGATGTGTCTCTCATCTATCATTTTGATCTTTATGATGAGAAGCGCATTCAGAATTTGATTGAGAAGGAAAAAATCACTGATCTGATCGTCTCTGAGCTGTTCGCCTTCCCCAAAGTGATGAAGAATCTTGTGGATAACAAGGAAAAGCTGGGACTGCGGAACATCATCGTCGTGGAAAGCCCCATGGGCGGTGAATTCGGCATTCCGGCACTGGAAGCGCTTCGCAAGATGAATGCGGACATGGACCGCAAGATTCCCGGCTGCCTCCTGATGGAGGATCTTCTCAAGAAGTACGAGGCGACTCCCATCATCTACGGAAACAGAGATCCCCTTGAGCCCGCGGTCATTCTTCATACGACAGGAACGGTCAGCGGGATTCATAAGCCGGTTCCCATGTCTGACAAAGCCATTAATGCGTTTGTTGTCAGCGCAATCAGGGCAAAGGACTCTTACGAGGATTTCAAGGCCGCACCAAGCCATATGGTCAGCTGCCTGACGCTGAACATGTCCTGGGTTTATGCCATGGTGGATATGCTTCACACCTCTCTTGGTCTGGGCATGGAGCTGGTTACCCTGCCTATCGGCGGTTCCAATCCCCGCTATCCCGACGCGATTGTGAAGTGCGGCATCAGCATTCTCTTTACCAGCAAAGCGATTCTTGACACCTGGAGCAAGACCATGCCTCATATTGACCTTTCCAAGCTGAAGGTCGTATTTATGGGCGGCAGCTATGTTTCCCCTGAATTTAAGAAGAGCTTTAACAGCTATCTGGAATCCTGCGGTTCAACGGCACGGCTCATCAACGGCTATGGTCTCTCGGAGCTGGGCGGCGCCTGCATTATCGCGCCCTCGAACCGGCAGGATGATGCCATCGGTTATCCGCTGCCCGGCTTTAAGGTAAAGATTTTCTCGGAAGAGGAGAAACGTTTTTACGATCTGTCGGATGGCCAGCGCACCGGTGTGCTGTTCATTTCCTCACCGACCATGAGCACCGGAAAGCTGGATGACACCGTCTTCTTCCGTCTGGATGAAATTGACGGGGAACTGTATTTCAACTCAAACGATAAGGTTCGGGTGAATGAGGACGGAAGCATGACCTGCATTGGCCGCTCCAATCAGTTCTTTGTCAATAATGAGGGAGTACGGTTTGATGCCGGTCTGGTTGAAAACGCCGTTTCCTCTCAGCCGGGCATTGCCGCCTGCGGCCTTGCACCGGAATTCCATAAGACGCTGCATGACAATGTGCCTATCCTTTATGTGGAGACGACGGTTGACCCGGCAAATGAACTGATCGTTCTGCGCAATGCACTGGTTCAGGCGTTCATCAATGATGGGGTGCTGGCGGATACGAATCTGCCCAGCCAGTGTGTCCTGGTAGACACCATTCCGCGCAATACCGGCGGCAAGGTCGATGCCAGAAAACTGGCCTCCGGGACGGTGCATGGAAGACGGTTCCATGTGAAGCCGGTCAAGCTGAATGACATCATCACGGATATTGTGCTCGTTCCGGCCTCAGTTGGTGAGGATGCGACCATGGGTGCGGGCGTTCCGGAGGAACTGGAAAACGATCCGTACAATATTCTCTCCGAAGTTTTTGCGGCCATTCCGGACATCACCAGCGGCCGGTACAGCCGGATTTTCCGGATTCCCGGACTGCGGGAGATGCTGCTCAAGCTTTCCGACATTGATATTCGCAACATTCCGTCCAGCCTGAAAAAGGTGACGCCGCAGGTCAGAAAGTTTATCGAGGATCAGCTCCCCGCGAACCTGCTGAGCGATACGAACAAGAAGAAGAGGCCGGGCGTTCTGCCGAAAATCCCGGGGATGGATTTCATGCCCCCGATTCCCATGATTCCGCCGATTCCGCCGGTGCCGCCCATTCCGGGTGTGGGATTCTTGGGCATCATGGCGAACGACAAGGACGAGGAACGGAATCAGTGGGAGAAGTACGAGTCCAAACTGGATGCCTACTGGGATCAGGTGCAGTACATGCAGGACACCTACCAGGAAGCAAGCAAGGAGCAGTGGAACAAGGTCTTTGGCAAGATGCTGGAGCTGGAGGACACCTTCAACGACGGACTCTCAGACAATGTGCCCGCACTCCCCGGCATCCTTCCCTTCTTCATGCCGGCCATGTCGCCGAAGGCGTTTATGAAGAAGATGAAGGAAATGCAGGAAATGGCTAATGCACATGCAACGGAGCAGGCGGACAACTTTGCTGAGCTCGTTAAGCAGGGACAGAAGCAGTTCAGGAAGGTCACTTCCGAGGCAGTGAAAAAGGTCAAGGAACAGGCGGTTGAAAATGCCGAGGAGAAGAAAGACTGATCCCCGGAAAGGCCTGCGGGAAAATGACGGACCGATGAGGCTGCCATTTCCCCGCTCTGTGAACGGAAACCGAACGGAATAAACAGATAAGTCTCACGCTGAACAACCGATGAGTGTGTTCAGCGTGAGACTTTTGTTATTTATTTTCCGGGGACATCACAGGCGTGAATCATTTCAGGCAGCAGACAATGGCACTGCGTATATCGGCCGTGATTTCCTCCGGGGTGCGGCCCAGGGTCTTAACCTCCGGACAGAAGGTGATGGTCAGCGTCTTTTTGCGGCCGGTGGCCTTATCTTTGGTTTCGGGCAGCGTTTTGTTGTACGGCCAGATTTCATAGCCCCCTTCAATGGCTACCGGGATAATCGTCAGGCCTGTCTCAAGGGCAATTTTGGCAGCCCCGTCCTTGAACGGACCCAGTACTCCGTTGCGGGTCCGGGTGCCTTCCGGATGGAGCAGGAAGAAATTCCCTTCCTTGATGAAATCAATGGAACGCTGGGTTGAGTCAATGGTATTTCCCGAACGCTCGACGGGGATTCCGCCAAGCGTTTTCATCATGAGTGAGGTAATGGGACTGTCAAGGTGTTCGGCCTTGGACATACAGCCAAAGTGGTCGATATCCGGGCATTTATCCCCCAGAGCGGTCCACGTAAACAGGCCGTCGAAATGCGTCTGATGGTTCGGGCAGAAAATATACTGACGGTCTTTCTGAACATTTTCAAGGCCGTGAACGACGAAATTGAGGCTGTTTCTGGTCCATGATCTGAAAAAGTCAAACAATAACCTGTGGTGCAGCTGCCTTTTCACCGGATAGAGGTAGGCATTGACTTTCTTCGTCGGGTTCTTGCGATTCGTCACAAGATTTTCAAAGATCGGATCAAGGACATAATCAGCCAGCTCCCGGGCATTGGGGATGACGGTAATGAAAGCGCCGACGCTTACAGAAAACACGGATTCAATTTCGGTACACATTTCCATGATGGACAGAGAATCCATGCCGAGATCATCCTTGAAATTCTCGAGGCCGGTCAGTTCACCCTCGTGCTTTGAAATGGTCCGGACAATGTTAAAGACGGTTTTCTCCACCTCTTCGGCACTGCGGACCGTCTGTGCGCCGACTGCTGCCTGAAAATCTGCCGGTTTCTGGTCCTGCGCGGTGTCTGCCGCTTCATCCCCGGCGTCGGCTCCATGGCTCAGTGCGTATTCTTTCAGCAGATAGCGTTTCGGCTTTCCGATGTTGGTTCTGGGAATTTCATCCATAAAGTGAATATCCTGGATCCGGTACTGATTCATGGACTTGCGCTGGAACTGCAGGATCTGTTCCCGCAGTCTGTCCTGACCGTCTTTTGTCAGCGCATCCTTCTGGATAAACAGATGGATCTGGTCCCCGCCCTCCTCGGGGGCAGGGACGCCGGCAACGGCATAAATGACTTTATCCGGCATCACCGGTGCGAGCAGACGCTCAAGGTCCGCCGGCGCAACTTTGGCGCCGTTGGGCATCAGAATGCTTTCCTTGATGCGGCCCGTCACATAGAGATAGCCATTCCCGTCAATCCGGCCCAGATCTCCGGTCTTGAAATAGAGTCCGTCAAAGGACTCCTCCGTCTTTTCACGTTCGCGGTAATACCCGTTCATGATCTGATCGGTCCGGACGTAGATTTCACCGATCCCGTCCGCATCGGGGTTATGAATGATCACCTCGGTATAGGGATCATTCCGCACAGTTCCCACCGACCCCACAGACTGCGAATCCCCCGGGGCTGTGGCAGAGATATAGACGCCGCATTCCGTTGAGGCGAACAGGTCAAGGTATTCGATGCCCAGATTCTGAATTGCCTGGGCGGTATGAGGTGTGCCGCCGGCACCGCCGGAAAACAGGCAGTGGAAATTGGGACCGTACAGAAGACGCCGGAAAGGCGTCATTAACCATCTGGCCGTGTTAAGGCGTCCGGATTTTGCGATGGAGGCCTCTGCTTTGGATGACAGAAACGAATAGAGCCAGAAGAGATGCTTTGCTTTTAGCCCGTCCTCCAGCTTGTTGATGAACAGATCATTGACCCGGGGGACCATGCCAAAGGCGATGGGTTTGAATACCTTGAGCCCTTCCTGAATGGTGTCGCTGGAGAGATTTTCCACGCCTGCAATGCTCATTCCTTCGTAGAGAAGGGTAAAGGCGGAAAGGAGTCCGGAAACGTGACTCATCGGGAACACTTCCAGCATGGGACAGCCGGGCTTCCCGGCATACAGAACGCCCTTGCCCCTGATCTTCTGGTGGGTAATCAGGGCAGTTGCGTGGGAAAGTTCAACGCATTTGCGGCGTGCCGTGGTTCCGGAGGAAAAAATGATGGCCATGGTGTCAGGCGTCGGCTCCCCGTGTTCTGCCGGACCGTTTCCTTTGCTGAGCACCCGGCCGCAGGAACGGAGGCCATAGGTCAGAAGGATGGGCACCGACTGTGTCCGCGTCATCTTGTCGGCATTGTTAAGATCCGTGAAAACGGCAGATATCTGACAGTAATCAATCAGGGGCATCAGTTCCTCGTCCGGAATGGCGGCATCTGCCATGACAGCCGTGAGGTGATTGGCGGTAACGATGAGGAACGTGATAAAGGCGTCAACGGTAAAGCCGGAGAGCACCAGTACCCGATCGCCGTCCCTGAGGCCCAGAAACTGCTTGATTTCCTGAAAATCCCGGATATAACGGACTAGCATGCCAAAGGAAATCTTCCAGATGGAATGATTCTTCATCAGGCAGCTGATGGCAATCTCCTTTTCGTGTTCCTGGAAGGAACGCAGGAGGCCCTGGGCGTAGTCATCAAAGGTAAACGTTTTTTTCTGAACGGGCAATGAGCTGATCTGTGTCGTTTCCATCAGATGCTCTCCTTTCTGAGACGGGTCATGTCCTTGTGCATAATGGCGAAGGAGATAAACAGGCAGATGCCCTGGCCAATGACAAAGCAGAGCCAGATATGCCGGATCGGGGCAAGAACGGTCAGTGCAAGCCCTGCCGCCACGGGCAGGATGATATGGTTCAGGAGGCAGATCAGATAGGCAGCCCCCTGGTGGTTGATGTCCTGCTCATAATTGCGGATGATGTAGTTGATGGTATTGGGCAGGACAGAGAGCACGTAAAGCCGGAGACCCCAGACGCTCAGCGCAGCGGTTGCCTCCGATTCCGGCGAAAACAGCGACACGATCGGACGGGCGCCGAGCATCACAACAATGATCTGAATGAGGTTGACAATCATGGAGAGCCGGATGATTCGCTGACACAGTCCGGCCGCGGCCAATGAGCCATGCTGCTCTTTTTCCATTCCGATGAGCATGTGGGTTGTACTGCCAAAACCGGACGGGAAGGCTCCGATGAGGAGTTCCACGGAAAAAATAATGGAGTTTGCCGTTACATAGTGGACGCCTCCGCGGGCTGAAAGGAGCCGGTTCAGGAAGAGATTCATAAACGCCACACAGGCTTTATAAACGAGATACAGCAATCCGAACCCGCAGATCTGTGCCAGTTCAGCAAAGGAAAAAAAACGCAGCAAAAACCGATAACCGGCACGTGTGAAACAGGGAACGAGCATCAGGAGAATGTACAGATAGACGCTGATGACGGTTGCCATCGCCATGCCAAACATCCCGCCGTGGAACAGCGTGACATTGAGATAGTCGAGGATTACATCTGCGGCAATCTGTGCGAAAGCAGCGATGACAAGCTGACGCTGGCAGTTTTTTATCTGCAGAAAAGAGGGGAGAATCTGGCCGAGCACGAGCGCGGGCAGGCAGAACACAATTCCGCTCAGATACTGACCGGTAAAGTGCTGAAGTGTCGGGGTAGAGGCACCCAGTAGCACGCATAACGGGCCGATAAACGCGGAAAGCAGAACAGAGATGATCAGGCCGCCGCCAAATCCGGCTGCGACAGAGGTGGTGAGCACCCGGTTGAGGCCTGTTATGTCCTCATTGCCGGCATACCGGCCGCAAAGAATCTGGGAACCGGAGGCAAGGAGGCCGCCCAATGCGACAAGGAGCATACTCACGGGATTTGTCAGTCCGTAAGCCGCGACACAGTCATCGCCCAGGTAGATGCCGATCATCACGCAGTCAATCAGCATGGAAATCACGGCGACCATCACGGTGACAATCTGTACGGTGACAATCTTTCCGAGATTAGGCAAAGCAGCATGATTACGAGTTTTATCCATTCGTTCAATCACCTTCACGTATGAAATGGGTCATATTTCTGCAACATTATACTCTCTTTGTGTGTTTCCTGAAATACCTGTTTTGTGCCGATGCGTCACGCAGACCGTTTTGGGATTCGGAAAGACCGGACAGGCGGGGCGATATCGGCCGTTTGCCGGCGGAACGGTTCATTTCAGGGAAAAGCAGCGGCTAAAACAGTGACGGCGACAATGACGCAATATCGAATGACGGGAACTGACAGAGGGTGCTGCGGCAAAGCCAAGTCTTTCTCAAAAAATCGTCAAATGGTTTGACAAAGTATAAGACGGGGAGTAAACTAGCAGCGGATTTTAAGTCAAATTGTGTATGAAGGTTTGAAAATAGCAGTGTTTCTGACTTCAGGCGCCGGTTAATGATGGAAAAGATGGCCCATTCGCAGGAGGAACGGACACTTCTTCTTATTTTTTCAGGAGATGTTTCTGTCTCTTGCGGCAGGGAAGCGTTTCAGCCAGGGCCGGGAAGACAGAACGGGAGCGCCGGGAACAGACACGGTTTCAGACAGGGATCCGGCCCGATATCAAAGGGGCGGTTTATCAGAGAGGCAAATCAGAAGAGCAGCAAAAGACTTTGTTGCTGCCGAGGAGGAGGAATAACGCGTGAAGAACATTGGATATTACAATGGTGTAACCGGACCGATTGAGTCGATTCAGGTTCCCATGAATGACAGGGGCTGTTACTTTGGCGATGGGGTCTATGATGCCACCTGCGTCGTCAACCAGATCCCGATGCACTTTGATGATCATATCGACCGGATTTACCGGAGTGCCGGACTGATTGACATCACCATTCCCATGGAAAAGGCTGAGATGAAAGCGATTCTGCAGGGACTTGTGGATCAGGTGGAGGCACCGGTAACGATGCTTTACTGGCAGGTGACCCGCGGCGTGGGAATGCGGAATCATGCCTTCAGCGGCGCGGAGACGAAACCCAGCCTGTGGGCGTTTGTCAAGCCGATCAGCATGCGGGATCCGTATGGCGCGTATAAATGCATTACGCAGGAGGACCGGCGCTTCTTCTTCTGCAACATCAAGACCATTGACCTCCTTCCGTCTGTTCTGGCCAGCGAAGCGGCTGCCCGGGCGGGCTGCGATGAGGCCATTTTCCACCGCGGGGACCGGGTAACGGAGTGTGCCCATTCCAATGTTCATATCATCAGGGACGGTGCGCTTCATACCGCGCCCTGTGATGACCTGATTCTCCCGGGAATTGCCAGAGCGCATATTCTTGAAATCTGCCGGGAAAAGGGAATTCCGGTGATCGAGGAGCCGTTTACGGTTGAGGAAATGATGGCGGCGGATGAGGTATTCTTCTCCAGCTCCAGTGCACTGACCAGCCGGGTCTGTGAGATCGACGGAAAACCGGTGGGCATGCGGGATGAGAAGACCTTTGCCCTGATTCGTGACACGTATCAGGAAAAACTGGTGGCCGAATGCGGAAAAATCCGCTGAGTACAGGATATAGATGATGCTTCATGCCGGACAATTGTCCGGCATGGTTTTCAAATGGACCGGAAAGTGTACACGGAACCGGTCCTGGAGAGAAAGGATAACCGGGTCAATATGTTTATCGCGTACTTTTTGCTTTTTGTGCTTTTTAACGGGAAACTGACTCTGGAAATTGCTCTCTTCGGTGTGGTCTTTGCAGCCGCTTTGTATGCGTTCAGCTGCAAATATCTGGGATACAGTATCCAAAAGGATTTCGCCATGGTCCGGGGGGCAGCGGATGGAATCCGTTACCTGATGATGCTGGCCTGGGAAATTGTAAAGGCAAATCTGACGGTGATCCGGATGATACTGACGCCGGGGTTTGAACCGAAACCGAAACTGGTCCAGTTTCGCTCCGGCCTCAGGGATGAGGGACATCGTGTGGCGCTGGCGGATTCCATTACGCTGACGCCGGGAACGATTACCTGTGAACTGAATGAGGACCTTTTTACCGTTCACTGCCTGGACACCGAACAGTATGAGGGAATTGACAACACCTGCTTTGCACAGGCACTTTCCCGAATCGAAGAGCGTCAGCTGGAGCGGCAGCGGAATGAGGAAATGAAGAAGGGCGATCAGGTCATGGATGAGTCTGCCGCGGCGCCGGAGCCGAATCCGCCGATCAGTGAAAATGCCGATTCCGCGGTTTTAGAGGAGACCGATGAACAGGAGGGACAGCAGGAATGATGGCAGATGCGTACCAGGTGCTCAGTGTGGGCGCCATGGGGATTCTGGCTGTTCTGATGGTGGTCTGTCTGATCCGGTGTGCCATCGGGCCGCGGATTTCAGACCGGATCATGGCCGTCAATATGATCAGCACGCTGACCATTATCATGGTGGCCGTCATGACGGTGACGCTGAAAGAGGGCTATCTGGCGGATGTGGCGCTGGTGTATGCCATCCTCAGTTTTCTGGCCGTTATCGTCCTTTGCAAGGTCTATACGGGCATTTACCGTGAGCGGCGCCATGTGGAAGCGGAGCAGATGGCCGAACAGAGAGAAGCAGGCCCTGTGCCGGATATGAGTATTGAAAACGCAGCGGAGCCCAAAGACCAGGATGCTGCGCATAGAGAAGAGGAGGGGACGTCGTGCAGTTAGTACGCTTTATTGCCGGCGCCGTTTTCCTGACCGCCGGCCTTCTGGCCTGTATCGTCGGCGTGATCGGCGTGTTCAAATTCCGATATGCGGCAAACCGGATGCATGCGGCGGCCATTAACGATACGCTGGGAATCAGCCTGTGCATGATCGGCCTGGCCATTCTGGCGCCGGACATTGCCTCTGCGCTTAAAATGCTGCTGGTGGTGGTCTTTTTCTGGATCAGTGCCCCGGTGGCCAGTCATCTTTTGTGCCGCCTTGAAATCGAGACCAATGAGGAGCGGGACCGGTACATGGAACTGCATGTCATTGAGGGAACGGAAGCGGCCGGGGATCCTCTGCAGGAAACGGAGGCAGAGGGCACGGAAAATGCGGACGGGACAGAGCTGCCCAAAGACGCCGGAGAGACGGCTGAGGACAATGTCCGGACGGAGACGGTGGATTCAGAAAAGGGGGAAAGGATATGACAGGTGTAACACAGATACTGCTGCTTTTTCTGATCGGCTGTGCACTTGCGGTTTCCGTTACCCGTAATCTGCTGACCAGCGTGATCATTTATACCTGCTTTTCCATGGTGATGTGCATTATCTGGATTACGCTGGAATCGCCGGACCTGGCCATTACCGAGGCGGCGGTTGGAACCGGCATTACCAGTCTCCTGTATTTTCTGACGCTGAAAAAGATCCATGCCATTGACGCAAGGAATGAAGCAAAACGGAAACAGGGGAAAGACGGCAGGGACGGAGGCGAAGGGCATGAGTGAACAAAAGAAGAATCAGCCCGGCAGCCGGTTTGCGAAATGGCTGAATCAGGACCAGGACGTCCTGGAACGACAGATGATTGCCTCCCAGACCCGAAAAGCGGATTCGGAGGCGGAACTGGAGGAGGAGTGGCGCCGGCAGCGCTACCTGGAGGATAAACAGGAAGAGGAAGCTATAGCCCGCCGCCTTGAGACGCTGAACGAGAAAAATGTTCCGCTGGTGGGCAGGGGAATCTATCTGGCGGGCTGTTTCCTGATCTGCGTGGCCATGATTGTGCTGCTTTTGTATACCGTGACCAAGCTGCCCGGATTTGGCGGTGAAATCGATCCGATCCAGAACGAGGTTCCGAAGCGGTACATTGAACAGGGGCTGCAGGAAACCGGGGCGGTCAATATTGTCACAGGCATGATTCTTGACTATCGTGCCTTTGATACCCTGGGTGAGTCGACGGTGCTGTTTGCCGCCGTCATGGTGGTCCTGTTTCTTCTGCGGCTGGATCCGGAAAGCGCCAGATACAGCACGTTGGCCAGGTCCATCCGGGAGGAACCGCATGCGGATACCTTTTATGAGCCCAAGCATGATGCGATTTTGCAGCATACGGCCAAGGTGCTGACCCCGGTGGCTTTCCTTCTGGGAATCTATGTGATTCTCAACGGGCATCTGTCACCGGGCGGCGGCTTCTCCGGCGGCGCCATTGTGGGCGCCGGCCTGGTGCTCCACGTCACTGCCTTTGGCTTTCGTGACATCCGGCGGTTCTTTACATACAAAACCTATCAGCGGATCGTGGTCGCCGCGCTTCTGACCTATGCGATTTCCAAGACGTATTCGTTTTATACGGGGGCGAACGGCATCCCCAGTGCGATTCCGCTGGGCACGCCGGGGGCGATTCTCTCAAGCGGGCTGATTCTGCTGCTCAATATCTGCGTCGGCCTGATCGTCACCTGCACGGTCTACGTGCTGTATGCGGTTTTCAGGAAAGGGGAGGTCTAGCATGTTTTCAAAATGGTTGCTCAACTATGAGGAAACCACGGCCGTGATCCTTTTCTGCATCGGGTTTTCGACCATGCTCTTTAATCGGAACCTGATCAAGAAAATCATCGGAATGGACATCATGGATTCCTCCATTTATCTGTTTCTGGCCTCTCAGGGATACATTGCGGGGCATAAGGCGCCGATTGTGACCGATGGGGTTCAGAGCATGGAGGCGTATATCAATCCGATTCCGGCGGGGCTTGTCCTGACAGGCATTGTCGTGTCGGTGAGTGTTTCCGCCCTGATGATGGCACTGTCCATCCGGCTGTATCATGTGTATCATACGCTGGATCTGGACAAAATTGTGGCCCTGGCGGGAAGGGAGGAAGTGTGATGACGCTGGTTCAGAACTTTCCTGCCTTTTGCATCCTGCTGACACTGGTGTCCGCTGTTGTGACCAGTGTGCTCAGGCGCCGGAGCGCGGCGATTCTGACCGGGGTTGTCCTGGTCATCAATCTGGTCCTGAATGTCATGACGCTGGTGTATACCCTGCAGACAGGGGAAAGCTATGTATACCGCATGGGCCATTTCCCGGCGCCCTGGGGCAATGAACTGCGGGTGGGCGTTCTTGAGACGGGGACGGCGGTGGTTCTTTTGCTGGTGGTCCTGTTTTCCTACCTTGGCGCGTACCGGCGGTCCAGCCAACGGATTGAACCGACGAAATACAATCTGTATGGCGTCATGGTGGAATTGTGTGTTCTGTCTCTGCTGGCGCTGATCTATACCAACGACCTGTTTACCGCGTACGTGTTCATTGAAATCAGCACGCTGGCCGCCGCCGGCCTGATCATGGCGAAGCAGACGGGCAGCAGTCTGGTGGCGGGTGTCCGTTACATGATCATGAACCTGCTGGGCTCAAGCCTGTTCCTGCTGGGTGTGGTCATTCTCTATTCCATCACCGGCCATCTGCTGATGTCGCCCATTCATGACGCGGTGGCCCAGCTGGCGGCAAACCGGGAATACCGGATTCCGCTGGATGTGACGGTGGCGCTGATCTCGGTGGGACTTGGCATGAAAAGTGCCCTGTATCCCTTTGAAAAGTGGGTGCCGGCAGCATACAGCAATGCCACCACCACCTCCTCAGCCCTGCTGTCCTCCGTTGTATCCAAAGGATACATCTTCCTTCTGATTAAGATCTACGTGAGAACTATCGGACTGCCGGTGATTGAGGCCCTCGGCATCACGGATGTGATGTTTGTGTTTGGCGCTGCCGGAATGATCATGGGATCGGTGGCGGCCATCCGGGCCAAAACAGTCCGCATGATGATTGCGTATTCCTCGGTAGCGCAGATCGGCTATATTTTCCTGGCCATTGGTCTTGGAACCATGGACGGTCTGATGGTTGCACTGTGGCATCTTCTGGCGCACGCCGCCACCAAGTCGATGCTGTTCATCTCCTCTGCGGAGATGGATGAGGCCGCGGGCGGCACGCACCTGCGAAAGGATGTTCGGGGAGCGTTTTACCGCACCCCGCTGGCGGCGTTTGCGTTCAGCCTGGGGGCGGTCAATCTGGTGGGACTGCCGCTGCTCAGCGTGTTTGTCACCAAGCTCATGATGGGACAGACGGCGGTGGCCGTGGGCGGCCGTCACATGATCATCACGCTGATCTGTCTGGCCGTCTCCACGCTGCTGAATCTCGGTTATTTCATGTCCACGGCCATGTCCCTGTATGTGCATGAGGGGGACACGGTCCGCCGGAAACCGGATCACCTGGTTCGGGTAAGTCTCGCGGGTTTCCTGATTCTCAATCTGGCTCTCGGCCTTTGTGCCGGACCGATTTATCAGATGTTTCTCTCCGGGTTCAGCGTATTCGGCTGAGCCTGCAGGGACGGTGTCCGGTCAGTTCCCGGAAATCGATACCACTCAAATACAGTGAGTTTAGGGGGATTTCTCATGAAGATCTTGTTAATCCTTGCACTGCTCTGGCCTGCCGTGGCAGGGACAATGGTATGGCTTTTGCCGGCGGCCAAAGAGCCGGTGACAAGAGGCCGAATGGTCGTGGGCGCGCTGATCCTCGAAATGGCGGCCGTGATTCTTGCCTGCTTTGGAAACGGGACAGACTTTGTCCTGCTGCAGATGACGCCGACCCTGGCCGTTCATCTGCACCTGGATACCATCGGCTGCATCTTTTCCGTCCTGATGACGGCCATGTGGCTGCTGGGCGGCGTGTTTGCGCTGGACTATCTCAAGGGCAGTGAGCATGAGCATTCGTATCAGGCGTTTTACCTGTGCGTTCTCACCGCGATGGTCGGCCAGTGCTATGCCGGGTCCATGATCACGCTGTACATTTTCTATGAGCTGATGACCATGCTCTCCGTCCCCATGGTGGTGCATGAACGGACACCGGAGGCGGTGGCTGCCGGCGTCAAATACCTCATCTATTCCATTTTCGGCGCCATGATGGGTCTGCTCGGCATCTTCTTCTACAACAACCTGCTGGGAACGGTGACCTTTGTCCCCGGCGGAGCAGCGGCAGAGGCCTCTCCGGCGCTGCTGGTGATTACCTTCCTGGTCATCCTGGGATTTGGCACCAAGGCCGGTATGTTCCCGCTGCACGGCTGGCTTCCCACGGCCCATCCGGTGGCGCCCGCGCCCGCCTCGGCGGTCCTCTCGGGCGTCATCACCAAGGCCGGTGTGCTGGCCATCATCCGCGTCATTTATTTCCTGGTCGGTGCCAAAGTGATTGCCGGAACCTGGGTGCAGTTTACCTTTATGACGCTGACCCTCATTACCGTCTTCATGGGTTCCATGCTGGCCTACCGGGAGCCGCTGCTGAAAAAGCGGCTGGCCTTCTCGACCGTCTCCCAGGTCAGCTATGTGCTGTTCGGCCTCTCCTGCCTGTATCCGGAATCCTTTACGGGCGGCATTCTGCACGTGGTGGCGCATTCGGTCATTAAGGACTGTCTGTTCCTCTGCGCCGGTGCCATGATTCATGAAACCGGCAAGACCTATGTGGCGGATCTGCGGGGCATCGGCAAGCGGATGCCGGTGACCACCTGGTGCTGGACCATTGCCTCCATGGGCCTGATCGGCATCCCGCCCACCAGCGGCTTTGTGTCCAAATGGGCATTGGCCACCGGTTCTCTGGCAGGCGCTCCGGCCGGCTTTTCCATCGCGGGCCCCATTATTCTGATCATCTCTGCCCTTCTGACGGCCGCGTACCTTCTGCCGGTCACCATCTACGGCTTTTTCCCGGGCGGAGACTTTGATTACGAAGCGAATCCGGTCTGTGAGGGCGGATGGCATATGACCGTTCCCATGATGATCCTGGCGGCGCTGGTCGTCCTGACCGGCATCTTTTCCTCTGCGATCAGCTCGGCGGTTGCAGGCATTTGTGCATCGGTTTTGTAAGGAATGCCCCTGCCGCGTCAGCCTGTCGAATTTGAAACGGACAACGCTGCAAGTGGCATTTAGATAAAAAAGGAGCGTTGCATATGCTTTCTTTTGCCGTATTCTTTCCCATTCTGGCCGGGCTTCTGCTTTTTCTCATTCCGGAACCGAACCGGAAGCTGAGGTGCGTTCTGGTGGAACTGATCGCGCTGCTGACCTCGGCAGCGGTCTTCAGTGTCATTTTCCGTCAGCAGGGAACGGCGGAAACGGTTTTCCCCATTGTTTCAAATCTCGTCATGACCTTTTCACTGGATGGAACCGGTGCTATTTTTGCCGGGCTTGCCGCCTTCCTGTGGCCGATTGCCACGCTCTATGGATTTGAATACATGCGTCATGAGGGCAGGGAGCGGGCATTCTTCGCGCTGTACACAGTTTCCTATGGCGTCACACTGGGTGTTGCCATGGCCGGAAACCTGGTGACCCTGTACATCTTCTATGAACTGCTGTCCCTCAGCACCCTGCCGCTTGTGATGCATTCGAGCCGCCCGGAGGCGGTGCGCGCCGGCCGGATCTATATGGCCTATACCTTTGGCGGTGCGGCACTGGCCCTGATCGGCGTCATTCCGGTGATCGCCTGGGGCGGCGGAAACTTTGTTCCCGGCGGCGCACTGGAGGCGGCGAGGTTTGCACAAAACCCGGTTCTCATGCAGGGTCTGTTCCTGTGCATGGCGCTGGGCTTTGGCGTCAAGGCGGCCATCGTGCCCTTTCACCGCTGGCTGCCGGAGGCGGCCGTGGCCCCCACGCCGGTAACGGCCCTGCTGCATGCGGCGGCGGTGGTCAAGGCGGGCGCTTTCGCGGTGATCCGGGTCTGCTATTTTACCTTTGGCAGCCAGAACCTGTATGGAACCCCTGCGCAGGCGGTGCTGATTATTCTGGCCGCCCTGACCATCGTGTATGGCGCGGTGCGGGCGGTCCGGGAGCATCACCTGAAGCGTCGGCTGGCCTGGTCGACCGTTTCCAATCTTTCGTACATCGTTTTCTCGGCGGCGCTGCTGACCCCGGCAGGGATGACCGGTGCGCTGGCGCATCTGGTGTTCCATGCTCTGATCAAGATTACGCTGTTCTACTGCGCGGGCGCCATTCTGGTACAGACCGGCAGGACGCAGATTGAGAGCATGCGCGGCCTTCGGGCAAGGATGCCGCTGGTCTGCGGCGTCTATGCCATTGCGGCCCTGGCCCTGGCCGGCACCCCGATGCTGCCGGCGTTCCTGAGCAAATGGACGATTGGCAATGCGGCACTGGCAGTCAGGCCGTTTGGTCTTGTGGGCCTGATCGCCATGCTGATTTCCGCGGTCCTTTGTGCCGTGTATGTGCTTTATCCGGTCTTTTTCATGATCTTCCGCTCCCCGGATGAGTCGGAGACGGGCGCTGGGGATCCCGGCCTTTGCATGAAAACGGCCCTGGTGATTCTGACTCTGGCCATTGTTCTGATCGGCTTTTATTCCAACCAGCTGCTGACCTTTATGGCAGCCCAGGCCCGGATGTAGGGGAGGGAGATCATGCTGCTACTGTTTCTTGTATTCTTTCCGATGGTTGCGGCCTGTCTGTCCTATGTCACGGGACGCCGGAACAAGGATCTGCGGGACCGGCTGGTCATTCTGTACTCCGCCGTGGAGCTGGCCGCCGCTGCCGTGGCCCTGTTCCTGGTCATCATGGGCGCAGACCTGGCGGTGACCGTGCCCGGATTCTGCGAGTTCGGTCTCTCGTTCCGGCTGGATGGCTTCCGTGCCATGTATGCCCTGATCGGCGGCGTCATGTGGACCATGTGCGCCATGCTCTCAAAGGAATACTTCAGCCGGCACTACCATAACCGCAACCGGTATTATTTCTTCTACCTGTTTACTCTGGGGGCTACCGTGGGGGTCTTTCTTTCTGCGGACCTCTATACCACCTTCATTTTCTTTGAAATCATGTCCTTTACCTCCTATAACTGGGTGGCACATGATGAAAATGCTCTGGCCATGCGCTCGGCCGAGACCTATCTGGCCGTAGCCGTCATCGGCGGCATGGTGATGCTGATGGGCCTCTTCCTGCTCAAACTGGAACTGGGAACTCTTGAAATCGCGAAACTGTATGAGGCGGCCTCCGGAGCGGACACGGCCCGGCTGTGGGTGCCCTCCATCTGCATTCTGCTGGGCTTTGGCGCCAAGGCGGGCATGTTCCCGCTGCATATCTGGCTGCCCAAGGCACACCCGGTTGCCCCCGCACCGGCCTCCGCGCTCCTCTCGGGCATTCTGACCAAGACAGGCATCTACGGCATCATTGTGGTGACCCTGGAAATCTTCCGGGGGAATGCCGCCTTTGCCAATCTGGTGCTGTTCCTGGGCGTGATTACCATGTTCCTGGGCGCGCTGCTGGGGGTATTTTCCATCAACCTCAAGCGGACGCTGGCCTGTTCATCCATGTCCCAGATCGGGTTTATCCTCACCGGAATCGCCTGTGCCAGCCTGCTGGGTGAACACAACGCGCTGGCGGCCAGGGGCACCGTCCTGTACATGATGAACCATTCGCTGTTCAAGCTGATCCTCTTTATGGCGGCGGGTGTCATCTACATGAATCTGCACAAGCTGGATCTCAACGATGTCCGGGGCTTCGGACGCGGCAAGCTGCTTCTGCACTTCGCGTTCCTCATGGGCATGTTTGGCCTGATGGGCATTCCCTATTTCTCCGGCTATGTCAGCAAGACGCTGATTCACGAGGGAATCGTGGAACTGGCAGAGCACATGACCGAACACGGCATGCCGACGCTGGCGCTTATTTATACGGTCATCGAATGGATTTTCCTGCTTTCCGGCGGCCTGACCGGGGCGTACATGCTGAAACTGTATATCTGTATCTTTTGGGAGAGGCATCCGATTTACCAGGCCGCCTATGACGATGTGGCGTATCCCATGTCCGGCCTCAGCTCCGCCGCCCTGTTCCTGAGCGCGATTCTGGTACCGCTGCTGGGTATACAGCCCAGCCTGATCATGGACCGAATTGCCGACCTGATGGCAGGAATGACGCATCAGGGGCATCTGAGCCATGCGGTTGACTACTTTTCCATGGCTAACCTGAAAGGGGCATTCATCTCCATCGCCATCGGCCTGGCGGTCTATCTGGGCATTATCCGGCCGCTGCTGATCCGAAAGACCAAGGACGGCCCGGTCTATATCAATGCCTGGCCTGAGAAACTGGATCTGGAGGACCGGGTCTATCGGCCCGCGATTGCAGCCATTCTGGCGTTCTTTGGAAAGCTGACCGTGATTGCGGATCCGCAGTTCCTGGAAGGACGGATCTATCGTCCCGTGATCAGCGGCCTGACCCGCATCGGGACGTGCCTGACGGCGCCTTTCCGCGAGGAAAATATCGAAAACCGGTTCTATGTTCCGCTGGGACGGGCACTGTCCCTGGCGGGATTTACGGTGGCACGGGTGGTTTCCTCCGTGACGGATGGCCTTGCAGCACTCATTACCCGCCTCTTTTTCCCGGCACAGCGCAAAAAAGCGCCTGCGGCGCATGTGGGAAATGAACTGGTTTATGCAGCGGGGAACGCGGCAGACCTGGCGGCGGACGGGCTCAACCGGACGATTTTCAAGGGCCGTCTCAGAGAGCATCACTTTGCCGGCTGGCTGGCCGGCCTCATGGATGGTGCCGGGGATGCACGGCGCCGACTGACGCACACCATGAGCTATGCCCTCCTCATGTTCGGACTGGGGCTGTGTGCGACACTGATTTACCTGATTTTTGTGAAAGGATAAACGATGAACGAACTGGATATACTGACAGCTGTTCGGGCCAGAACGCCACAGATGGTCACGGAACGCAGGGCGTTTCATGCGCGTCCCGAGCTCTCGGGTGAGGAAACGGAAACGGCTCAGTACGTGGCTGCGGAATTGCGCCGGCTGGGGATGCAGGTGACGGAAATCCCGGCAGGCGGCGTGATTGGCGTGCTGAACGGGAACAGTGCGATGCCCGCCCTGCTCCTCAGGGCAGACATGGATGCGCTGCCGGTTCAGGAAACGCCGCGCCATGAGAACTGCGAGAGAAACTGTATCTCGCAGATTCCCGGGAAAATGCATGCCTGCGGACATGATGCGCACATGGCCATGCTGCTGTGCGCCGCCCGCATTCTTGCAGAACGGAATCTCTCCATCCCGCTGATCTTCGTGTTTGAAAGCGGCGAGGAAAATAACTCCGGTTTTGTCAAACTGCTTCCCTTTCTCATGGATCATTTTGACATTGGCGCCTGCTATGCCACCCATGTCCGGTCAGACATTCCGACCGGCACGGTGAGCCTGTGCCGCGGGCCGGCCACCTCCGGCGGATTCGGATTTGAAATCTGTCTGAGAGGGCATGGCGGACACGGGGCGCGGCCGGATCTCTCAGCCAGCCCCATTGACTGCTTTGCGGCACTGCACACCCGGCTGAACGGGCTTCGGATGACCTCTGTCCGGCCGGATAAGAGTCTCACGTATTCCCTCGGAATGGTACATGCCGGCAGCCGCCCAAATGTGATTCCGGACACGCTGACGTTTTCCGGAACGGTACGCACGTATGATGTTAAAGGGGTGGCAGACGGTTTCCGGGAGGAGATGTTTGAGACGGTTCGAAAAACCGCCGAATCCTTTAACTGTCAGGCCGAGTTCCTTCACGCGCCGAAACCGATCTATGAAACGCAGAATGATGAACACTGGCGTGAGCGCCTTCTGCGGGCGGCGGGTCAGCTGCCGGAGATCCGGATCGGGGAGGATTCGCCCTGGATGGCCTCGGAGACGATGGGCTCCTATTTCAGGCTCTGGCCGGGTGTCCTCAGTTTTACCGGCGTCCGGAATCCCGAAAAGGGATGCACGGCCGGTCATCATATGCCGGATTTTGATCTGGATGAGGATGGCATGCTGACGGGGGCGGCCATGACTGTCCTGGCGGCGCTTGAATGGAACCGGGAACCGGAGCCGCTGCCCGAAAATTACCGGCAGGTATCCCTTGAGGAACTGCTTGAACGCCGTCTGTAACATGCTTTCCCGGACGGGAAAGAGGAAAGTATATAAAGGACAATTAATGCCCTGATTCGCTGCAAGGCCGTAGACCGTCTGTGTTTTCCGGACACGTTGCGGTCAAGTTATTGACCGGATATTCTGCCCGACTTTTCCGACTGAAGGCTGGGCAGAATGTGTCTTGAGGCGGTTTCCGGGAATCCGGCGGTGGATTTGCGTCAGAGGGATGGCATGATTTGTCCTGCAGAAATCAGTGGGCAGCTTCGGAAAAAGACGGGCCTGTGCCCGCAGTGAATGGTCAATTCTGAGCAGAACAGGCAGCAGCGCCGGAAAACCGGGCTGCTGAGAAGGAGACAGGCTGTGAATTTTCAGACGTTTGTGGATATGGTCGATATACCATGCTGTGTGATGTCAGTTGAAAAGACAGAAAAAGAGACGTGCGGAGAAATCCGTATACTCGCGGCAAATCAGGTGTATAAAGCCATAATGGGTCCGGGTTACCATGATGGAATGGTCTATCATGAGCTGGTTCCGAGGGATAACAAGTTTGAGGATTACTGTTTCCGGGCTGCGATTCTGAAACAGCGGATGCATGCCTACGTGGAAACCAAGGCACTTCATTCCTGGACCGATCAGACGCTGATTCCGCTGGCCTCTGACAGTGACCGCATCGGGTACTGTCAGTTTATCTTTGAGTTTACCAGGGAAGCTGAAACGGAGCGGATGGCTGCCGTATCTGTCAATACAGCCAACGCGGTTGTCAAAGCAGGCCTGACACTGATCCGATCCGAGAATTTTGAGGCAAGCTTATCTGAAGTGCTCCGGGTGATCATGGATGAGGCGGAGGCGAAGGTCGGACAGATTCTGCTCATCGACCATGAAAACGGACGGGCGGTCAATTTATGCCGGGTACTCTCAGCGGATGCAGAACCGGTGCATGATGTGAGCGTGCAGACGATTACGTACGAGCTCCTGTGTTCATGGGAAAAACTGATTGGTGTCAGCAATGCGATTATCATTCAGAATGAACAGGATATGGAGCAGATATGTCAGCTGAATCCCGAGTGGGCGGAATCAATGGAAAAGAATCATGTCAGGACACTGGTTCTGGTTCCGCTGCGCCGGAGCAAAGAGGTCATCGGGTATCTGTATGTGCTGAATTTCAATACAGAGAAAACGGTGGAAGTGAAAGAACTTGTCGAGCTGATGTCCTTTATTCTCGGCTCAGAGATCTACAATCATCTCCTGCTCAGAAAGCTGGAGGAGATCAGCCAGATCGATTCACTGACGGGAATCAGAAACCGGCGGGCAATGAAGGAGAAAATGAAGAGCCTGCAGGAAAATGGTGCCTGTTACGGTGTGGTGAACATTGATCTCAACGGCTTGAAAGTGGTCAATGACAGGGATGGACATGAGGCCGGAGACAGAATGCTGATTCAGGGCAGCGAACTTCTGAGCAAAGTCTTCTATCAGGAGGATCTTTTCCGTACAGGCGGAGATGAGTTTGTGGTGATTACTGCCGGAATCAGCAGGGAAGCGTTTGACCGAAAAGTGGAGCGTCTGCGCAGGGACGTTGCGAAAAATGCCGACATCAGTTTTGCAATAGGCGACTTCTGGACAGATGGAACGATGGATATGAGGGAAGCCTTTAAGATTGCGGATGAGAAAATGTACGCGGATAAAAAAGCGTTTTATGACAGACATCCTGAAATGCGAAGGAAATAGTTGATTCGACTAAGCTGCCGTTTGGCGCAGATCTTCTGGGAAACGATTCCGTGATGGTTTCCGGTCCGTACTGTGCGTTACAGTAACCTTATTTTGAGCGCATCGGGCTTTCTTCGAAGGGTTTTCGATGATGACAGGACTGGGAAGGGAAATGCCGTAAATCAGTTTTATATGACATGCGGGATGGAAATCAATCGTGCTGTCGAAGAACAGCATATTGGTAAAGAACGGTAACAGAGTAGCCGCGCCCGTTCTGAATGTGCTCAATATGGATAGTGTGTATCTGCCAAAGAAGTAAAAGTACTTCTGTAACTTGACGACAGGTTGTCATATTCGTTTCTGGCAAAGAGACTGTTGTAAATAATTGCTGTGAGATCAACGTAGAAGATCTTTGTGCTGTTTTCTGTTTTGTTTCCAGGAATGCAAATATTATGGAAGGGCCTAATTGAATTCCCAGTGGTTGTGTTTGTTAAAGCAGGAGGAAGAGTTATTTTTCCTCCTGCTTTCTGTTGACTGGACTTTAGGAACGATATTCATTACTGTTGTGCAAGAAACGGTTTAACGGAATTTTTGCAGCTTTGCCTATATTTGAGTGTTCAAATGTACAATGCTGCAAGGCTGAAGAACGTAGAATATCTGATTTTGAGAAAAGCATCATTGACAAAGCGGCCTTGAAGCGATTACACTCAGATAAAAGGATTGAGGCCATCTGTTCAGATACTCTCAGCAATTGATGGAAAATATAGCTCCAAGGAAAATTAATATGTTGCTGTTGGAAATGTGTAAAGAACAATGCTTGATAAAATACCAGATAAACACAGATGGGCAGGAATACTATTATTGCTGAAAGGACAGGACTTACAGGTACGTAGAGGATCATTTGGGAAAGTGTTTCCAAAGAGATAACTGCAAGCATGTCACGTAATATGTGACGGCTGTTATACCGCTATGTTCGTCGAAAATTTCAGCGTAGGATTATTGAGTGGGGCAAGATAAATTCCAGTTTCCCGTTATGACCGAGATTACCGTGAAACAGATCTCAAACAAGGAATATATGATGGGAAGAAAGGTGAAAAGATGCCATGGCAATTCCTACTAATATAAGAACGCTTCTTATGGGAAACGTTGTAGAATGGGCACGAATTGAATTCAAAACAACCTGGGATCCGGAAGCATCATTAAAAACGATTACTGCATTTGCAAATGATCTGGATAACTGGGGCGGCGGTTATATCGTACTTGGTGTAAAAGAAAAAAATGGAATGCCACTCAGACCGTATTTAGGAGTTCCTTTGGATAAAGTCGATGCCTGGCAAAAAGATATTTTTGAAAAGTGTAAAATGATAAGACCGGGCTATACACCGATTATTGGAATAGATGAGCTTGACGGGAAAACGTTTATTGTCATCTGGTGCCCAGGTGGTGATTCGCGCCCGTATTCTTCGCCAAAAACTATGTCTAAAAAAGATATGGAACGATTTAATTTCATTCGGAAGGGCTCTGTAACGGTTAATCCGAATGACGATGAAGTCAAAGAACTGTTTGCACTGGCAAATAAGACACCGTTCGATGATCGTGTGAACCATACAGCAGAAATATCTGATTTGAATTATACACTGGTAAAATCCTACTTGAAAGAAATCGAGAGTGACTTATATGACAGAGCCGACAAGATGGATTTTATCGAGTTATGTAAGGATATGAATCTGATTAGTACACTTCCTGAGTATGTGAAACCGAAGAATGTTGCTTTAATGTTCTTTAATCCTGAACCGGAAAAGTTTTTTCCTTGTGCTCAGATTGATGTGGTGCAGTTTCCGGAAGGAGAGGGTGGAGATAAAATAATTGAGCAGACATTCAGAGGACCTCTTCATGAGCAATTGAGGGCAGCACTGCGGTATATTCGAAACGTAATTATCACAGAACAGATTGTAAAAAGGCCGGATAAAGCAGAAGCTGATCGTTTCTTCAACTACCCTTATGAAGCTATTGAAGAAGCACTTTCGAATGCTGTATACCACAAAGCATATGATGAGCGTGAACCTATTGAAGTTCGTGTTGAGAAAGACATGATTGAAATTATTTCTCATCCGGGACCGGACCGTTCTGTTACACTGGAAGGATTGCGTACTTTTAAAGTCAGAAGCCGTCGATACAGGAATCGAAGAATTGGCGAAATTTTGAAAGAACTGCATTTAACAGAGGGGCGAAATACAGGGTTCAGGAAAATTCTGAAGGCATTAGAAAAGAATGGTTCACCTCTTCCGGAGTTCGAGACGGATGAAGCACATGACTATTTTATAACAAGGCTTTACGTTAGAGATGGGTTTTATGATTATCAGAAAAAGATTGATGAAAGTATAGTCAAAGAGAATCTCAAAGAAATTGCCACAGAGAACTCCAACGAAACTGTTGCGGAGAACCCCAAAGAGAACCCCAAAGAAACTGTTGCGGAGAACCCCAAAGAAAACCCAAGAGAAACTGCTGCTGAGAACCCCAAAAACCCCAAAGAAACTAATGCAGAGAACCACAAAGAAAACCCCAAAGAAACTAATGCAGAGAACCACAAAGAAAACCCCAAAGAAACTGCTGCGGAGAACCCCAAAGAAAACCCCAAAGAAATTGCATCAGAGAACCCCAAAGAAACTCCAAGAAAAATGATTTTAAGAGCACTCAAAGGAAATAGAACTTTGACTGTAAGGGAAATCTCATGTCTTACCGGATTAACAAATGATGCGGTTCGATATCAGATGGATAAGATGCGCAAAGAGGGAATTCTGAAACGTAAAGGCTCTACGAAAGATGGAAAATGGATTATCAGACGAAACGTTCTGCAAGAGCTTTAACATTGCCGAAAAAAACAGGAAATGTTCCGAGCTGCGGACATTTCCTGTTTTTTTGAAATATGCTATTTTTGCCTGGGGGGAGCGGTACTGCTTCGAATAACGAGGGTAACCGGTTCGAGCAATGTTTCCCCGGAGATGACAAGGCTTTCCTCACTGGTTTCCTGTGCAAAGAGGGAAAGCAGATAATGCATGAGCTGTTTTCCCCATTGATACTTTTCAGTTCGCATGGTTGTCAGGGGAGGTTCCATGTATTCCGAAAAGAACAGGTCGTCAAAACTGACGATGGAAAGATCTGCCGGAATGGACATTTCCTTTTCGTGCAGAGCGCGGATAATGCCAAGGGACATGCGGTCATTCATACTGAGAATACCGGTAATGTCCGGCGTTTTCTCAAGCATGGCCTGTGCCAGAATGTAAGGAACTGTAAAATATTAAATTGAACAAATATCTTGACAAACGTTCATTTTTGATATATGCAAGCAATCTGTGGCACCTATATACGAACGTTTATTCCGGAAGCATAATTAA
>JAGAHV010000062.1:0-4674 GCA_017626895.1 Clostridia bacterium | reverse complement strand
GGTGTCAACCGCGTCCTCTGGGATCTGACCCCGAAGCCCACCGGAACCATCGAGTGGGAATAATGCCGATAAAGGAAACTCTAACGGAGAATTAACTCCTGAGATACAAGAACAGAGGGATCGAAGCTCTGCATCACGCAAAGATTCGATCCCTCTGTCAGCTTATTTCATTCTTCGACCGTGACCAGATCCCCGGCCTTGGCATCGCCCTCTTCGAGTACAACGACAAAGATACCCTCGCGCGGCATGACGCAGTCTCCCGCCTGGCGGCGGATCGCACAGTCCGCGTGACACTCCTTGCCGATCTGTGTCACCTCGCAGAGCGCCGTCCCGATGCGCAGCTTTGTACCGATCGGGAGCTTATACAGCGCAATCCCTTCACACAAAATGTTTTCAGCAAAAGCTCCCGGGAGAAGAGGAATGCTGATTTTCTCCTGCAGGCGGTCCACACTCTCCTGACCGAGCAGACTCACCTGTCGGTGCCAGTTTCCGGCGTGGGCGTCTCCGTCGATCCCGTGCTCCGGCCGGAGATGGACGCTCTCAATCGGTTGCTTCTGCTGCCCCTTCCTGTCGCTGATGCAGACGGCTTTGATCACGGCGCTTGCTGTGTTCATATTCGGCACCTCCGTATAACATACTTCTCTACTATGTTATACTCCGTTTCCCTTTGTCCGTCAATGGTTTTCTCCGTATCCGACAGTTTGCGCAAGCTCTTCACACAGGGCGGCTTCCATCCTGCTGATAAACTCTCGGGCATGGTCTCCAAGCCGGAAAACATGGTTATCCGGGCTGTCCACCATTTCCTTCAGGTGGCCGTAGATGGGATACTCCCAACAAAGCGCGTCATAGACGCTTCTTCGGGACGTCAGCAGGTATTGGAGCGTACCGCCCGCTTCCCCGGACAGGCTCATCCTTGTCAGAACCTCCTCGCTGATGAGCAGGTTTGCTAGCTCGAAGGCCAGCTCTTTCTTTTCTCCGCCGATGTCCGAACGGATGCCGACCACATCGGTATAAAACAGGGGAATATCGCGGCCGGCCGCATAGGAAAAGCGACGGATGACGACATCATCCGCATATTGGCCCATGGCGTTCATCGCCTCGGCGTAGCCGATGTAGGCGCGGCCTCTGCCCTCCGCAAACCACCGTGCCCTGACAAAGGTGTCATTGTCATCCGGCAAGTAACTGACCTGTTCCGTTCCTCCCATTTTCCAGATCTCTTCAAGTCTCTCCAGCACCGGCGCCGAAAGGTCCGATGTCGAGGGCAGCCGGCTATAGTCCGTGTAGGTCTGCTGCTGATCCATCAGGGCATCCAGGTACATCATGGTCTTCGTCAGCAGCGTATCCGAGAGATTGATCAGCAGCCCTTCGTTTTCCTCCGGTATGACAGAGCGGGTTTTCCTGTCACCGAGGACATCGTACAGCGTCGGAAGATCGGATACATCAGAAAACGCGCATGCCGACAGCAGAAGGGCCGGGAGAACGGCAAGCATAAGCATACGGACAACGAAGGCTTTTCTGATCCGAAATTTGATCTGTAATCTGGAATTGCGGCTATTCATGTCAGCCTCCTTTCGATCCATATTGAAATAGTGGATGATTTGTGATAAATTTATTGGATACGAAAGAACGCTTTCCGCATTATTTCAAGGAGAGTATGGGATGAAACTCAAAAAACTGTCACAGAAACCGTGGTATAACGGCGCGGTTATTGTCTGTATCGGCGTGGCGTTCTATGTGTTGCTGACCCACTTCGGTTCGGTGCTGTCCGCGGTGGGCGGGTTTCTCGGAAACTTCAGGGTGATTATTCTGGGGATTGTCTTTGCCTACGTGATGAACCCGCTGGCAAACTTCTTCTCCAATAAGGTGCTGCGGAAGATGAAGAACGGCTCCCGGCGCTGGACGATGTCAGTTCTGCTGACGGTGGTGACGGCGCTGCTTGCGCTGCTTTTCCTGATCGGGACGCTGATTCCCCAGCTGGTGACGAGTGTCGCCGCCTTTTCGGAAAACATCGACGGCTATGCTGACTCGGCGATCCGGTTGCTGGAGGGCAGCTTCCTGGAGCGCTTCCTCGATGCGGATCGGATTACGACGCTGTCGCAGAACGCTTTGAACAGCATCATCAGCTTCGTGCAAGAGAACGCGGGGCGAATCCTTAGCAGTGCGGCCAATTCCGGCAAGAACGTCATCTCTGCCGTGATCTCGCTGATCCTTGCCGTCTATCTCCTCGTGGACAAAAAGCGGGTCCTGAGAGGCTGGTGGCGCCTGGTACGGGCGGTTTTCAGTCAGAAAACCATGATGGAAATCATGGATTTCTCGCTGCGCTGCGACGCCATTCTCATCAGCTTCCTCGGCCAGAGCCTGCTGGATTCCCTGATCATCGGCGCGGCGAACGCGATTTTTATGCTGATTTGCCGCATGCAGTATGTCGGCCTGGTATCGGTCGTCGTCGCCGTAACCCACCTGCTCCCCAACTTCGGACCCGTCATCGGCGCCGTGGTCGGTGGTTTCGTGCTCTTCCTCGTGAATCCGCTCCATGCCCTGATGTTTATCATCTTCTGCGCGGTTCTTCAGTTTGTGGATGGGTATATTCTGAAGCCCAAGCTGTTTTCAAGCTCTCTGGGAGTCTCCGGTCTGCTGATCCTGGTGGCCAGCATCGTGCTGGGAAACATGTTCGGCATTCTCGGCATGCTGCTGTCCATTCCGGCTGCGGCAATCCTGAGCTTTATCTACAATGACTACCTCCTGCCGCGACAGGAACAGCGCCGTGCGCAGAATGTGCAGACGCAGGAATAGGAACAGTCATCGGACGCTTTTGCCGTCATTATAGCCCCGCGCTTCAGAATTGTCGAGATTTTTCACCGCCGCCTGCTCTGTGATCAGAAACCGCTTCAGCGGCAAAACCCCCGGCCGATACAGGTCGGGGGTTTTGCCATCTCTCAGCTTGAATACGTTTCAGTCAACCGAAGGCTTTGTGGAATCTGTTCCATTATTCGCGGAAACTGTAAACAGAAAGCCTTCCAACTCGAAAATGCCATTGAGATATTCCTGAATTTTTGCTATAACCTGAAATGTATGTTTATGTATTCCATATTCAGCCTGCAAATATAGGAACGGAAGGTATTCTGCTATGAATAAAAGAGCTTATGGTATCAAAAAGAGTGTCAGGCGGGAGCGTTCTGCTGATTCTTTCCTGTCTTGGTCTCGTGACCCGGCGATCTGTGATCGGTGACAGAATAAAGGATACGAAACGATGAAAAAGGACCGGCAAGGAAGGTATATTGGAGCAACTTCCTGGGCCGATCGAATCATTCCTTTTTGTTTACACCGATATATTTATATGATAAAATGAATAATATGAGCGGAACAACGGTTCCTGAATTTCGGCTGTCTTTTAGAAAACTGATCGGCAGGTGGTCTCCCCATGAGCAGAAAGCTTTCGTTACAACCGCATCCGGATGTCTATCTGATCCACAGGCTCCTGTTCCGCCTGCTTCCGGTGCAGATTCTCCTCGCGGCGGTCAGCCAGATCAACGGAATCATCTCCAGCCTGTTTGCCAGCAATTACATCGGACCGCAGGCGATGAGCGCGGTCGGGCTCTATACTCCGATCGGGCTCCTGATCGGGGCGGTTTCCGTGCTCTTTGTGAGCGGCTCCCAGATCATCTGCGGCAAGTTCCTCGGGAACAATCAGGTGGAACAGAACAGCAGGCTTTTTTCTGTCAGCTTGCTTGGCACCGGCATCTTCGCTCTTGTGACCATGCTCTTTCTGCTGGCCTATACGCTACCGGGCTTTCCCGGCCGGGGCCCCGGTAACCCTGAGACGCGTAAGCTCCTCAATCAGTATATCCTCGGACAGCTCCCGGGGGTACTTCCGTTGCTTTGGGGGCAGCAGCTTTCCGCCTTTCTCTCTCTGGAAAACCGGGCATGGAGTAGTACGATGGCCAGCCTTGCCTCGATTGCGGTAACGGTTGGCATGAACTTCCTTCTGGTGGCGCGGTATCGCCTCGGAACGCTCGGACTGGCCCTTGCGTCCTCCACGGGGCTTTGGGTTTTTCTGCTGGTCGAGGCGTTTCATTTCCTGGCCGGCAGATCGATTTTTCGGTTCCATATGAGATTTCGCGACCGGGGCATGCTGAGGGAGCTTGTCCGGGTCGGCATACCGAATTCCCTTACCACATGCTATGTCGCGCTCCGCGGCGTCCTCATCAACGCGCTGATTCTCCGTTATGTCGGAGAGTTGGGCATCTCCGCCTTTTCCACGGCGAATTCGTTTCTGGGCCTGTTCTGGGCCGTACCGAACGGCATCCTTGCGGTATCCCGGATGGCCTTCGGGGTCAGTATCGGGGAGGAAGACCGGAAAACCCTGACCGATGTGATGCGAAATGCGCTGCTTCGCTTTGTTCCGCTGATGGCGGGAATCTCGGCCGTGCTGATCCTGCTGGCGAGACAGCTGACCTTCCTATATTATCAGGACGCTTCGGCCCCGGTTTTTGAAATGACGGAATGGGGATTTCTCATTCTGCCGCTCTGCATGCCGCTGAGTGTGTTTTCGATGCATTTTACCTGCTATGGACAGGCTTCGAATAAAAGTTTCCTGGTCAGCCTTCTGGCTGTTCTGGACGGGCTTGTCTTCGTCGTATTGTTTTCCGTGTTGCTCCTGCCGAAAATCGGTCT